>CALWEC010000054.1 GCA_944376945.1 uncultured Lachnospiraceae bacterium | reverse complement strand
CCTGGCCGGAATCGTCCTTTACGTAGGCGGTCCACTGGCCGGCGTGGGTCACAATCAGGGTGTTCCGATAGGGGGACTCCTCCTTGATCCGCCGTCCGATGGCGTGGAAGATTTCCCCGTTGGTCATGACCACCGCCGCGTTTCCCAACCGGAACACGCCCACCCGGAATTCCACCGGATCCGCGTTGAAAGGCTTGGTAACCGCCTGGGCGGAAACCTGGAAGGAGCGCTTGGCCGCCTGCAGCACGGCGTGCTCCGTCCACTGCGCCGCCGACTCCCAGGTATTCCGGATGTCCCGGGCAAACCGGTTGCCCATAAACTCCAGGATAATGGGCCCTGCGGCCCCCAGCTCCTTGGTCTCTATGCTGCCGTCCGGCCGCACAATGTTCACCCGGGACATCATCACCGGGTTCATATCGCCGGCGCAGCCGCTGGTAAACAGCACCACCGCCTGGTCTCCCCAGGCCTGCTCCAAAATCCGGCAGGCCCGGCCCGGCAGGTCGCCGCAGATCTCCGTCCCTTTCCCCTCCGGATTGTTGTGGATCATCATGCAGGCATGGACCGCGTAATTGGTTAATACCGCCAGGGGCTCCCCGTTCATCCGGTCAAACCGCAGCAGGTACAGGTCCCGGTCTGCCGGACCGCCGTTCCGGAAGCCGTAGGTTCCCGCCTTGGGGCCCAGCTCCTTTTCATTCCGGTTTACATTCAGGAAGCAGTCGCTGCGGGCAATGGCCATGCGCACCGGCTCCAGACGCTCCTCCGCCTGCCGGATGGCCTCGGGGATGATCTCCCGCAGGAACCGGCGGTAACGGTGGATTTTTTCTGTGAACGCCGCGCCAAAAATCTTTTCAAAATCCGGGTTGTCCGCGTACAGGCCGCTGTGGTTGTGGGTGGCGGTGTAGATTACCTGCTCCTCCGGCACCCCGGCGCACTGGGCGATCTGCTCTGTCACCTCCGTGGACTCCGGCACCCCCGGCAGATCCATGACCGCAAACACCAGGCGGGTTTCCTGGTTCTGGACCAGCAGCACCCGGAAAAAAATATCCTCCGCCACTTTGCCGCTGAAGATGGAAGGCTTTCCCGGCGTCATGTGGTTCATAAAATGCTCCATGGGGAAATAATCTGCCGACGGGGTAATGCACACCCGGGCCGCCCCGGCGTACAGGCGGGTCCGCTCCGGCTGCGCGCCGGCTTCCCTCCGGCTGGTTTCTCTTTCGCTCATGCCCTTTCCTCCTCCGGGAATTTTTCCTCCATGGCCTCCAGGATAATGGGGACGCTGTCCTCCGGCAGCAGGAAACGGTCCTGCACCGCCTTTACCGTGGAAGCGATGACCTTTTCCAGATACTCCTTTTTATCCCGGTACAGGCTGCGGATTACCTCATCCGGCAGGCGCTTGGCGCCGCCCTCCTCCCGGTATTTGTACAGCGGGGCATCCACATAGGGAAGCCGGATGCCTCCTTGGGTATTTCCCACCTCGTCCCGGACAAAATCCGTCTTGGGATAAGGGGCCTGGTCAAACTCCAGCAGCGGGGAGTGGGGCGGCGTGATCCCCTGGGTCATCCACTGGATCATACACTCGGTGGCGGCCCGCAGGATATACCGCACCGGGTACTCATACTCATAGTACACGGTATCCCGCCAGGGCGTGTTGGACTTTTCCACATCCTCCGGGCACACGCAGCGTTTTTTGTCATACCCGGCCCGGACGCCGCAGCCTGCTATCTCATACCGGCACAGCTTTTTCCCTGGCTCATCCGCGTCCGGACGCCGCTGCATGTAGGCCCAGTCCGGATGGAACCCGCCGCCTACCATATCGCCGGTGGTCAGCACGTGCATCAGCGGCACCTCCGCGTAATACTTGCACCGGGGATCCAGCTCCGTCAGCTTAGGCGTTTCCTGGTTGATGCCGCCGGGCGCGCCGGTCATATAGATCAGGAAGCCGTCATACACCGGCTTTCCTCCCTCCAGGCAGTGAAGGGGATGCACCGCCCGGACATAGGCGGACAGGTCCCCGCCGGTGGCGCCGGTCATCATCACCTTCTGAACCGGGAAGCCGGCCAGCGGGTTTTCCGGGCCGTCCGACTTCAGCAGCGCGCCAATTTGGCTGAGCATGTCCCAGATCAGGCCGTTTTCGTGTTCGATATTGTTTTTTCCGTAGGAGGACGCCGGTTCTCCCCGCTGCTCCGGCGGCAGCGGATTGGGAAAGCCCACCTCCCGGTACCGTTCCGGGTCAAACCGCTGCAGCACCTCCAGGGTCACGTCCCGTACGGTGACGCCGATCCAAACCATCCCCCGGGACAGATAATATTCAAAGCAGTGGCCCCATCCAGGAATGGAGCGGTCGTACTTGGAGGCCCAGTTCATGGGTTCCACCACCACAATGCCGTTGAACGCTTCCGGCCGGACCGGCTTCCGAACCAGGATCCGGCTGGCATAGGGGGCATTGGCGGTGCGCACCTCCGGCATATCCTGCCCCACCGGCCACTGGTACACATTGGCCAAGCCCTTGACCAGATATTCTTTTTCCTCAAACCCATAGTCTGCCAGGCAGATGGGCTCCACCAGCCGGTCCGCCGCGCCAAAGGGATACGAGGCCTCCGTCCGGGCCAGTTCCCGGCATACCTGGGGAGGAAAAACCTGTGTTTTCTGTGTTTCCATATGTTCCTGCTCCTTCCCGCGCTCCCCGCCTTCTGCCGGAGAGGCTATTCCTTCTATTCTGCGGTTCCTTCTATCCGGTCCTTCTATCCGGTTCAGGGGACCTACCGGCTGTTCCGGTACAGGCCTTTCCGCTGCCGGTACGCCTGCTGGTCCCAGACAAACAGCAGGGTGGACACAATCACCGGAATGCAAAGCACCAGGTACAGCTTGGAGTAGCCTACCCAGCCGGCAATGGCCCCTGCCACGGTGGCTCCCACGCCGGTTCCCACATCCATGCCCACATTGATGGTGCTGCTGGCAATCCCTCTCTGGTTCGCCGCCGCCCGTTTAAAGGAAACCGCCATCAGGGTGGACAGGTTCCCGCTGTAGCCAAAGCCCATGCACACGGCGGCCAGGTACAGCATAGGGGCGTTCCGCAGGTTGGCCAAAAGCAGCAGGCAGCCGCAGAAGAAAAATCCGGCGGGAACCAAAATATACCCAGGACCTTTCCGGTCCACAATCTTGCCGCTGTTCAGCCGGACAATCAGGATCATCACCGAGTATACGGTAAAGAATAAGCTGGGATTGGCAACCCCCACTTGGGTAGCGTAGGCAATCAGGAAGGTGGTGATGGCGTTGTAGACCATGCCGCTGAGCAGCAGCACCACCGCCGGCACCATAGCTTCCTTCAGGATTAGGGTGTTGAGGGAAATCTTCTTTTTCCCTCCGCTGCCCTCCACCGGCTGGTCCTTTACCAGATACAGGCAGGCCAGCGCGCAGGCAACCACCGCCGCCGCTCCCAGGAACATGACCCGGTAGCTAAAGTTCCCGCTGAGGAAAGCCCCCAGATTGGGAGCCACCGCCATGGCCAGCACGTTGGCCAGCCCATAGACGCTGGCAGCCTCTCCGATTTTACTCTCCGGGGCGGTGTTGGTGGCCATGGTCATGCCGATGGTGGTGGCAAACCCCCAGCCCACCCCGTGGAGCAGGCGGAACGCCAGCAGCATGGCGTTGGACGTGGAGACGCTGTATCCCAGCATACTGA
>CALWEC010000053.1 GCA_944376945.1 uncultured Lachnospiraceae bacterium | reverse complement strand
CACACGGCGGCGGTGCTGCTGGTGCCGGGGGAGGCGTACCTGAACCTGCGGGCGGTGGGGCGGCTGGCCTTCCCCATTTTTTGCTTCCTGCTGGCGGAGGGGGCCATCTACACCCACAGCCTCCGGGCCTACGCCCTGCGGCTGGCGGTGTTCGCGGTGCTGTCGGAGATCCCCTACGATCTGGCCATGGAAAACACCCTGTGGGATCCCGGGGCCCAGAACGTGTTTTTTACCCTGCTGCTGGCGGAGCTGACCCTGTGGTTTTACCAGTGGGCCTATCGGAGGCAGCGGATCTGGCTGGCCTTGCCGGCCGCGGCGGCGGCTATGGCGGCGGCGGAGCTCCTGCGGACGGATTACGGGGCCATGGGCGTCTGCCTGATCCTGGTATTTTACCTGGTGCGGGACCTGCCCTGGTGGAAATACCTGCCGGTGGCCCTGTTCTTTGGCTTTACCTGGTGGGGGCAGCTGCAGATCTACGCGCTTTTTTCCTTCCCGCTGTTTTGGCTGTACAACCGGGAGAGGGGGCCGGCGCTGAATAAGTACGTTTTTTACGGATTTTATCCGGCCCACCTGTTGATTTTGTGGGGAATATCCGTTATTCTGTAGAGGAAAAAGCCGAATACTTTTCCGCCGCGGGGGGCGCGGCGGGCAGAAACGAGGAGGTACAAAAGTGGATCGTTACGGAAACCGCGGAGGATATTCCGGCGGAGGCTACCGCGGAAGCGCCAGCCGGGCCCGGGAGCTGCGCCGCCGGAAGCGCCGGAGACGGGCCATCCGCAACCGGATTATCTTTGGCTGCGTGGTGCTGCTGCTGATTGTGGGCATCGTGTTTTTGATCCGGTGGCTTGTGGGCGACTCGGAGGATGCGCCGGAGGGAAGCGCGCCGGCGTCCGGCGCGGCGGAAAACACCCAGGCGGGCCCGGAGGCCGGCGGGGAGACGGCGGCCGGGACCGAGGCCGCGGACTGGCAGGCGGTGCTGGCGGAGGCGGACATCCATTGCCAGCAGTACAATTACGATGTGGCCATCCAGATGATCCAGGGCGTGGAAGGGTACGAGGACATCCCGGAGCTGACGGCGGCCATCACCCGGTATGAGGAAGAAAAATCCAAGGCCGTGCCCTATGAAAATATGTCGGAGATCACCCATGTGTTCTATCACACCCTGGTTATCGACGGCAACGTGACCTTCCACCTGGACGATCCGGCCAAGGTGAAGGATTACAACCAGGTGATGACCACCATCGACGAGTTCAACAAAATCACCCAGGAAATGTACGACCGAGGCTACGTGCTGGTGGACATCCACGACATCGCCCACCTGGAGACCCAGCCGGACGGCACGGAGAAAATGGTCTGGGGGACCATCTACCTGCCGGAGGGCAAGACCCCCTTTGTGCTGTCCCAGGACGACGTCAGCTATTACGAGTACATGGAAGGGGATGGCTTTGCCAGCCGCCTGGTCATCGATGAGGACGGCGGCATTACCAATGAGATCGACCAGGAGGATGGCACCGTCATCCGGGGCTCCTACGACATGGTGCCGCTGCTGGAGGACTTTATCGAGGCGCACCCGGACTTCTCCTACCGGGGGGCCCGGGGCATTATCGCCCTCACCGGCTACAACGGCATTTTGGGCTACCGCACCGCGCCCAAGTACGGGGATCCTACGGACAGCAGCTACCTGGAGGAGTACGCCAGCATCGACGTGGAGTACGAGCGGGAGCAGGCCACGAAGGTGGCGGCCCGGATGCAGGAGCTGGGATGGCGGTTCGCCAGCCACAGCTGGGGCCACCGGGACTACGGGGCCTTGTCCTTTGAGGAAATGAAGACGGACGCCCAGAAATGGGAGGACCAGGTGGAGCCCCTGTTGGGCGGGAATATCGACACCATTATCTTCCCCTTCGGGGCAGATCTGGGAACCGGCAGCTGGCGGGGCTACGACCATTCCGAGTCCATCCAGGAAAAATACCAGTACCTGGACAGCCTGGGCTTCGACTACTACTGCCCGGTGGACGGCGCCCAGTACTGGGAGCAGATGAAGGACGGCTACTTCCGCCAGGGACGGCGGAACCTGGACGGCATCCGTATGTGGTGGGCTGTGTCCGGGGAGAAGGATACCCTGTCCGACCTGTTTGACGCCAGCGAAGTGTTCGATCCTTCCCGGCCTACGCCGGTGGAGGATTTGTAACGCCGGAAGAAAACGCAAAAAAACGCAAAAATAGGAGCCCGGAGGCGCGCCCCATACGGCGGCCTCCGGGCTCTTTCTTCCAAACTCTTTATTCCACGCTCTTCAGCGATTCGATCATATCGATCTTCCGCAGCTTAAAGAACACGAAGAAGTTGACCACCACGGAGAATACAATGGTCAGCAGGCTGCTGTACAGGTAGCTGGGCGGCTGGATAACCCGGCCGAACATAATCATATCCAGCTCCACGGTCTGGATCAGGTACTGGTGCAGGGCCACGCCCATGGCCATGCCGGCCAAGATCCCCAGGATGGTCAGCAGCACATTCTCCCGGTACACATAGGTGGCCACCTCCCCGTCGTAAAAGCCCAGGACCTTCAGGGTGGCCAGCTCCCGCCTCCGCTCGGTGATGTTGATGTTGTTCAGGTTGTACAGCACCACAAAGGCCAGGAGGCCGGCGGAGATAATCAGCACCCAGATCACCAGGTCCAGGCTGCGCATCATATCGTCTACCGTGGCCTGCAGGTCCCGGATAAAGGAGACGGA
>CALWEC010000052.1 GCA_944376945.1 uncultured Lachnospiraceae bacterium | reverse complement strand
TGGCCGGTCAGGCCGTCGGAGAAGGTCAGCTCCTCCATGGCCAGATCCGGCGCCACCAGGATCACCTCTTCCCCGGAGCGCAGCTTCTCCAGGTCAATCTCCCCCTCCGTCACATAGGATTGGAAGGGCAGCAGCTCCTCATCGGAATACCCGGCCAGGGAGGTATCCATCCAGTCGCCATCCATGCCAAACCATTCGCTTACCTCCGGCGGCAGCGCGCCGCCGGAAAAGCTGAGCCGGGCGGTCTGGTAAGGGTCCGACCGGTCGGCTGGCATATACAGCTCCGTGTTTTCCTTGTAGGCGGAAACCCGGCGCACCCCGGCGGAGGCGGCCAGCTCCTCCAGCTCCTCGTCCGACGCGCCGTTAAAGGCCGCGTTGTAGAGGAACATCACGTCCCCCTCCTCCATCACCGACAGGCTCAGGGAATGGCCGTTCTCGTCTACGTAGCTGGTATCGCTGCTGACCCGGCTGGCCATCAGCTCGTAGTCATAGTCCGAGGCCAGCTTGCCGAACACCGGCAGGGACACATTCTGATCCTGATAAAACCGCAGATAGCACCGGGCGCTGCCGTACAGCAAAAATACGCCGGCCAGAAAGAGGCCCGTAAGCACCGGAAACAGCCGCCTTCGCCGGAGGCTTCCCCCATCGGGCTCCAGCGGGTTCACCCGGCTCAGAGAGAGGGCCGGCCCCAGCCCGGCCAGGAAGGTCAGCAGCAGGCTGATTCCCACCGCCCCCAGCAGGTAGGAAGGGTTCAGGGAAAAGAGAAGCTCCGTCTTCCCCAGCCGGCTTCCGGCCGCGCAGAACAGGTACGCCAGGGCCACGCCGCCGGCCGCTCCCACCGGCAGCGCCAGCAGATACAGCCAGAACAGGTCCAGATAAAACAGCCCCGGAATCTGCCGGGCCGGCACGCCCACCAGCCGGTACACCCGCATCTTCTCCCCGATGCCCGGAAGTCCCATCCGCATCAGCTGCAGCAGCAGGATCCCCGCGCACAGGTAGGTGAGCCACAGAATCACCTGAGGCACCTGGAAGCTGCTGTGGAGGATGGGCTCGTTCTGGACCAGCTGGTAGTTCTCCTGGTACTGCCCCGGAGCCACCTCCGCCCCCAGCGCCATGTACTTGACGTCTACCTCCCCCTCCGGCTGGCTTCCCGCCCAGGCGGCAAAGTCTTCCCGGCACAGGAGAATCTGCGGGTTTTCCCGCTGCTCCGCCGACTGGCTGCTGTTGCTGCACCAGAGGCTTCCGTAATCCCGCAGGATGCCCGACACGGAAAACACGCCCGCCGCCGTGGACACCGGATCGCCCAGGGACAGCCCCTGCCGCTCCGCCTCATAGCGGGTCACCGCCGCCTGGCCCCTTCCGGGGAAGGCTCCCTCCTCCAGCTGCAGCCTTCCGCCGGATAAGGCGGCCTCCTCCCCATAGCCCACCTCCCCCAGCCGGTAGAGGCCGCCGGTGTTTTCCCGGTTCCCCTGCCAGGGAAGGCCGGCGGGGTAAGCGCCGGTCTCCAGCAGCTCCTCCGTCTCCGCCCCGGAGAGAGACGTGTAGTACAGGTCGGAAAATTCCCCGTAAATATCCAGCCGCTTCTCCCGGGTGGTGGTGAGCAGACTCTCGGTCACCGTCAAAAACAGCACCGGCAGCAGGACGGACAGCATCACCCCTAGAAACAGCAGCCGGTACCGGCGGCTTTTGACCACTCCGTAAAAGCTGTAGCGCGCGAACACTCTCACGGGACCTCCCTCCCTTCCGCCGGGAATTCCCGAAACAGCCCGGAGTCCGCCTCCGACTCTCCCTCCTCACCGGAGCGGTCCTCCTGTTCCGTCTCCTGGGAAATCCGTCCGTCCCGGATCCAAATTTTCCGGTGGGCCATGGCCGCCACCTCCGGGTCATGGGTCACCACCACAAAGGTCTGGCCAAAGCGCCGGTGGGACTCCCGGATAAAATCCAGCAGGGCCGCCCCTGCCTCCTGGTCGATGTTTCCGGTGGGCTCGTCCGCCAGCACCAGCTCCGGCTTCACCAGCAGGGCCCGGGCGATGGCGGTCCGCTGCTGGCCGCCGCCGGAAAGCTGGTGGGGGTAAAAATTCACCCGGTCCTCCAAATCCAGCAGCGCCAGCAGCTCCGCCTCCAGCTCCCGGTCCACCTTCTTCCCCGCCGTCTCCAGAGGCAGCCGGATGTTCTGGCGCACCGTCAGCTCCGGGATCAACTGGAATTTCTGGAAAATAAAGCCGATGTGCTCCCGGCGGAACTTGGTCCGCCGGCTGTCCGGCAGCTCGTACAGAGACCGGCCCAGCACCCGCACCGTGCCGGCATCCGGCGGCTCCAGCCCGCCCAGCATGTGGAGCAGGGTGGTTTTGCCGGAGCCGCTTTTTCCCACAATGGCCGTAATCCGATGGGCCTGAATGGAAAGGGACACCTGGTCCACGCTTTTGACTAGGGCCTCCCCCTCCCCGTAATATTTGGAAATTCCTTCCGCTTCAACGATCCGCATTCTGTTCCCTCCGTTTTCCTTCCGCAGCCCCGGACGCCGGGAAGTCCTTCGCCGCCCGCCCCTTCTTCCGCCGCGGCAGGATCCCCGCGGGCGTTCGGCATAGAAAAGATCCGGAGAAGCTTGTCTCCGGATCTTCTATATAGATATGACAAAGGGAAGCCAATGGTCACTGTTTTTTGTGAAATTTTGAAAAATTTTTTGCCGTCAGTCCATATGCTGGCCGCCGTTGATGTCGATTTCTTCCCCGGTGATATAGGAAGCCTCCCGGGATGCCAGGAACACAATGGTATCGGCCACCTCCTGGGTTTCCCCCGGCCGTCCCATGGGGATCCCGGCGATCACCGCCTCCGCCTGCTCTTTCGGCAGGCTCTTCCAGATGTCCGTGTTAATCAGTCCCGGGCATACGCAGTTGGTGGTGATCCCGTACGGGGAGATTTCCCGGGCCAGGTTTTTGGAAAAGCCCAGCACCGCCGCCTTGGAGGCGGAATAGTGGGCCCCGCCAAAGATCCCGCCGCCCCGCTTGGCGGAGACGGAACTCAGGTGTACGATCCGCCCGTACATCTGCTTTTTCATCACCCGGCACACCGCCTGGGTCATCAAAAACAGGCCGAACACATTGATCCGGAAGATCCGCTCCATGTCCTCCAGGGTCATGTCCTCCACCGTCACCTTCTGGGAGAGGCCCGCGTTGTTCACCAGCACGTCGATCCGGCCGTACCGGCGGACTATCTCCTCCGTCAGCGCCTTCACGGAATCCGGATTGCACAGATCGGCCACGGCCCCGTAGGCCTTCCAGCCCTTTTCCTCCATCTCCCGGACGTTGGCCTCCACGCCGGCCTGGTTAATATCGCAGAGCACCACCTGCGCCCCCTGCCTGGCAAAGGTATGGGCCACCGTGCGGCCGATTCCCTTGGGGGAGCCGGCTCCCGTCACCAAAACCACCTGTCCGCTAAAATCCAACATCGCCTTCTCCATCCTTTCTGCCTTTTTCTATATCCGCCCGGAGTACGCCGCTGCCGGGCCGCTGGAGCGTCTCTCACCGCCGGGGCTGTTTCTGCAGTTCCCGGGCCAGTTCCGCAATGTGCTCCGTCGTGATCCCGTTTCGGGCCAGCAGCCGCTCATAGGGGGCGGACATGCCAAACTGGTCCTGGACGCCTACCCGGCGCAGGATTCCCCGGCCCTGCTCCGCGGCCACCTCTGCCACCGCGCTGCCCAGGCCGTTGAGAATATTGTGATCCTCCACCGTGATCACCCGCCCGATCTCCTCCAGGCACTGGGCCACCGCTTCCACATCCAGGGGCTTGATGGTGTGGAAGTCCAGCACCCGGGCGGAAATACCTTCCTGCGCCAGCCGCTCCGCCGCCTCCAGCGCCAGGCACAGGGTGTCTCCGTTGGCCAGGATGGCCACGTCCCGGCCTTCCCGCAGCCGCTTGGCCTTGCCGATGGTAAATTTTTCTTCCTCCCCGTAGATCACCGGCACCGCGTCTCGGGTGAACCGCAGGTACACCGGCCCCTCATAGGAGGCCGCCTCCCGCACCAGCTTCCGGGCCGCTGTGTAATCCGCCGGCATGATCACCGTCATGTTGGGGAGGGTCCGAAGGATCCCCATGTCCTCAATGCACTGGTGGCTGGCCCCGTCGTTGGCCGGGGTCAGGCCGCCGTGGGAGCAGGCCAGCTTCACATTCAGCCTGGGATAACAGATTTCCTGGCGGATCATCTCGCACATCCGCATGGAACCAAAGGCCGCATAGGTGACCACAAAGGGGATCTTCCCGCAGGTGGCCAGCCCGGCGGCCACGCCGGCGCCGTTCTGCTCCGCGATCCCTACGTTCAGGTACTGCTCCGGCAGCTGCTTCCGGAACTCCCCGGTTTTGCAGGATTTCCCAATGTCCACATCCAGCACCAGGATGTCCGGGTTCTCCTTCCCCAGCGCCACCATCTCCTGGCCAAACCCCTCCCGGGTGGCCCGCTTTTCCCGTATGGTCATACCGCTGCCCCTCCTTTCCCGGCGTATCCCCCGCCTGCCGGCGCGCCGTCCTTCCCCGGCTGCCCGGCGTTCCCCTGGGTTTCCGCCTCCGGCACGTACTGCCGGTCCAGCTCCTCCATGGCCTGGCGGTACTGTTCCTCATTGGGAGCGATGCCGTGCCACTCGCAGGCATTTTCCATATAGGAGACGCCCTTGCCCTTTACGGTGCGGCCCAGGATGCACTTGGGCTTCCCGTTGCGGACGGCCCGGGCCAAATCCAGGGCCGCCACCATCTGCCCCATCTGGTTGCCGTCAATCTCGTATACATCCATGCCAAATTCCCGGAACTTTTGCCCCAGGTCGCCCAAGGGCATCACCTCGTCGCAGGCGCCGTCCAGCTGCAGGTTGTTGTAATCCACAAAGACCACCAGATTGTCCAGCCGGTATTTGGCCGCCGTATGGCAGGCCTCCCAGATTTCCCCCTCGTCGCACTCGCCGTCCCCCAGGGCCACAAAAACCCGGAAGCTTTTCCCGTCCAGCTTGGCCGCCAGGGCCATGCCCACTCCGCAGGCCAGCCCCTGGCCCAGGGAGCCGGTGGAAATGTCGATGCCCGGGCATTTATTCATGTCCGGATGCCCCTGGAGAATGGATCCTTCCCGGCGCAGGGTGGCCAGCTGGCTCCGGTCAAAGTAGCCCCGCATGGCCAGGGCTGCGTACTGGGCCGGGCACACATGGCCCTTGGAGAGGATAAACCGGTCCCGATCCTCCCACCGGGGATTCTGCGGATCCACGCGCATCTCCCGGAAATAGCAGGCGGTCACAAACTCCGCCACGGACAGGGAGCCGCCCGGGTGGCCGGACTGGGCCTGATAGATCATGGTGACGATTTCCTTCCGCAGGTCCACACAGGTATTTTGCAGCTGCGCAAGGCTCAAAGGCTGTTCCATTGTCTGCGCCTCCTTTATGTCTTATGTCTGACATAAGACTACAACAAAACAGAGGGTTTGTCAACCCTCTGTCCCAAGTTTTTGGAAAGGCCCTCCGGCCTATGGCTGCTTCCGGGCCACCTCCAGGAAATAGGTGTTCCGGATAATCTCCTCCAGCCCTTCTTCCTTCCGGGCCTCCAGCGCCTGATAAATACGGCGGTGAGCGTCCACCAGCTCCTCCATGCGCCCGCTGCGGATCATCTCCTCCACCGTCTGGAAGCGCACCGCATGGGTCAGCACCCGCACCACCCGGTTAATCTTGTCCGCCAGGGCATTCTGGCTAATCTCTGCCACCGCGTTGTGAAAGTCGTTGTCCGCCTGGAAAAAGGCTTCCGGCTCTGTGGCATGTTCCCGGGCCACCTGCTCCATCTGCTCCAGCCGCTCCCGGAGGTAGGCCAGCTTTCCCGGGCTCCACTTGCGGATGGCCAGCCGCAGGATGCCCGCCTCCGTCATCTCCCGCAGCTCCATGAGGCTTTCAAAATCCTCCCCCTGGTTCAGGATAATCCCATACACCATAGGGTCAATCATACTCTCCTGGAAACCGCTGACCACAAAGGTCCCTTCGGAGCGGCGGCTCTCCAGCACGCCCAGGTAGGTCAGGATCTTGATGGCCTCCCGCACGGAGGTCCGGGCCACGCCAAAGGCCGCGGCCAGCTCCGGCTCCGGCGGCAGCTTGTCTCCCGGCTTTAATTCCCGGGCTACCATGGCGTCCGTCAGGCAATCGATGACCCGCTGGACCACCGACTCGCTCTTTAGGCTTTTAATATAGTGGGGGGATTCCGGCATATCCTGCGCCTCCTCTCTGCGGCCGGGCGGCAAGCACCCCCGACGGGCATGCTTTGCGGCCGGGCTCGTTGTCTCTGAAAGCCCTCGGATTGCTCCGTGCTTTTATAGCGAAAGGAGGGGGATGCCCTCCGGATGGAAACCGCCATCCATGGGACATCCCCCTCCGGGATCCGTCCAGCCTGCCGGCCGGACGATAAGTTCTTTACTCGATGATGCTGGTTACGGTGCCGGCGCCAACGGTACGGCCACCCTCACGGATAGCGAAACGCAGGCCCTGCTCCATGGCAACCTTGTGGATCAGCTCCACGGTCATCTCTACGTTGTCACCAGGCATGCACATCTCCACGCCCTCCGGCAGCTCGCAAACGCCGGTTACGTCCGTGGTACGGAAGTAGAACTGCGGGCGGTAGTTGTTGAAGAAAGGAGTGTGACGGCCACCCTCGTCCTTGGACAGAACGTACACCTGGCAGGTGAATTTGTGGTGAGGGGTGATGGTGCCGGGCTTCGCCAGAACCTGTCCTCTCTCGATCTCGTTTCTCTGCACGCCACGCAGCAGAGCGCCGATGTTATCGCCAGCCTGGCCCTCGTCCAGCAGCTTGTGGAACATCTCAACGCCGGTGCAGACCACCTTGCGGCTCTCGTCCTTCACGCCTACGATTTCCACTTCGTCGGATACATGGATTACGCCTCTCTCTACACGGCCGGTAGCCACAGTACCACGGCCAGTGATGGAGAACACGTCCTCCACCGGCATCAGGAAAGGCTTGTCGGTGTCGCGCTGAGGATCCGGGATATACTCGTCTACGGTGTGCATCAGCTCCAGGATCTTGTCGCCCCAAGGGCCGTCCGGATCTTCCAGAGCCTTCAGAGCGGAACCCTGGATGATCGGGGTGTCGTCGCCCGGGAACTCATACTCGTTCAGCAGCTCGCGGATCTCCATGTCCACCAGCTCCAGCAGCTCCTCGTCCTCTACCATGTCGCACTTGTTCATGAAAACCACTACATAGGGAACGCCTACCTGACGGGCCAGCAGGATGTGCTCGCGGGTCTGGGCCATAACACCATCGG
>CALWEC010000051.1 GCA_944376945.1 uncultured Lachnospiraceae bacterium | reverse complement strand
CCCGGAAAAACGACCGGTTCCAGGGGTATTTCCAGTCCTGCCGGAATGGAAAGGTGAGGGCTATGGACTTAGGGCGGATCCAGGAACTCTCCCTGGAGGAGGCAACCTTTGATTGGGAGGAAGCCTGGGACGCCTGGGAGCGCTTCCGGCAGGAAAGAAGAAGGTCCGTGGAAGTAGAGTTCTTCGATGTGCGGAACCTGGCGGACCGGCTGCTGACGGAATTTTCGCCCTGGGAAAAGCGGTGCGTATATGAGAAAGCTTCTGGGAAGTACCGTCTGACCCTGTTCTACCAGCAGGACGAGGAAGACGGGCAGGACGAGGAAAACGAGATTGTGGCCCGCCTGCTGGGATACGGCCCGGACCTGCGGGTCACCGACCCGGAGCATCCGGTTGCCTGCGCGCTGCGGGAACGGATGACCCGGCAGCTGGAAATCCTGGAACAGCGGCGGAAGGCCAAGGGGAGAGGGAGAAAGAAGAACCGGAAGGATAGGGTTGACAGGTAAGGGAAAACAGCGTATAATCTTGCCAATAGAGACAAGGACGTCTTAGGGTTATTTTACTCCAAGGCGTCCTTGTCTTTTTCTATGGGAACAGGAGGGAGCACGCGGCATGACAAAATACATTTTCGTTACCGGCGGGGTGGTATCCGGACTGGGCAAAGGGATCACCGCCGCCTCTTTGGGAAGGCTGTTAAAAGCCCGGGGCTTAAAGGTAGCCGCCCAAAAGCTGGATCCGTATATCAACGTGGATCCAGGCACCATGAGCCCTTATCAGCACGGAGAGGTGTTTGTGACGGAGGACGGGGCGGAGACCGACCTGGATCTGGGGCACTACGAGCGCTTTATCGATGAGGATTTGAACCGGTATTCCAACCTTACCACCGGCAAGGTGTACTGGAACGTCCTGAATAAGGAACGCCGGGGGGAATATCTTGGCTCCACGGTGCAGGTGATCCCCCATATCACCAACGAAATCAAAGAGTTTGTTTACCGGGTCGGAAAGAAAACAGAGGCCGATGTGGTCATCACCGAAATCGGCGGCACCATCGGCGACATAGAGTCTCAGCCGTTTATCGAGGCGGTCCGCCAAATTGCCCTGGAGGTGGGGAAGGAAAACAGCCTTTTCATCCACGTAACGCTGGTTCCTTTCTTAAAAGGGTCGGACGAGCACAAATCCAAACCTACCCAGCATTCGGTGAAGGAGCTCCAGGGAATGGGCGTAAATCCAGACATTGTGGTGCTTCGCTGCGACGAGCCTTTGGAAGCGTCCATTTTCCAAAAAATATCCCTGTTCTGCAACGTAAAGCCGGACTGCGTTATTGAAAACCGAACCCTGCCCAATCTCTATGAAGCGCCGCTGATGCTGGAAAAATCCCGATTTTCCCAGGTGGTCTGCCGGGAGCTGGGGATCCAGGCCCCGGACTGCGACCTGGCGGAATGGACCAGGATGGTCCAACGGATCAAGGACCGGAAGCGGCAGGTGGAAATCGGCTTGGTGGGAAAGTACGTGGGGCTTCACGACGCGTACCTTTCGGTGGCGGAGGCACTGCGCCACGCCGGGTATTTCCACAATACCCATGTGCGGATCCATTGGATCGATTCGGAAGAGATTACAGAGGAAAACCGGAAGGACCTGCTGGCAGGGCTGGACGGCATCCTGGTTCCCGGCGGGTTTGGCAGCCGGGGGACCGAGGGCATGATCCTGGCGGCCCAGTACGCCAGGGAACGCCGGATCCCCTATTTGGGGATCTGCCTGGGCATGCAGATTGCGGTGATTGAATACGCCCGCCATGTGCTGGGGATCCAGGACGCCAACTCTGGAGAGTTTGAACCGCAGTGCCGGCATAAGGTCATCGATTTTATGCCGGGGCAGTGCGGCGACACGGACAAAGGCGGGACCCTCCGCCTGGGGGCGTATCCCTGCCGGATCCAAAAGGGGACCGTCATGGAACGGTGCTATGGGGCCCTGGAAATCCGCGAGCGGCATAGGCACCGGTACGAATTCAATAACGATTACCGGGAGGCCTTGGAAAAAGCCGGCCTGGTACTCAGCGGGACGTCGCCGGACGGACGGCTGGTGGAGACGGTGGAGTTGGCCGGCCGGCCCTTTTATGTGGGCGTCCAGTTCCATCCGGAGTTTAAGAGCCGGCCCAACCGGGCCCATCCTTTGTTTCAAGGATTTGTGGGGGCAGCCCTGGAACAGGAGGAAGGAGGAAAGCCGTGAGAAGCTTGGAAACGGGGATTCACGAGGAATGTGGGGTGTTTGGCGTAATGGCGCCGGAACCCTGCGATGTGGCGGGGCTTTCCTACTATGGCCTGTACGCCCTGCAGCACAGAGGCCAGGAAAGCTGCGGCATCGTGGTAGACAACCAAGGCCATTTTGCTTCCCACAAGGACCTGGGGCTGGTCAGCGAGGTTTTTACGCCGGACATTTTATCCCGTTTGCCTAAAAGCACCATGGCGGTGGCCCACACCCGCTACGGGACCACCGGCGGAACCAACCGAAGCAACTGCCAGCCCTTGGAAGTCAATCACCGGAAGGGACGGATGGCATTGGCCCACAACGGGAACCTGAGCAACGCCGGTCCGTTAAGAAGGGAGCTGGAGCTTTCCGGCGCCATCTTTCACACCACAAGCGATACGGAGATTATCGCCTATATTATTACCCGGGAAAGGCTGCAGGCCCCGTCCCTGGAGGAGGCGGTAAGCCGCGCCATGAACGTCCTGGAAGGAGCCTACTCGCTGGTCCTTATGTCGCCCCAAAAGCTAATCTGCGCCAGGGATCCCCACGGCTTCCGGCCTTTGTGTTATGGGAAGCGGCCGGACGGCACGTATGTGGCGGCTTCGGAAAGCTGCGCCCTGAAGGCGGTGGGGGCCCAGCGGATCCGGGAGGTGGAGCCAGGGGAGATCCTGGTATTCCAGAACGGCCAGGTGGTTTCCCACAGGGAGCATTGCGGGGAAAAGGAGAAACGGTTCTGCGTTTTTGAGTATATCTATTTTGCCCGCCCGGATTCGGTGATAGACGGCGTTTCGGTCCATGCATCCCGCAGGCTGGCAGGGAAGATCCTGGCCATGGCCCATCCGGCAGAGGCGGACCTGGTGATCGGGGCTCCGGATTCCGGGTTGGACGCGGCGCTGGGCTTCAGCCAAGAGTCCGGAATCCCCTACGGCATGGGGCTGCTGAAAAACAAGTACATAGGGAGGACGTTTATCGCGCCGGGGCAGGGCGAACGGCTGGACAGTGTGAAAATCAAGCTTTCGGCCATAGAGGAAAGCGTAAAAGGCAAACGGGTGGTCCTGGTAGACGATTCCATTGTCCGGGGCAATACCATCGGCCGCGTGGTAGGGCTGCTCCGGGAGGCCGGCGCCAAGGAAATCCATGTGCGGATTTCCTCGCCGCCGTTCCTGCATCCCTGCTATTACGGGACCGATATTGATTCGGAAGAATTTTTGATTGCCTGCCGGTACAGTGTCCCCCAAATCTGCCGCCATATTGGCGCCGATTCCCTGGGGTATCTGCCGCTGGAGGCCTTGGGACGCCTGGCCGGAGGCGGCGGGTTCTGCAGCGCCTGCTTTAACGGCGACTATCCCACCCATATTCCCAAAGACATCAGAAAGGATTGGATGACGCAAATCGATGACGGAAAAGGAATGGAATAAAAAGCTTATTTTGGAGGACGGGCAGGAATATCGGGGGATGGGCTTTGGCGCGGACGCCTGCCGGGTGCTGGAGGTTGTGTTCAATACTTCGATGGTGGGATACCAGGAGATCTTGTCGGATCCGTCCTACACCTACCAGGCGGTGGTTATGACGTACCCGCTGATCGGCAACTATGGCATGGCCCAGGAAGATTATGAGAGGGACGTTCCCACCATTGGCGCCCTTTTGGTCCGGGAATACAATCACGAGCCGTCCAACTTCCGAAGCGCCGCCTCTTTGGCGGAAGTTATGAAGCGGTACGGCATTCCCGGCCTCTGCGGCATCGACACAAGGAAATTGACGCGCTCCCTCCGGGACGGCGGTTCCTGCAAGGCGCTGCTTACCGACAGGGCGACCCCGTTAAAACAGGGCTTGGAAATTTTACAGGCCGCGAAAATCCCCGCCGACGGGGTATCCCGCGTAAGCTGCCGCCGGATTACCTTTTTTCCGGCGGAAACCCACCGGTATCATGTGGTAGCCATTGACTGCGGCATGAAGCAGAATATGGTGCGGATGCTGAACCAGCGGGGCTGCGACGTGACCATGGTGCCCTGGGATGCTTCCGCGGAAACCATTGGGGCGCTGCGTCCCGACGGGGTCCTGATTTCCAATGGCCCCGGCGATCCGGCGGACGTGCCCCAGACGGTATGGACGGTGCGGAGGCTTTTGGGCCGTTACCCGATACTGGGGATCTGCCTGGGCCATCAGATCCTTGCGCTGGCCTACGGGGCCAAAACCTATAAGCTGAAATTTGGGCATCACGGAGGGAACCATCCGGTGCGGAACCGGAAAACCCAGAAAATCGAAATCACATCCCAAAACCATTCCTACGCGGTGGATGCCGCCAGCCTTTCCGAAACGCCGCTGAACGTGACCCATGTCAACCTGCTGGACGGCACCGTGGAAGGGATGGAATGCGGCCGGGACCGGGTGCTCAGCGTACAGTACCATCCGGAAAGCGCTCCCGGGCCCCAGGACAGCGCCTATGTGTGGGACAGCTTTATAAAGCGAATGGAGGGGAAGAACCATGCCTAAGAGAACCGACATCCAGAAAGTGCTGGTCATTGGTTCCGGCCCCATTGTCATTGGCCAGGCGGCCGAATTTGACTATGCCGGAACCCAGGCCTGCCTGGCCCTAAAGGAAGAAGGATACCAGGTTGTGCTGTGCAACTCCAATCCAGCCACCATTATGACGGATACTTCCCTGGCGGATAAAGTCTATATGGAGCCGCTGACCCTGGAGTATGTGGCGAAAATCATCCGCTATGAACGCCCAGACGCGATCCTGCCGGGCATCGGCGGCCAGACCGGGCTGAATCTGGCCATGCAGCTGGAAAAGAAAGGGGTCCTGGCCGAATGCCGGGTGGAGCTTTTGGGGACCAAAAGCAGATCCATTGAACAGGCGGAAGACCGGGAGCGGTTTAAGGAGCTGTGCCAGGCCCTGGGGGAGCCGGTGCTGCCTTCCCGTATCGCGGCGTCTGTGGAAGAAGGGCTGGCGGCGGCGGAGGAAATCGGTTATCCGGTTGTCCTTCGCCCGGCCTTTACCCTTGGCGGGACCGGAGGCGGCTTTGCCGGCACGGAGGAGGAACTGCGCCGGATGCTTCCCAACGCCCTTTCCCTGTCCCCGGTGGGCCAGGCGCTGGTGGAAAAAAGCGTGAAAGGGTACAAAGAAATCGAATACGAAGTAATACGGGCCCGGAACGATACCGCCATCGTCGTCTGCAATATGGAAAACCTGGCCCCGGTGGGGATCCATACTGGCGATTCCATTGTGGTGTGCCCTTCCCAAACCCTGACCAACAAAGAATACCAGATGCTCCGGGACAGCGCCCTGAAAATCATCCGCGCCCTGGAGATCGAAGGGGGATGCAACGTACAGTTTGCCCTGGACCCTTGCTCCTTCCAGTATTACCTGATTGAGGTAAATCCTAGGGTTTCCCGCTCCTCGGCCCTGGCGTCCAAGGCCAGCGGATACCCCATCGCCCGGGTGTCCGCCAAAATCGGCGTCGGCATGACCCTGGACGAGATCCAGCTGGCCAACACGCCGGCGTCCTTTGAGCCGGCGCTGGACTATGTGGTGACCAAAATGCCCCGGTTCCCCTTTGACAAGTTTGCGGACGCCGACAACGCCCTTTCCACCCAGATGAAAGCCACCGGCGAGACCATGAGCGTGGGAAGGACCCTGGAGGAAAGCTTGCTGAAAGGGATCCGTTCCCTGGAGACCGGCTTGTTCCATCTGCGCCATCCCAAATTTGACGGCATGGGCCGGCAGGAGCTGCTAAGCTATGTGGAAAAGGGGACGGACGACCGGATCTATGCCATGGCCCAGCTTCTTCGCCTGGGAACGGAGGAGGACCGCCTTGCGGAAGCCACCGGGATCGACCGTTTCTTTATCCGCGCCCTAAGGAACATTGTGAAGGAAGAAGAAAAGGCGCGGGAAAATCCTGGCGATAGGGACGTTCTCTATCAAGCCAAGCGGATGGGCTTTTCGGACCGGGAGATGGCGCGGCTCTGGAACTGGACGGAACAGCAGGTGTTTGACCTGCGGGAGCGGAACGGCATTTTTCCGGTTTACAAAATGATCGACACCTGCGCCTCGGAAT
>CALWEC010000050.1 GCA_944376945.1 uncultured Lachnospiraceae bacterium | reverse complement strand
ATGACCAACGGGGAAATCTTCCACGCCATCGGACGGCGGATCAAGGAGGAGTCCCCCTATCGGAACACCCTGATTGTGACCCACGCCGGCCAGTGGACCGCCTACGTAAAGGACGATTCCGGCCAGGGGGAATATGAGACCAAAGCCCGGGCGGCCATCCGGGAGCTGATGCAGGAACTGGCAGGAAGAGGCTGACCCGGCGGCTGCGGGAAACGGCCTTTTACAAAATAGACGAGGGAAGGAGAACACGGATGACAAAGTTTATCGTGAAGCGGGTGCTGACCATGATCCCGGTGCTGCTGGGCGTGTCCCTGCTGGTGTTTGTGATCCTTTCGCTGGCTCCGGGAGACCCGGCGGTGATCATTGCAGGCGACTACGCGGAGGAATCCATCCTGGAACAGACCCGGGAGGACCTGGGGCTGAACCAGCCGCTGCTGGTACAGTGGTTCAACTACGTGAAAGACATTGTGACCAAAGGGGATTTCGGCGTCAGCTGGCGGACCGGAAAAGGGGTGACGGCGGAAATCCTGGACCGGTTTCCTACCACCTTGCTGGTGGCGCTGCTGGGAGCCTTCTTTACCGCGGTGCTGGGGATTGGCACCGGCATTATCTCCGCCGTGCGCCAGTACTCGATCTGGGACAACCTGGCCACGGTCATCGGCATGGTAGGCGTGTCCATGCCCAACTTCTTTACCGGCCTGCTGCTGGTGTTTGTCTTTGCCCAGCGGCTGAAGATCCTGCCGGCCTCCGGCAACGAAGGGTGGGAATACTATGTGCTTCCGATTATCACCATTGCTTTTTCCTCCTGTGCCAGCCAGATGCGCATGACCCGCTCCTCCATGCTGGAGGTAATGCGCCAGGATTACATCCGGACGGCCCGGGCCAAGGGGCAGAGCGAGCGGAAGGTGGTGCTGCACCATCAGCTGAAAAACGCCATGATCCCCATTATCACGGTGATCGGGCAGCAGTTTGGGATCCTGCTGGGCGGCTCCATGATCGTGGAACAGATTTTCTCCCTGCCGGGGGTCGGCAAGCTGATGATGGATTCCATCAACTACCGGGATTATCCCATGGTGCGGGCCAGCCTTCTGCTGCTGGCGTTTGGGTTCTGCGTGGTCAACCTGCTGGTGGACATTGCCTACGCGGTGGTGGATCCCCGGATCCGGTCTCAGTTTGCCAAAAGTAAGAAAAAGAAAGCAAAGGAGGAAGCGGCATGACGGGTTTCAAGGATTTTTTCCGCAGGCTCTGCAAGAACCGCCTGACGGTGGTCTGCCTGATCTTGTTTGTGCTGATTGTGCTGGCGGTGATTTTTGCGGACTTTATTGCCCCCTATGGCTGGGACGATCAGAATATCCGGGACCGGTACCTGGCTCCCAGCGCGGAGCATCTGTGCGGGACGGACAATTACGGGCGGGATATCTTCAGCCGGATCCTTTACGGCGGCCGCATGTCCCTGGAGATCGGCCTGATCTCCGCGGTGGTCACCACGGTCATCGGCGCGGTGATTGGAGCCACCTCCGCGTACTTTGGAGGCAAGTTTGACAATGTGGTCATGCGGGTCCTGGACGTGTTTATGGCCATGCCGCCGATTCTGCTGGCCATCGCCATTGCGGCGACCCTGGGGACCGGCATGCTGAACACCATGCTGGCGGTGATCATAGCCGGCATTCCCATGAAAGCCCGGGTGGCCCGGGGGCCGGTGCTGGCGCTGCGGAACCAGGAGTTTGTGGAGGCGGCCACCGCGTCCAATTCCTCCACGGCCAAGATTATTTTCAAGCATATTATCCCCAATATTATGGCGCCGCTGATCGTGCAGACCACCCTGTCCATCTCCAGTTCCATTGTCTCGGTGGCGGGCCTTAGCTTCCTGGGACTGGGCGTACAGCCGCCGGAGCCGGAATGGGGCGCTATGCTTTCGGCTGGCCGCTCTTACCTTCGGGACTATCCCTGGATGGTAATCGCGCCGGGCATCGCCATGCTGCTGACGCTGTTTTCCCTGAATATTGTGGGCGATGGCGTGCGGGACGCGCTGGATCCAAAGCTGCGGGATTAAAGGGGGATGGATATGGAAGCGAAAGAAACCTTACTGGAAATCAACGATTTGACCATTCACTATTGTATGCATGACCGGACGGTGCGGGCGGTGAACCGGGTGTCCCTGGATATCCGGAAAGGGGAGACCCTGGGGCTGGTGGGGGAAACCGGCGCTGGAAAGACTACCATCTCCCTGGGCATCCTTCGCCTGCTCCAGGAGCCTCCGGCCAAGATTGTGGAGGGCAGCATCCTTTTTGAAGGGCAGGACATCCTGAAGCTTTCGGATCACGAGCTGCGGAAAATCCGAGGCAATAAGATCTCCATGATCTTCCAGGATCCTATGACCGCCTTAAATCCGATTGATACCGTGGGAGACCAGATTATGGAGGGGATCCAGCTTCACGAGAAGCTTTCCAAGAAGGACGCGTACCGGAAAGCCTGCGAGACCCTGGAGATGGTGGGGATCCCGGCGGAGCGCTACCACGACTACCCGCATCAGTTTTCCGGCGGCATGAAGCAGCGGATTATCATTGCCATGGCCCTGGTCTGCCGGCCGGAGCTGCTGCTGGCGGACGAGCCTACCACCGCTCTGGACGTGACCATCCAGACCCAGGTGCTGGATATGATCACCCGGATCCGGGAGGAGCTGGGAACCTCCATGCTGCTGATCACCCACGATCTGGGGGTGATCGCGGATATGTGCGACCGGGTGGCGGTGATCTACGCCGGGCAGATTGTGGAATCCGGCACCACGGAGCAGATCTTCAACGAGACCAGCCATCCGTATACGGTAGGCCTTTTTGGGGCCATCCCTACCTTGGATATGAAGCAGGACCGGCTGGTTCCTATAGACGGGCTGATGCCGGATCCGGCCAACCTGCCGGAGGGCTGCAAGTTCTGCCCCCGGTGTAAAAACAAGCTGCCGGTCTGCGAGACCCAGGAGCCGGAACTAACGGAGCTGGGCTCCGGGCATATGGTGCGCTGCCACCTGTTTGCAGGAAAGGAGGGGGCGTAAATTGGCCAAAGAAGTTTTACTGGAAGCCGTAGGCTTGAAAAAATATTTCCAGACCGCGGCGGGACAGCTCCACGCGGTGGACGATATCCACTTCTCCGTGGAAAAGGGGACGACCCTGGGAGTGGTGGGAGAGTCCGGCTGCGGCAAGTCTACCCTGGGGCGGGTGGTGCTGCATCTTCTGGAAAGCACGGACGGGAAGATCCTTTACAAGGGAAAAGACATTACCCATGTGAGCAAACGGGAACTGCGGGAGCTGCGGAACGAGATGCAGATTATCTTCCAGGATCCTTTTGCCTCCCTGAACCCTCGGATGCCGGTGCGGAAGATTATCTCGGAGCCATTGGAAAACGCAGGGGTTCCCCGGGCGGAGCGGGAAAAACGGATTACGGAGCTGATGGACACGGTAGGCCTGGCGGCCCGGCTGGGGGATTCCTATCCCCATGAGCTGGACGGCGGCCGCCGCCAGCGGATCGGCGTGGCCCGGGCCATTGCCATGAACCCGGACTTTGTGGTCTGCGACGAGCCGGTGTCCGCCCTGGACGTTTCCATCCAGGCCCAGATCATCAACCTGCTGCAGGATCTGCAGCGGGACCGGGGGCTGACCTATATGTTTATCTCCCACGATCTTTCGGTGGTAAAATACCTGTCCCATAAGATTATGGTCATGTATCTGGTGCAGACGGTGGAGTGGAGCGATACGGAGGAC
>CALWEC010000049.1 GCA_944376945.1 uncultured Lachnospiraceae bacterium | reverse complement strand
GCTCATAACCCAAAGGTCGCAGGTTCAAATCCTGTCCCCGCTACTATGTGCCCAGATAGCTCAGTTGGTAGAGCAGAGGACTGAAAATCCTCGTGTCGCTGGTTCGATTCCGGCTCTGGGCACTTTTCATTATTTACTATATGGCGAATACAGATAGGATTGAGGGAGTGCGCGGCACGGAGCAATCCGAAGGCTTTCATGGTTGGTGATGCCTACGCCAGCGGGAATACAGGTTTAGATAAAATTAGAATGAATGTGCTGACTTGGCTTTGGCTGAGGCATAAATCAGGCAAAAAGGCTGCTGTAACTTCGGTTGCGGCAGTCTTCTTTTTTGTGCGATAAGCCCGGCAAGCGGCCGCCATGCTTGCGACGCGAAGCTAGTCCTTTAGGGCATGAGCGGCCATTTGCCGGGCAAGTACAGCGAGCGGCATTTATGCCGCGAGCGGTACGCATCGCGTGATCGGATAGGGAAGGAACTTCCCCTATCCGATCCATGAAAGCCCGGCAGGCCGGATTGCGAATGCAGGTAGGATTGCGGGAGTGCGCAAGCACGGAGCAATCCGAGGGATTTCACCGCAAAATATAACAAATATTGCAATTTGTACACGAAAACGTGGAGAAAAAAGCGAGGTTATCCACAAAAAGAAGAAAAAAACCCGTGGATTTGTGGATGAATCCAGGACATAGCTCCGGAAACTGGGGAAAAAGGGGTAATGGCACTGGAAGTTGAGCTTGACCGAAACTGCTCGGGAGCATATAATCAAACGGAAGGCGTCAAAAGAATGGCGCCTCCCTTATCTGGATTTTCAGATAAACTTAAGGGGATTTGGTGGAGAAATTCACATTTATCCGGTATAATAGAAAGAAATTCTGCGTCTGTTCAGGAGAGTGGACCGGAGAAGGAGGGATTCGGTGGAAACGATACTGGTATGTGACGATGACAAGGAAATTGTGGAAGCCATTGACATTTATCTGACTCAGGAGAATTATCGGGTTTTAAAAGCTTATGATGGGATGCAGGCGCTGGAGATTCTGCGGAAGGAGAATATCCAGCTGCTGATTATTGATATTATGATGCCAAAGCTGGATGGAATCCGGGCAACGCTGAAAATCCGGGAGGAGAGCAGTATTCCCATCATTATTCTCTCGGCCAAATCGGAGGATGCGGACAAGATCCTGGGATTGAATATCGGTGCGGACGACTATATGACAAAGCCCTTCAGCCCGCTGGAGCTGGTGGCGCGGGTGAAGTCCCAGCTGCGCCGCTACACAAAGCTGGGGACCATTGTGGAGAACAATGAATCGGTGTACCGCACCGGCGGCCTGATGATTGACGATGAGAAGAAGGAAGTGACCGTGGAGGGTGAGGTAATCCGGCTGACCCCTATGGAATACAATATCCTTCTGTTTTTGGTCAAGAACGCCGGTAAGGTCTATTCCATAGAGCAGATTTACGAAAATATATGGAATGAGGAAGCCATTGGGGTGGACAACACAGTGGCGGTACACATTCGGCATATCCGGGAGAAGATTGAAATCAATCCGAAGGATCCGCAGTACTTAAAGGTGGTCTGGGGCATTGGCTATAAAGTGGAAAAAATCTGAGAAAAAAAAATTAGATGATCGGAAGAAAGAAAAAGGTGAAAGCTTTCTGGGAATTGGCAAACTGAAGGTTAAATGGATTTGGCTGATTCACCTCACTTGTGTGGTATTGCTTTGTGTAGCCGCTTTTTGCTTGTATTCCTTGTCCCGCAATATGTACTTTCCCTATATCATCGGTCAGAGAGGCTTTGATGAGACATCGGAATTTGAATTTCAGTTCTGCCAGGATGTGGACCGGGCTCTGCGCTACACCCAGCTGAAGCAAAAGCTGGAGACAGACGGCGTGCTGGACCTGTCCAAAACTGTGGAGACTCTCCAGGGGGAAGGCAATGTGATCACCAACATCAGCCTGCAGGATGCCATTGATTTCGGGGAGTCGATTGGACTATCTTTTGACGAGGAAAACCGGCTGGTGGTGGGTGGTTCCGAGGGCGTTTCCCTGCAGGATATTCAGAACTATTCGGAGGAGCTGGACCCCCAGGAGGCGGCTGGCTCCAGCGAGAACACCGAGTCGGAGGAGCTGCCGGAGAATACGCTGCCGGAATATGAGGGGGACGGGGATCAGCTGTGGAATGAGATCCTCACCAATGAAGCCTCCCCGGAGGAGAAATCGGCGCTGCTGCAGGTTTTGTACAAGCTGGCCGAGTATTACAATCTCCAGAATCGTCTGGGCCTCAACGGCAATGCGGTGAATTTTTACTATCGCTTTGTCTACAGTGACCGCAACGGGGATCCGGTGGTATCCACCAACATGTCCTCGGATGTGACCTCCAGCGATATGACGGCTCTGGGCCAGTATTTTACCATGAACTCGGAGAGCTCCCTGATCCAGTATACCATGTCCTACAACACAGCATACAGCCTCCACGCTACCGTGGAGAGCTATGGGCTGCTGGACGGAGGCACCTACGAGATTGTGGCGGCGGTGAATACGGAATTTCCTGCGTCGGATCACTACCGGGAAGGCTTGGAGCAGTATTACCGGCAGGTTGTCCTGCTAGTGCTGCTGGCTGTCTGTGTCTTGGCTGTGCTGGTTTTCTGGGGGATTTCCCTGTCTTGGATGTTTCGCAAGAATCGAACGGAGAAACCCTTTGACACCTGGTATTTGGAGCTGGCCTTTGTGGTCTGGCTGCTGCCGGTGGCAGCGGCGGTGTGGGCCGGCGTCAGCATCTATAACGGTTTCCTTATGTCCTACCGGGTGGATGTGGTGGGAGGATTGCTGATTTTAGGGGTTGCCTATATTCCTATCCTCAACGGGCTTTTCAGTTTTTCCCGCCGTTTTCGCGCCAAAAACCTCAATGCCAAGAGCATGCTGTGCCGGCTGGGCCAGAATATAGGGCAGATTTTTCAGGCGATTCTTCAGAATGGGAGCCAGGTGGGCCGGATTGGGACTGCCGCGGTGCTCTATATGTTTTTTAACGTCCTGTTTGTCATTGGTTCTGTCATCTATGTGGAAGAGCGGGTTTTTGGCCTCTTTCAGAATCGCTGGAGCGCTATACAGATTCAGCTCACTGGTTTTGTCTGCATCGGAGGATTTCTTCTAGTCAATGGCATTACACTGTTTCAAGTATTGCGGAAGGCCAGCCAGAGGGAGAAAATTGACCGGGTTATTAAAAAGATGGCCGAGGGGGATCTGGAGAGGAAAATTGACCTGGAAGGTATGAACGGTGCGGAAAGAACCATGGCAGAGACAGTGAACACCATTGGGGAAGGCCTTTCCCGGGCAGTGGCGGAACGCACCAAAAGTGAGCGGCTGCGGACAGACCTGATTGCCAATGTGTCCCATGACCTGCGCACCCCTCTCACCTCCATCATCAACTATGTGGATCTGCTGAAGCGGGAAAACCTGCCGGGGGAGAGGGCCCGGGGATACCTGCAGATTCTGGAGCAGAAATCCCAACGGCTCCGGAATCTGACCGAGGACCTGGTGGACGCCAGCAAGGCCAGCTCCGGGACCGTGGCGGTGAACTGGGAGACCATTGATTTCGCCCAGATGATCAACCAGATGAACGGAGAATTCCAGGAGCGGTTTGACGCAGCAGGCCTGAAGCCGGTGACCACCATGGAAAACCTGCCGGTGCCCATCCGCACAGACGGCCGCCTGCTGTTCCGGGTGCTGGAGAATCTGTACAACAATGTGTGCAAATACGCCATGAACGGGACCCGGGTGTACATTGACCTGAAGGAGACCTCCCACAAGGCGGTGTTCACCATGAAGAATATCTCCGCGGACCCGCTGAACATGGAGCCGGATGAGCTGACGGCGCGGTTTATCCGGGGAGACGTTTCCCGGAGCACAGAGGGCAGCGGCCTGGGTCTTTCTATTGCCAAGAGCATGACGGAGCAGCTGAAGGGAACCTTTGAGATCTATCTGGAGGGGGATCTCTTCCGGGTGCGCCTGGTGTTCTCCCTGGCAGAGTGACGGGAAGGTTTCCCAAGGTGGCAGGGAAGCCCGGGAAAAGGCAGGGAGGGAGTTGCCATGGAAAAAGAAAAGACGGAGGGACGCCGGTCCGGGGAGGAGCTTTCCCTGGCCCGGCGGCTGGCCCGGTACAGGGAAAGCGGGGCCTGCCCCATGCATATGCCGGGGCACAAGCGGAACAGCCCCTTTCTGTGGATGGAACCGCTGGCGGCATTGGATATTACGGAGATTGATGGTTTTGATAACCTTCACGAAGCCCGGGGCATTCTCCGGGAAGGGATGGAGCGGATGGCGCGGGTATGGGGCAGCCGCCGCTCCTTTTTTCTGGTAAACGGCAGCACCTGTGGGATTCTGGCGGGAATAGCCAGCCTGACCCGGCCCGGGGATGCCATTCTCATGGCCCGGGGATGCCACCGGTCGGTGTACCATGGGGTGGAGCTGAACCGGCTGCGGCCGGTGTATCTGTGGCCGGGGATTGACCCGGAAACAGGGATCCAGGAGAGCATCCGGCCGGAGCAGGTGGAGCAGGCGGTGGAGGCGCAACCGGAACTGCGGCTGGCGGTGCTCACCTCCCCCACCTACGAGGGAATCCTCAGCGACCTGCCGGCCATCCGGGAGATTCTGCACCGGCGGGGCATCCCGCTGCTGGTGGACGAGGCCCATGGGGCCCACCTGGGCTTTTCCGCCGGCTTTCCCGGCGGCGCGGTGCAGGCGGGGGCGGATCTGGTGGTTCAAAGCCTGCACAAGACCCTGCCCAGCCTGACCCAGACCGCTGCCATCCATGTCTGCGGAGATCTGGCGGACCCGGAGGAGCTGGAGCGGCAGCTGTCCATCTATGAGACCAGCAGCCCCTCCTACCTGCTGATGGCCTCCATAGACAGCTGTGTCCGCCTGCTGGAGCGGGAGGGAGGGGAGCGGTTTGCCGCCTACGAGGAGCGGCTGGCCCGGTTTGGAGAGCAGGTCCGGGCGCTGGAAAACCTGCAGGTGCTGGGCTATGGGAGGGATTCCCTGGACCGGCATCCGGGATTCTGGAAGAAAGACCCGGGAAAGCTGGTGCTTCTTCCCAGGCAGAGGACACAGAGCGGCGCCTGGCTGATGGAGCAGCTGCGGCAGCGGTTTGGCATAGAGCTGGAGATGGCCCAGGAGGGCTATGCCCTGGCTATGACCTCCCTCTGCGACACGGAGGAAAATCTGAACCGGCTGGCGGAGGCCCTGAAGGTGCTGGATGGGGAGCTGGAAGCGTCGGAAAACAGCGTGTGGAAGGGAACATCGGAATCGATGCGGAACGTGCAGGCAGAAACGTGGAAGCATCACCGGGAGCAGGAGGTTCCCCCGCTCCTTCTCTGGTCCTGGGAGGTGCTGGAGCGGCCCGGGAAGGCGGTGCAGCGCCAGGACGCAGTGGGCCGGGTGATGGCGGAGTACCTTTGGGCTTATCCGCCGGGGATCCCCCTGGCGGTGCCGGGGGAACAGGTGACAGAGGCCATGGTGGCACGCTGGAGGCAGATGGAGCAGGCGGGAGTGGCGCTTCATACCAGCTCTGGCAGGTGGAAGGACGGACAGCTGTTGTGCCTGGCGGATACCGGAGGGAAGAATGGCTGAAAAGGGAGTTTTTGGCATTTATTTTGGATTTGAGGAAATTCAGGTCCGGCTATGGACGGGGGGAGAGACACGGCCTATTCTCAAAATGCCTGCGGTATATACTTGCAGCGCTCTGGGTGAAGTGCTGGCCGGAAACCGTGCGGTGTATGATCGGCAATTCCATAGGGAAAAGAGGCTGTATTCCGTCCTGGAAGCAATGCAAGCGGCAGAATACCGGGAAAACGGGCGTGAGTGGGCAGCGGCGGAAGAAAAATGCAATCTTTTGATGCGGGATTTGAGAGAAACTTTGGACCGGGTATGGGACGCAGGGGTGTCCGACTGCGTGATTGCCGTTCCTGCCCCTTCCCTGCGGCTGCAAAAAAGCATTCATAAGGCAATGGAAGAAGCAGGTTTCCATGGAATCCGGCAGCTGCATGCAGCGGTGGCCTGTGCAGTTTCACAGGCATATCGAATGACGCGGAATCAATTTTTTTCGGTATGTGCGGCAGCAGGTGGTCAGAGGCAGTATGCGGCGGCATCCTATGAGGAAGGGATACTGGAAATTCTGGATTACGCGGCAGAATTGCCCGCGTATGTGCCGGGCTCCGCAAGGGAAAGCCATTTCCGATTCTATGCAGGCGACAGCAGGTTTTTCAGGACCCATGGCAGGGAAGCGGAAGCATACGAGGATCTTCCCACCTTTGCGGCAGATGGGGCAGCGATTCAGGGAGCATCTGCAAAGGGACTTCTGGCAAAAAAGATACTGGTGCTGGAGCTGTTTCCGTGGAAGATAGGGTTGGAGCTGGCGGATGCGGCGGGCAGTATTTGTTTTCCCCTTGCATGGATGATTGCGAATCCGGTGACAGTCCCAACAGTTAGCCATTCCGTCTGTATCCGACTGGATTCAGGAATAGGGGGAAAGAGCCTGAGACTTTATACAGGGAGATTTTATACAGGAAGTCCAGGTTTTGGGGGAGATTCGCAGATGGTCAGAGAATGGAAACTGGAAGAGTCGTGCGCAGTGTTTGGCCCCGGCCTGAAAGAACTGAAAGCAGCTGTCCACCTGTATGTAAACATTCCATCCGTCCAGATCCAGCTTCAAGAGCCAGGGATGGGCGGGAAAAAAGTCCTACTGGATTTTCTGCAATAAAGGAAACACAAATTCCTGTTATTGACAGACCCCGGGGGAGATGGTAACATGAGATAGGAAGAAACTTCGAAGAAAAGGGGTGTTTAATATGAAGAGAATCCAGACGCTGGAAACCCGCGACCTGGCCGCCAGCCGTCAGAACGGTGGCTGCGGAGAGTGCCAGACTTCCTGCCAGTCCGCCTGCAAGACTTCCTGCGGCGTGGCCAATCAGCCCTGCGAGAAGGAAAGCCGCTAAGGCGAAAACGGGAAAAAGAACATGGATGCCGGAGCTTTTCTCCGGCAGAACGATTGCTGAAGAGTCTGCCCAAGCAGACTCTTTTTATCAGACCGAATAAACAGAAGGAGACAATCCCTTGATTCATTCGTATCAATTAAACGGTTACAACATTGTACTGGATGTGTGCAGCGGCTCTGTACATGTGGTGGACCCGGTGGCCTATGACATCATCAACCTTTACGAGAACACCCCGGCGGAAGAAATTGTAACCCGGATGCTGGAAAAATATGGGGACCGGGAGGATGTCAACGAGGCGGAGATCCGGGAATGCCTGGCGGATGTGGAGGAGCTGAAGCAGGCGGGCAAGCTGTTTACCAAGGACATCTATGAGGGACAGGCCTTTGACATGAAGAACCGGAAGACGGACGTGAAGGCCCTGTGCCTGCACGTGGCCCACACCTGCAACCTGACCTGCGAGTACTGCTTTGCCAGCCAGGGGAAATACCACGGGGAGCGGGCGCTGATGAGCTTTGAGGTGGGGCGCCAGGCCCTGGACTTCCTCATTGCATCCTCCGGCAGCCGCCGGAACCTGGAGGTGGACTTCTTTGGCGGGGAGCCGCTGATGAACTGGGAGGTGGTGAAGCAGCTGGTGGCCTACGCCCGGGAGAGGGAGAAGGAGGCGGGAAAGAACTTTCGCTTTACCCTGACCACCAACGGCTTGCTGCTGAACGATGAGGTGATGGAATTTGCCAACCGGGAGATGCACAATGTGGTGCTGAGCCTGGACGGCCGGCCGGAGACCCACAACCGGCTGCGGAAGACCATAAACGGCCAGGGCAGCTATGAGATTATTGTGCCCAAATTCCAGGAGTTTGTGAAGCGCCGGGGCGGAAAAAACTATTACGTCCGGGGAACCTTTACCCATAGCAACGTGGAGTTTACCAAGGATCTGTTCCATATGGCCGACCTGGGTTTTACGGAGCTTTCCATGGAACCGGTGGTCTGCGCCCCGGATGAGCCCTACGCCCTGACGGAGGAGGATCTGCCGGTGCTCTTTGAGCAGTATGAGATCCTGGCCCGAGAGATGCTGAAGAGGGAGCAGGAAGGGCGGCCCTTCACATTTTATCACTATATGATTGACCTGCAGCATGGTCCCTGTATCTACAAGCGGATCTCTGGCTGCGGCTCCGGCACCGAATACCTGGCGGTGACGCCCTGGGGCGAGCTGTTCCCCTGCCACCAGTTTGTGGGGGATCCCAAGTACAGCCTGGGGGATGTGTGGAAGGGCATCACCCACCCGGAGCGGCAGGAGGAGTTCAAGCAGTGCAACGCTTACGCCCGGCCGGAGTGCAAGGACTGCTGGGCCCGCCTCTACTGCAGAGGCGGCTGCGCGGCCAACGCTTACCACGCCACCGGAAATGTGCTGGGAACCTACGAGTATGGCTGCCAGCTGTTCCGGAAGCGGATGGAGTGCGCCATTATGCTGCAGGCAGCAAGACAGTTTATTAAAAATATGTAAAAATCATTTAATGATATACAGAAAATATAAGTTGCAGCTGTGCGGCAGCAAGGAAAAAGTACCGGCTTCCGGGATTTTTCTGCATTTTTTCCGCCGGACCGCTTGACTTCTTTGGGATTTTATATAATAATAAAAACTGCAAGACCATCTCTAAGGTGGTAAAAGAAGGAGGGCAAACCAATGAAATTGTATGAGAACGGTGCGTATCTCATCAATGGCGTGGACCTGGTAGAGGATACCGGGGATGTGGCACAGGCTGTCGCCGCCAAGACCGGCAGCGCTCCGGACAAGGAGGCTGCAAAGAAGGGTACCATGGCGTACGGCATTCTGACCAGCCACAATGTTTCCGGCAACGATCAGGATCTGATGATTAAATTCGATAAGATGATTTCCCACGATATTACCTTTGTGGGCATCATCCAGACCGCGAGAGCATCTGGAATGACCAAGTTCCCGCTGCCCTACGTGCTGACCAACTGCCACAACAGCCTCTGTGCTGTGGGCGGAACCATCAATGAGGATGACCATGTATTCGGCCTCAGCGCTGCCCAGAAGTACGGCGGTGTGTATGTTCCCCCTCATCAGGCAGTTATCCATGAGTATGCCAGAGAGATGATGGCCGGCGTTGGCAAGATGATCCTTGGCTCTGACTCCCATACCCGTTACGGCGCCCTGGGTACCATGGCTATGGGTGAAGGCGGCGGCGAGCTGGCGAAGCAGCTGTGCGGCCGTACATATGACATCAAGATGCCGCAGGTGATTGCCATCTACATGACTGGCAAGCCCCGCGTAGGCGTTGGCCCGCAGGACGTGGCTCTGGCCATTGTGGGCAAGGTCTTCAAATGCGGCTATGTGAAGAACAAAGTCATGGAGTTTGTGGGCCCTGGCATTTCCAACCTGTCCGCTGACTTCCGGATTGGCATTGATGTTATGACCACCGAGACCACCTGCCTGTCCTCCATTTGGAGAACCGATGACAAGGTGAAGGAGTGGTATGACATCCATGGCAGAAGCGAGGAGTATTCTGAGCTGAATCCGGCGCCGCTGGCTTACTATGACGGCGTGGTGGAGATCAACCTGGACGAGATCAAGCCCATGATCGCTATGCCGTTCCATCCCAGCATGGCTTACACCATTGACGAAGTAAACGCCAACCTGAAGGACATCCTGCACGAGACCGAGGAGAGAGCCAAGGTCAGCTTCGGCGACAAGGTGCAGTACTCCCTGCAGGATAAGATTGTAGACGGCAAGCTGTATGTGGAGCAGGGCCTGATCGCAGGCTGCGCCGGCGGCGGCTTTGAGAACATCATGGCGGCGGCCGACATCCTGAAGGGCCACTACATTGGCTCCGACAAGTTCACCCTCAGCGTGTACCCGGCTTCCACGCCCATCTACATGGAGATCATCAAGAACGGCGCGGCGGCTACGCTGCTGGAGACCGGCGCGATCCTGAAGACCGCTTTCTGCGGCCCTTGCTTCGGCGCTGGCGACACCCCGGCCAACAATGCGTTCTCCATCCGTCACGCGACCCGGAACTTCCCGAACCGGGAGGGCTCCAAGGTGCAGAACGGCCAGATTGCTTCCGTGGCCCTGATGGACGCTCGTTCCATCGCCGCTACGGCTGCCAACAAGGGCTTCCTGACCAGCGCCGAGGGCTTCGAGGGCTTCAAGCCTTATCAGTACCACTTCGACAGCAGCATCTACGAGAACCGCGTGTACGACAGCCATGGCGAGGCGCATCCGGAGGTAGAGCTGATCGAAGGGCCCAACATCAAGCCTTGGCCGGCCATGACCGCGCTGACCGACGACCTGATGCTGAAGGTTGTGTCCGAGATTCACGATCCGGTTACCACCACCGATGAGCTGATCCCGTCCGGCGAGACCTCTTCCTTCCGTTCCAACCCTCTGGGACTGGCGGAGTTTGCGCTGAGCCGCAAAGACCCCAACTACGTTCCCAGCGCCAAGGAAGTGCAGAAGGTGGAGAAGGCCCGTCAGAACGGCACCAGCCCGCTGGAGGACGCTGGCTTCAAGGCTGCCTACGAGGCGGTTCAGAAGCAGTTCCCGGGTGTGGATCCCATGAATACCGCGATCGGTTCCACCATCTACGCGGTGAAGCCGGGCGATGGCTCCGCCCGTGAGCAGGCCGCTTCCTGCCAGAAGGTACTGGGCGGCTGGGCGAACCTGGCCAAGGAGTACGCTACCAAGCGGTATCGCTCCAACCTGATCAACTGGGGCATGCTGCCCTTCCTGTACGACGGCGACGACAAGGAGCTGCCTTTTGCCCTGGGCGATTACATTTTTGTACCGGGCATCCGCAAGGCCATCGATGAGAAGAACGACGACATCAAGGCGTATGTGGTGAAGGACGGCGCTCTGAAGGAGTTCGACCTGAGACTGGGCGATCTGACCGACGCCGAGAGAGACATCATCAAGGCCGGCTGCCTGATCAACTACTACAGAGACTAAGCTTGGGCGGATAGAGCCTGAGCCAAGGGAAAACAAAAACCCCGCCCTGTGGGAATCCACAGGGCGGGGTTTTTGGCTGCCGGGAAATTTGGCGGAAGGGAAACTGGAAAAAAGTCTGAATGAAAAGTAAAAATATGACTGAATGAAAACTGAAAATATGACTGAATGAAAAACGCGAATTTGACGGAATGGAATTGGAAATCTGAAGGCGGAGTCTGCCGGCTTGCCGGAATGAGGATGGGCCGTCTCCTAATTGAAAAAAGGGCAGAATTGTTGTATATTTTAAGCAAGATCAGGTCAATAGGGGTGTTACCGGTATGTCAGAAGGACGGGGAGCGGCGTGTTTGGCGGAACTGAAAAGGGTAGTAGAAGCAGGGCAGCCTAAATATACGGAACGGCTGGTCCTTCAGGCCTTGGAAGCACAAATCCGGCCCTCCCGAATCCTCCATGAGGCGTTGATTCCAGCTATACACAGCGTAGGGGATTATTATCGGAGCGATGAGAGCGATATTCCGCAGATTTTATTGTCCGCCCGCTGTATGAAAATTGGATTGGATTTGCTGGAACCTCATCTGGAAAAATCCGGGAGGCATTTTCGCGGAAAAATTATATTGGGAACGGTGGAGGGGGATCTTCACGATATAGGGAAAAATCTGGTGGCGGTGATGATGCGCAGCGTAGGCTTTAAGGTGCTGGATTTGGGGGTGGACGTCCTGCCGGAGCAATTTATCGATGCGCTGAAGGCCAATCCGGATGTCAACATTGTTTGCATTTCCTGTCTGCTGACCCCCAGCATTGTGGAACTGAGGGCGACGGTGCAGGCGATCCGACAGGTCAAGGAGCTTTCCTATGTCCGGATTATGGTAGGAGGCGGGGCCATATCGGAGCCGATTGCAAAGAAAATGGGGGCGGTTTATACCGGGAGCGCAATCGAAGCGGCGGAGCGTGCCAAGCAGCTGGCAGAGGAAAAAGGAGAAGGCGTATGAAGCTGGAGTCAGCGCTTGTATTTGAGGAATTGAAAGAACAATTTCCAGAAGCGGAATTTCATACGAATGGCAGAAGCCTTCTTTTGGGGAGGCCGCTGCTGTATAGCCCTGGCCGGAAAACAGAACCGGAACGGCTATATGTAGCGGAAGGGCCGGAGCAGCCGGCAAGCGGCGGCCGGAATGCCTGGATTTACACGCAACGGGAGAAGCCGGCGGAGCTGTCCGGCGTCTATCTGTGGCTGCCGCAGGATTTGGCGCAGGTGTTCAACCAGGTTCAAAAAATATATGACCGGTATGAAGCGTGGGAGCAGCAGATGCAGCAGCTGGAAAGCCGGCCGGGTTCTTTGCGCACGCTTCTTTTAGAAGGGCAAAAAATGCTGGGCAACCCCTTGGCGCTGCTGTCTGCAGATTTTACGCTCCGGGCGCAGACGGGGATGAAGCAAAATCTATTTGAGCGAAAGGCCAGTTCGATTGACTTTTTTAATAGCCTGCGCCAGGATGAGTTTTATGCAAGGAATAACCAGGAACGGCAGCCCTACCTTTTGCCTGCCAGCATTATCCCTTACCGTTCGTGGAATATCAATCTTTTCCAGGAAGAGGAGATGGTATGCCGGCTGCTCTTATTGGAGCAGGATCGCAGTTTGCGGAAATGCGACGGCTTTCTATTGCAGCAAATGGCCCCGCATATCTCCCGGATGCTGGAAGCAGAAGGGGGGCTGGCGCAGCCGAATCACCTTCACAATATTTTCCATCGTATTTTATCGGATCGTACGGCAGATTATATGGAGATGAGCAGCCAGCTGGAAGAACTGGGCTGGGCGGCGGAGGACATTTATTTTTGCGTTGTCCTGAAAATTTCCGCGGATATGGATCAAAAGACATCCGCCAATTTCTTGTGCGGATATTTGGAGCAGACCTATCGTTTTTGCTGCAGCTTACCGTTTCGGGATCGGATTGCAGCCTTTTTTGATATATCCAAAATAGGGAAAAGCCTGCGGGAAATCTCAAAAGAATTAAAGTATTTTATCCGGGAGAGCTTTTTAAAGGCCGGGTACAGCCGTTGCATGAAAGGGCATAACAATTTGCACCGCCAATATCTGCAAGCGCGGATCGCCTTGGAAACGGGAAGCCGGGAAAAGCCGTATCTGTGGATCCATCATTTTAATGGGGCGGCCTTTCCCTACCTGCTGGAGCAGGCACAGCGGCGGTTGCCCAGCGATATGGTATGCCACGAGGGGCTTTTGGCGCTGCGCCAGCATGATCAGCAGTATGGGACGGAATACCTGCGCACGTTATGGACGTATATGGAGGCCCAGTACAATGCGGCGCAGGCCGCCCAGAGGCTGTTCATTCACAGAAGCACTTTCCTGAAACGGCTGGAACGGATTAAAAAGCTTATGAACAGCTCCCTGGACGATATGGACGAGAGGATTTACCTGGCCTTTTCTTTCCGGCTCTTAGACGCTCAGAACAAAAGCAAGCACATGGGATAAACCAGCGCCAGGCAGATTACTATAAAGGCGGGGATTACCCAGGACCCATATTTGAAACCTTCGCTGGGCGTCAGATAATCGGTGCCCAGATAGACCCCGGCGGCGGCGGAGGCCTGCGGCGTCATAACGCCGGCGTTCGAGGCGATGGCAATCACCATGGCAACGCCGAAGGTATTCAGGTTGTCTCCCAGGCTGGCCATCAGAGGGACGGCCGCCATAAACATCATATTGGCCACCACGTTGCAGGACATAAAGTTGGTCAGGATGGTAGCGGCGGCTCCGATGAGCAGGATAAACGGGATCCAGGACTGCATGTTTGCGGTCAGCGGTCCTAAAACATTGGCAAGCCAGTCCACGATCCCGTTTCCTTCCGCGGAGATGGCGCCGGACATGGTGAACATACCGGCCAGCAGGAAGAAAGTGGACCAGGGGACGTCTTTCAGGGAGCGTTTAAAGTCAAAGAGCGGCTTCCCGCCTACCTGGATAATAACCATCAGGCAGATGCCCAGGATGGTAGGGGTCAGCAGTGTCAGCTGGTTCATGTAGGTGTAGAATCCCGGCAGTGCATAGCGAAGAATATCCGGGAAGACGTAGAAGAAGATGACCAGCAGGAAAATGGCTACGGTCAGAGCCTCCCGCAGTTCCATCTTTTTCAGGGAGGCACGTTTGGCATCCACATCGTAGTTGACATATTTGCTGGTATCCGGCCGCATAATATACTTGATTACCAGGAACGACAGGATGCAGAGAAGGAAGGTGATGGGAATCCCCACCGCCATGTACTGGACAAAACTCATTTCTACGCCGCAGGAGGTGTTCAGCAGGCCGATGATGGTCAGGGCCACCGGATGCCCGATGGGCGTTGCGGAGTATCCCCACATCGCTACCCACATAGAACCGGCAAACAAGGCTTTGGAAAATTTGTCTTTGGATGTGTAACCAAGCTCCTCGATGATGCTTTTGGCTACCGGCATGGTAATCAGGCAGGTGGAGGTAATATTTACAAAGCAGCCAATAATGTATACGGCTAAGAGATAGAGGGCTAGGAATACGTATGGCCTACGGCGCACAACATTCCGTGAGATAAACCAGGTAATCAGCCGGTCCATAAAGCCGCAGTAAACCAGGGACAGGCAGAGGATGCTGCTGAACAGCATCAGCAGGGTGTTGGTATTGGAGATACCCCACCCGATCAGGGAAGACATACTGGCGGTCCCGACTACGGCAAACAGGGCGATACAAAGGATGCTGACCCAGTCGATACCGACAAAGGTCCAATAGTAGACGATCATAGCGGTCACGGCAATGGTACGGACTCCCGCGGCGGTCAATCCATTGCCTTCCGGCAGCAGGAACCCGATCAACAGGGCTAACAGCAAGCCGATGCTAAGATGCAAATATTTATTCTTCATGGAGACTCTCCTTTCTTCTTAAACTTTCTTTTTAGCGTTTCCGATAGAAGGCATGGCCGTATTTTTGGGCTTCATCCGCCAAAATGGCCATTCGCTCCGGGTTTCGTGCGGTGCATCCGCTGAAATAGATGGCGTACCGGTTGGTTTTTCCGTAAGCGTCCATCGCCGTGCGTACGGACTGCCGGACTTCTTCTTCGGTGGAATCCGGCAAATTGCCGGGTCCAAAAGAATCCCAGCCGCCAATGCAGATAAAACCATATTTTTCTTTGGCGGCTTCGATGTCGTTATAGACTTGGAAAGGTTGGATGACCCGGATTCCCATTTCCGCATAGTCGCCTAGGATAGATTCAAACTCGCCGTCGGTATGGATTTCCGGATAAACCCCTTCCTCTATAATGGCGTCGTATACCTTTTTTTGCGCGGGCTTAATGATTTCCCGATAGGTGTCGGCCCGCATCATCAGGCCGCGGTTGGTGGCCACATGCTCTACCAGCATGGCAACGTCCGGCTTCCAGTAGCGGCAGTAGTTGTGAAAGACCTCTATATAGATGTCCGCCAGCGCCTGGAGAAAATCGTAGCAGCATTCCGGTTCCTCCAACAGGGCGCAGAGAGCGCCTTCAAAACCCATCAGATAGTGAAGCTCATCCCAGAGATAACCAAATACATAGTCTGTCACTTTGTCGTCTCCGGAGGGATCCCCATAATAAGAATAGCGGTTGTGCAGGGAGGCTCTTACGTCCTGTTCCCAGTCGATGGATTTCAAATCAATCTTGGGAAGATGCTCTTTCCACTTGGTAATATCCTGCATCGTAAAATTCCGATCTTTGGTATGGATCGGGGTCAAGCCGTCGATGGCCTGACAGAATTCCACGCCGCAGGCATCCACCATGTACCCTGTTTTCGGGTCCAGTTTACGGGCAATACAGTGAGGGGAAATTTTGATGGAGGCTACTCCATAATTGGGAATCCACTCGGGCTGTTTTCCTTCCAGCACCAGCAACATGTTTTCGCGTTCGCTGATCATTGTGGGGGTTCTCCTTTCTGTAATTTCGTAAAAATAATGGGGAAAATTCCCAAAAACACGCTTGTAAAAAGGAAGATAGAAGAAAATTATCGCTTAATAATAGAATGCTCTATATATAAAATAACAAATAAGAGAAAAATCAGCAAGTGAACAAAATAGGGTAAAAAAGCCCCCCAGAGGCTACAAAGTGTAGCCCCTGGGGGGTGCTTTTCCCGCCTAAAATTCCAGGCGTCTTACTCTCTCACGAAAATCAGATCTCCGTCCTCCATCTGCAGCCGGCCCTGGGCGTCCAGGACGCCTTCCTCCGAGACGCCGGTGTCCTGGGAGGTCAGCACGATCTGGGAGCCGTCCACGGTGCAGGAGCCGGACGTAGACTGGGTTTCCCCGCCGGCTTCCAGGGTGATGGTAAAGGTCCCGTCCGCCTCAATCACCAGGGAAGCGGCGTCCATCCCAGAGGTTTCCTGGCAGGCGGGATCCATCTTCCAGGATCCTGCCAGATCGGTGATGCTGGCGGCCGTTTCCGCAGGCTCCTGGGAAGCGGCGTCCTCCGGGACAAAGATCAGCCCGTCGTCCTCAAAGACCAGGCGGCCATCGCCGTCCAGGCTTCCTTCCTCGCGTTGGCCTTCCGGATCTTCGGAAGCCTGGCCGTCCACCGTGCTGGGATACAGGGTAAGCTGGCTGCCTTCCATCTCGTAAGTCCCCTCCGCAGAGTGGGAAGTGCTGGAGAATTCTGCCGTCATGGTAAAGGTCCCGTCCTCCCGGAGCTCCAGGGTGTAGCTTTCTCCCTGGCCAACGCCGCCGCTGGTAGGATCGGTCACCCAGGTGCCCGTCAGCGCGGCAGAGGCTTCCGTGGCCGCCTCCGTCGCAGGGGCTTCCGTCTCCGCCTTCGTGGCTTCCTCGGTTTCCTCCGGGGCCTCGCTTTCCGCGGCTTCTTCGGCGGCTGTGGTATCTTCCTTGCTGTCCCCGCCGCAGGCGGCAGCCGCCAGGCACAGGCACAGGGCCAGCAGGATGGTCAGTAAACGCTTCATTTTTGGTTCCTCCTCTTTTTCCGATGGGGCGGTGGCCCCTTTTTCCGGTTTTTATGATAGCAGGGCGGCGGGGCGGTGTCAAGCGGCCCGCTACTGCCGGTGGTAGGTCTGGAAAATGTGGATCAGTTCCTCCTGGCTTTTCAGCCGCAGCTTCTTGAGGATGCTGGTTTTCTGGTTGGAAATGGTTTTGGGGGAGGAGTGGAGCTCCACCTCCTTTCCCAGGAGCAGGTTCAGCACCGACTGCTCCGCCGGGGAAAGGGTCGAAAGGATCAGGGCCTGGATCATGTATTCCTGGGGCGTAGGCCCTTCCATGGTCTTGCGGATGGTCCCTACCAGCAGGTCAAACTGGCTCTTGAAAAGATAGCCGAAGGCAAAGGAGCGGCGGCAGGCGTCCAGGATAATATCCGGATTCTCAAAGGCGGTCAGAATCAGCAGCTTGACGCTGGTGGACAGCCGGATGCTGCGGGCGGCCTCGATGCCGTCCAGCTTGCTTTCGGACAGGGAAAGATCCATCAGCACCATATCCGGCAGCAGCAGTTCCACAAAATTTAAGGCCTCCTGGCGGTTGGAGGCAGCGCCCACCACCTCCATGTCCGGCTGGCTGTTGATGGTATTTTTAATAAGAAACGCGAAATCCGCATCGTCTTCTACAATCAAAATTCGGATCATTTTCTCTCCCTGAAAGCGGCGGGCCAGCCGCCGGAAATCCAGCCGGGCGGCCCCGCCGGAATGCCAAGGTTACGGGGAAGCGGGAAACGTAAGGGTGAAGGTGGTCCCGGCGCCGGGAACGCTGTCCGCCTGGATGGACCCTCCGTGGCCCTCCAGGACCCGGCGGCAGAAGTAAAGGCCCATCCCCATGTGTTCCCCGGCGGTTTTGGTGGTGTGATAGGGGGTAAACAGCTGCTCCCGCTCCTCCGGGGGGATGCCGCAGCCGGTGTCCGCCACCGTCAGCTGGCTGCCCCGGCGGCCTGGCAGGCGGGAAAAGGATAAGGTAACGGCCCCCTTCTCCCCCATGGCCTCCAGGGCGTTGGCCAGCAGGTTGTTCAGCACCTCCTCCAGGTATTCCCGGTCGCAGGAAAGGACCGCCTCCTCCGGGCAATGGATCAAGAACTGGATCTGCGGATGCTGGTGCCGCAGGGGGGAAACGGATTCCTCCAGGATCGGCCGCACCGGATGGAGGCCGGGCTTTAGGAGGATGTCCTGGGAGTAGCGCTTGCTTTTGGCCAGGCAGTTTTTCAAATGCTCGGTGGAGCGAAGGATAATCCGGGGGTACTCCTGGGCCTCCATTGCGCCGGGCGCCCCGGAAAGCGCCTGGGCGCACCATTCGATTTTGGCCAGCTCGTTTTTCAGCATATGCTGGATGCAGCTGGCGTTTTTGTGGATCAGGAGTTCTTCCTGATTCCAGTCAAAATTTTCATGGTGGAAGCGGATGCCCATAAAGCCGTCCTTGGAGGCGTGGTAGAAAAAATATACCAGCAGGAACAGGATAATGGCCATATTCCCTTGCCAGGCCTTAAAGTATTCCTTCAGCCGCAGCAGGTGGATCAGGTAGGCGCTGAGCAGCTCGTACCAGATGGGCAGGAGGGTCAGCACCGCCGCCACCTTTTTCTGGCGGAAGGAGGCACGGCCCCGCTCCCGGATGAGGGTCAGGACGATGATCCAGGTCAGGATTACGCCGTAAATCAAATTGTACAGGGCCATGGAGGCGTAGTACCGGGAATCGTACAGCTGGTAATAGCGGGTGTCCAGGCAGGGATACCGGAGGAAAAAGAAAAGCGCCGGCAGAAAGACCAGAAAGCGCAGCCCGGAAAAGAGAAGGGGCTTCCGCTCGTCCAGCCGGGAAAAGTAAAAGCTGAAAATCAGCACCGTGGGCATGGAGACATAGTAAAAGACCGCCGTCAGCACGGAGTACAGATGGTAGGAAAATTCGTAGGAGGGCCACTGGTACAGCTGGTACAGATAGGGAAAGAGGGAGAAGTACAGGTATTCCTTGCATACCCCCAGGCTGAAGCACATACCGCTGAAAAAGCACCATTGGTTCAGCCGGCTTTTGGCGTTCCCCAGGAAAATCAGCAGGAACAGCACCCAGACCAAAACCGTAAAAAGCAAAAGGAACTCACCGGGGACGCCCCGCTGGGTACTCAGCAAAACCTCGTCTGGAATCGTGGAAACCGTGTCTTGGAACATAGGGAAAACCGCTTTCGCTGCAGGCGGGAAACCGCCGTTTTTCTTGATTTTAGCATGGGGGAGCAGGTTCATCAAGAGCGGCGGGAAGGAAATTCCTCCCAGCGGTTCCCATAATTTTTAGGATGCCGGAAAGCGGGAAATATGATAGGATAAAGAAGTACAACTTCGTCTTTTTCAGACAAATAACAAACGTATGAAAAGGGGGCCACAGAAATGGGAATCAACTCTTTTCCGGTGGATAAGCTTTGTGTCAACTGCATGGGACGCAGGGAGACCCAGGAGGGGCCTTGCCCCCACTGCGGCTTCTCCGAGGAGAACGCCCAGATCCCGCTGTACCATCTGCCGCCGCGCACCATCCTCAACGGCAAATATATGGTGGGCCGCAGCATTGGGGAGGGAGGCTTCGGCATTACCTATATCGGGTGGGATCTGAACCTGGAAATGCGCCTGGCTATCAAGGAGTACTACCCGGCGGGCTACGTATCCCGCTCCGCCGGCGTTTCCTACAGCGTGACCCCTTTTACCGGGGACGCCGGGCGCCTGTTTACCGAAGGGCGGGATAAATTTATCCGGGAAGCCCGGAACCTGGCTAAGTTCGACTCGCTGCCAGGCATTGTGCGGGTAAAGGATTTCTTTATGGAAAACGGCACCGCCTATATAGTGATGGAATACCTGGACGGCATCACCCTGAAGGAGCACCTAAAGCGGCAGGGCGGACGCCTGCCGGCGGAGCAGGTGTTCCGAATGATGGAGCCGGTGATCCGTTCGCTGATCCAGGTGCATCGGAGCGGCCTGATCCACCGGGACATTAGCCCGGACAACATTATGATCCTGAAGGACGGCTCCGTGAAGCTGCTGGATTTTGGCGCGGCCAAGGATCTAAGCTCGGTAGGGGAGCGGAGCACCGCCATGACCGTAAAGGCGGGCTACGCGCCGGAGGAGCAGTACCGGAGCAAGGGGGAGCAGGGCCCCTGGACGGATGAGTACGCCCTGTGCGCGACGATTTATAAATGTATTACCGGGGTGACGCCCCAGGAATCCCTGGAGCGGACCCATCAGGATCAGCTGCAGCCGCCTTCGGCCCTGGGCGTTTCCATTGCCCCCTGGCAGGAGCAGGCGCTGATGCGGGGGATGGCGGTCCGGCAGGAGCAGCGGTACGGGAACCTGGAGGAGCTGGCGGCGGCGCTTTACCAGGCCGGCGGCGGCCGGACCGCCTGGACCGGCGGGGCCGGAACCGGGACGGCGGGCGCAGCAGGCGGCCCCACCGGCGGCGGAGCCGTATCGTCAGGCGGAAACAGCGGCTGGCAGCCGGCTGGCGGCGGGAAAGAGGGGCTGAAGCCTTCCTCCCGGGGGAAACGCCTGGGAATCCTGGCGGCCGTGGTGGTGGTGCTGCTGGCGGCGGTGGCGGGCGGCATTGCCCTGATTGCCGGCGGCGGGGACAACGAGGAACGGGTAGTCCGGGAGGAGAGAGAGGAGGAATCCACGGAGGCTTCGGAGGACGAGGAGACCGAAGAGGAGCCTACGGAGGAAGAACCTACGGAAGAACCCACGGAAGAACCTACGGAAGAACCTACGGAAGCGCCCACGGAAGCGGCTCCGGTGGATCCGGCGCTGGATGCAACCCTGAGCCAGAAATCCATGGATCCGGAGTTCTGGTCCCAGGACGACTGGGTCTATATGCGTATGTACAGCTATGTGGCCCGGCTCCCGCTGGGGAACACGGAGGTACAGCTGATGATTCCGGCGGCGGACGCCGATACCTTCTGCGTCTGGGAAAACCTGCTGGTGTACATGTCCTCCGCGGACCGGTACATCTACGCGGCGGATATGGATACGGTGGACGAAGAAGCGGATACCGTGGCGACCACCTGCCTGTCCCAGTATCCGGTGGAGGCCGGCGGCGTGCCGGTCTTGCACAAGGATCGCATTTTCTACCTGACCTCCACGGCGGATACCGTGTCGGAGATGGTGATGGTGGATTTGGCCACCGGGCAGGTGTCTGTCTCCAGCATGGGCCAGTATATGTGGGAGCTGAGCCTTTACGGGGACTGGATGTATCTTTCCACCTATGATACCGAAGCGGTGACCAGCACCCTGTACCGGGCCAACTGGGACGGGAGCAACGCGGTGGAGATGGCCACGGTCAACGGCATGCTGCTCTCCCAGGGCGCCTATGGGGACGGCCTCTTCTACGCCTGGTACGACGGGCTCGAGTCCGGCCTTGCCTACATAGAAGGGCCAGGAAGCTCCCCCATCCAGTTTTATGTGGAAGACGTGGCGTCCGGCGGGCGGGTCATCGGCGGCACCATGCGGCGCTCCGGCGACTCCGGCATCTACTTTATGTATATGAATGAAAACCTGGACGCCATCGACAAGGGGTTGTACCGGGTGGACATCCAGCCAGGCGCGGCGGCGGAACTGCTCAACGCCGAGTGCAACGATACGGTGCTTTCCCCGGACGGCAGCCGCTATCTGTTCTTTATCACAGGGGACAACGGGAACCAGGTGATCCGCTTCCAGGACGATGGCTCTGGGGCGACCATCTGGAGAACCATGGACGATGGGCCCATCCTGCAGCTGAACGAAGCCGGCGACTATCTGTACGCGATGACGGAGGATAAGTATTCCGCCTGGGTCTACACCGAGTAAAGAGGAAGCGAGGGAGAAGGATGGAGGCAATCGTCAACCCGGAAAAACTATGTATGGGATGTATGGGGGAACGGGCCGGGGACGGCCCCTGCCCCCGCTGCGGCTTTGACGAGGCCAAAACGCCCCCGGAGCCCCATCACCTGCCCTACCGGACCATCCTAAGCGGAAAATACCTGGTTGGGAAGGCGCTGGGGGAGGGCGGCTTTGGCATTACCTACCTGGGGTGGGATTTGAATCTGGATCAGAAGGTGGCCATCAAGGAATATTTCCCCGCCGGGATGGTGGAGCGGGGGACAACCCAGGTGACCATCCATTCCCAGGACGACACGGAATATTATGAGGAAGGGCGGGATAAATTCGCCCAGGAGGCCCGGACCCTGGCGCGGCTTTTTTCCCTGCCGGGCATTGTGACGGTCAAGGACTTTTTCCTGGAAAACAATACGGCCTACATTGCCATGGAATACCTGGAGGGGGAGACGCTGAAGGCGTATCTGGAGCGCCGGGGCGGCAAGCTGCCGCCGGAGCAGGTCTTTGCCTGGATGCGCCCGGTTATCCGCTCCCTGGCCCAGGTTCATCGGGCCGGCCTCATCCACCGGGACATCAGCCCGGACAATATTATGGTGACGAAAAACGGCCAAATCAAGCTGCTGGATTTTGGGGCGGCGAGGGCCGTTTCCCCCAAAGGAGAGAGAAGCCTTTCCGTGCTGCTGAAGCCCGGCTACGCGCCGGAGGAGCAGTACCGGACCCACGGCAGCCAGGGCCCCTGGACGGATGTGTACGCCCTGTGCGCCACCCTCTACCGCTGCCTGAGCGGGGAGGTGCCGGAGGAACCGCTGGATAGGCGGATCCAGGAAAGCCTGAAGCCGCTGGCGGAGTTTGGCGTTTCCCTGCCGCCCGGGCAGGAAGCGGCCCTGCGGAAGGGGCTCTCCATAGAGGCGGAGGACCGGTTCCAGACCATGGAGGAGCTGGAGGCAGCCCTGTATCCGGAACCGGAGAGAAGCCCGGCCCGGAACGCCGATCCTGGGGCCCGGAACGCCGATCCTGGGGCGGGGAAGGCCGATTCCGCTGCCGGGAAGGCGGATCCCGCTGCCGGAAACGCCGCCCCTGGGGCCGGAGGCCCTCCGCCTGCCTGGGGCTGGAAGCCGGGGAACCCGGCGCCGGGACAGCAGATCCCGCCGTCCGGTAACCCACCGTCCGGCCATCCGGCCGGAGGAACGTCCGCAGCCCGTCCCGGCAAGTCCTGGAAGCGGCCGGCGCTTTTCTTAGGCGGCGCGGCGATCCTGGCGGCGGCGGTGTTCGGCGTCCGGGCGCTGCTTGCCGGAGGCGGGGCGGAGGAGGCGGCGGCCGGGAACCTGCTCCAGGGCGGCTGGGCGGCCTTCGACCGCCAGGCGGTATATTTTACCGCGGAGGACGGGATCTACCGGGCCCCGGTGGACGGGGAACCGGAGAAGCCGGAGCCGCTGGCGGATGAGAGAGGCTTTTGCCTGGCGCGGAACGGTTCCTACCTGTATTTCCTGGACGCGTCCGTGCCCGGCGGCGAGGGCCAGCGGATCCAGCGGATCCAGGCCCAGGAGGGGGGACGCCCTCGGGACGTAGGCAGGGAGGATGTGTACGGAGGCGTATTCTGGATTCAGGAGGACGCCATCTATTATATCAATGAAGATTCAGAGCTATGCCGTATGAGCCTGGAAGGCAAGGATCCGGAGCCGGTGGCGGAGCTTCCGGAGGGCGTAGGCCAGGGGACCTGCGTGCTGGCGGACGGCGGGTTTTACTACCGGGATCCGGAGGAGGAGAACCTGTTCCGGGTGTCCCTTTCGGACGGGGAGGCGGAGCCGCTTCCCACCGGGGAGACGGAGCAGTTTGCCGTAAGCGGCGGCTGGGCCTACTGGCTGGTGGACAGCGAGCTTTGGCGGATGGAGACGGACGGCGGGGAGCCGGAAAGCCTGGAGGTGGACGCGGACGCCCTGTACAACGCGGCGGACGGCTGGGTGTACTATGGCTGGGACGGAGAGCTCTGCCGGATCCGGACGGACGGAAAGACGGTGGAGACCCTGGGGGACGATGGAGGCTCGGCCTATCTGTCCGGCCACTGGCTGCTGCAGGGCGGCGTGGCCCATGGCTGGCGCTGGATGGATCTGGAGGATCCGGATCCGCAGGAGCTGTGGGAAGCGCCGGAGGAGACGGAGCCGGAAACCGAGGCCTCTACGGAGCCGGAAACCCAGCCGGAGACGGAGGCCCCTACGGAAGCGCCTACCCAAGCCCCTACGGAAGCTCCCACAGAAGCGCCCACCCAGGCCGCCGGGGAATACGACCCGGCCCTGTGGGTGTACGGGGGCGCGGAGTTCCCGCCCCTGGATTCGGTGATGAACCGTTTCCTGGACGGAAATCTTACTATTTTGCTGCTGGGGACGGATCAGGTTACGGAAAACCAGGTGCAGTACCGGATCGACCAAGTGGCGGTTTACCCGGACGGCCTAAGCTGGGATCCGGGGAACCCTTGCCTGCTGGTGCAGGCGACGGCGGACCTGCTGGAAGGGTGCACCTTCGACGCGCTTTCCCATTCCTCCTTGTCGGCTCTTATGACTTGGGAGGAGGGAGGCAGGGTGATGCTTTGCCCTTGGGATCAGCTGCGGGAGGGCACGATGGAGGAATGCCAGGCGGCGGCGGACGGCTGGACGGGAGAATGGTCCCCGGAGGGCCAGACGGTAACCCTGCGGATTCCCATTCCCGCCGGGTACGACTACGATTCCTGGCTGCTGCTTTTCAGCAATGTTTCCGGCGGGGAAGCGGTGGGGCCGCTGTATATGACCGGAAGCGGCGAGTAAGCCGGAAAGGGAAACAAAAGGAAAGAGAGGGAAGGAATGGAAAATCAGATTCATCCGGATCGGCTCTGCATGGGCTGTATGGAGGAAAAAACAGGGCCCGGGCCCTGCCCGCGCTGCGGATTTGACGAGGAGGCGCAGCCCCGGAATTCCTACGCCCTGCCTTACCGGACCATCCTGGCGGGCCGGTATCTGGTGGGCCGGGTGCTGCGGGAGGAGCAGTTTGGCATCACCTATCTGGCCCTGGATTTGGAACAGGGCCGGAGGGCTGTCATCCAGGAATATTTCCCCTTTGGGGTGGCCGCCCGGGGCGGCGGGGAGGCGGAGACGCCCAACCAGGAATACGAATCCTACTACGCGGAGGGCCGGGAGCAGTATTCCCAGCAGGCCCAGGAGATGGCGCGGTTGGAGAACCTGCCGGGCATTGCGGCGGTGAAGCAGGTTTTTGAGGAGAACAATACGGTTTACACGGTGATGGAATATCTGGAGGGGGACGTCCTGGAGGAGTACCTGAAGCGGCAGGGAGAGCCCCTGCTGCCGGGGCAGGCGCTGGCCTGGATGCGTCCCATCCTTCAGGGGCTCATCCAAATCCACCGGGCAGGCCGCAGCCACGGGGAGGTTTCCACCGAAAACATAGTGGTGACCCCGGAGGGGCAGCTGAAGCTGATGACCCTGGGGGCGGCCCGCCATGTGGCGTCCCAAAGCCAGCAGGGGCAGGAGGCGGATGTAAGCGCCGTCTGCGCGGCGCTGTACCGCTGCCTGACCGGAAGCCTCCCCCAGACGCCCTGGCAGCCGGTGGAAGCGTACGGGGTAAGCCTTGCGCCCTGGCAGGAGGAAGCCCTGCGGAGAGGGCTGGCGCCGGCCCCGGGGGAGGCGCGCCTGACCATGGAGGAACTGGAGCAGGCCCTGTACCCGCCGGAAGAACCGGAAACGCCGCCGGAGCCGGCTGTGCCCCCTGTTCCGCCGTCCGGCCAGCCGGAGGGAAGGCCGGAGGAGCCGCCCAAGAAAAAATCCAAAAAGTGGCCGCTGTTTTTGATTCTGGCGCTGCTGCTGGCGGCGGGGGCCTTTGCCGCAGGGAAGCTTTTCTTTACGGAGGAACCGGCAGAGACGGAGGCGGAATCCCCGGAGGAAGAACCGGACGAGACGGAGGAGGAACCTACCGGGGAGGAACCGGACGAGACGGAACCCTCCGCGGAGCCGGAGACCCAGCCTTCCACGGAAGCTCCTGCGGAGACCGAAGCCCCCACCGAGGCCCAGACAGAACCGGCTCCCATCGAGCCGTCCACGGAGTACAACGAAAGCTTTGCCCCGGAAAACTGGGTGTACGGCTACGATGGGGAGGACGATTCCTTCCATCCCTTGGACTCCATCCTGAACCGGATCCTGAACGACGACTATCAGATGGTCCCTATGGGTCAGCAGGTGACGGCGGAAAACGGGGTGCAGTACCAGGTGGAGGAGGTGCAGCGGCTGCCAGAGTGCCCTCACGGGGCGGAGGAGGGCTGTATGCTGGTGCAGCTGACCGCAGGGCGTACGGCGGACTGCGAGTTTTCCACGCTGTACCACAGCTGCTTTTCCATGCTGGTCAGCAGCCAGGACGACGTGCTGATCTGCCCTTGGGACCAGCTGTATTTGGGAACCCTGGCGGAAGCGTCCGCCGCCTCCGATGGCTGGTCGGATCACTGGGTCCTGGAAGGCCAGACGGTGACCTTGCACATCCCGGTGCCGGACGGGTACGAGGATTGGATGCTGACCTTTGCCAACCATTCTCACGGGGAGGCGGTGGGCCCGCTGTACCTGACGCTGGAGTAGCGCGCCGAAGGGAAGGCAGGCAAAACGGCCGGCAGGTTCGGAAGATTGATCGAAAATTTTTATAAAAAACAACCTTCAGGAGGAAATGAAAATGGAAATGGAACGCTGCCAGAACGGACACTTTTACGATGCTTCTATGTATCCCACCTGCCCTTACTGCCAGGGGAAAAACGCCAACGCCACCGTGCCGCTGCGGGCGGGGAACGGCCCGGTCCCGGGGCCCGGGCCTGCGCCGGGCGTAGGGGCCACGGTGCCGGTGCAGAACGCCGGCGGCCCGGTTCCGGGCCCTGCCCCTGCGCCGGGAATGGGAGGCGGCGTAGGCGCTACGGTGCCGGTGCAGAATGCCGGCGGCTTCCAGCCCAACGATGTGCGCCCCATGGGCAATCCCCGGGACGCGGGCAAGACGGTGGCGGTGATGCGCCAGAAATCCGGCATCAACCCGGTGGTGGGCTGGCTGGTCTGCGTGGAGGGCAAGGAGAAGGGACGGGATTTCCGCCTGCACACCGGCAACAACCTGATCGGCCGCGCCGACCATATGGACATCTGCCTCAAGGGCAGCGGGGACGAGACCATCTCCCGGGAAAACCAGGGTGTCATCAGCTACGACCGGAAGCACCGGAACTTCTACGTATCCCCGGGCAAGGGCGAAAACCTGATGTACCTGAACGACGAGCCGGTGCTGGGAGTGGAAAAGCTGAAAATGTATGACAAGCTGGAGATCGGCAGCGAGCTGCTGATGTTTGTGCCTCTGTGCGGGGAAGAGTTCCAGTGGGAGAAAGAGGAGAAGGAATGAGAACAGTCGGAAGGACAGTCAGGAAAACGGCGCTGCTCTTTTTCCTGACCGGTATGGTGGCGGCGGCGGGAACGGTGTACGCGGCGCCTGGGGAGCTTCTTCCCACCGCCGGCCGCCCCGGCAGCCGTGCCACGGAGCCGGAAACCGATGAGGAGCGGATCCCGTGGGACGATTTCTGGGGGGACGATGAGTCTGATTCCCGGGAAGAGACGAATCCTAGAGAGGAAACGAATCCCAGGGAGGAAACGGAGCCTAGAGAAGATCCGGAGGAGGAGCCTTCCTGGGGACGGATTCCCACGGAAGGGCAGGAAGGACGCCCCCAGGAGAGCGAGGGGGAGGATCCTGGGGAGTCCTCGGCGGCGGAAGAGGAAAGCTCTGCCGCGGAGGAAGAAGAATCCTCTGAGGAAGGGTCTTCCGCCGGGGACGGCCGCGAGCCGTCTGCCGTAGGGACGGAGGAAACCGCTTCCGAAGAATCCGGGGAGGCGGAAGAGCCGCTTTCGGAGGATGAGGAGGACGGCAGTATCCTGCCCCTGGTGCTGGGCTTAATAGCAGTGGTTCTGGCAGCCGCGGCGGCGGCTTGGTTCCTGCTGCGGCGCAAAGGTGGAAAAGAGGCGTATCGCCCTGCGGGACGCCCCGCGGAAGGAGGCGCAGGAATGCAGAACGGCTATCCGGAACGGCCGGCAGGACCGGCTCCGGCGGCGGGACCGGCTCCGGTTCCGGGCAGGGCGGCAGGAGCGGCCCCGGGCAGGGTCCCGGCGGGAACCGCGGCCCCGGCCCCGTATCCGGTGCGGATCGGCAATCTCCACAACATCGGCGCCCGGGACAGCCAGCAGGACAGCTTTGGCGCTTCGGATATTACGGATGCGGAGCTGTACCGCCGCAAGGGATTGCTGGCGGTGGTGGCGGACGGCATGGGCGGCCTTTCGGACGGGGCCACCATCAGCGGGATGATCACCTCGTCCCTGCTGAGGGATTTTGCCGCCTCCGGCTTGGACCAGGATCCGGCCCTGGAGCTTTTGCGCATGGTCAGCCAGGCCAACCAGGAGGTTAACCAGTACCTGGCGGGAAATACCGGGCAAAGCGGCTCCACGGTGGTGGCAGTCTGGATCCAGGGTTCCCAGCTGTATTTTATCTCCATCGGCGACAGCCGGATTTATCTGCTGCGCAACGGGGGGATGACCCAGCTGAACCGGGAGCATACCTATGGGGCCGAGCTGGATGAGCTGGCGGCCATGGGCAAGATTTCCCTGGAGGAGGCCCGGAACGACAGCCAGCGCCACGCCCTGACCAGCTTTATCGGCATGGGCGAGGTGGAGCGCATCGACCGGAGCATGCATCCGCTGCACCTTTCCCCGGGGGATAAGGTGCTGCTGATGAGCGACGGGGTGTTCGGCACGGTGCCGGATGAGGAAATGGCCCGCCTGGCGGGGCCGGTGGACGCTGTTGCGGCGGCCCGGAACCTGGAGAACGCGGTGCTGGCGGCCCAGAAGCCGGGCCAGGACAATTTTACCGCGATCATCCTGGAGTATTTGGGGGAGAACGGCGTCCGGTGAGAAGGAGGAGAGCACGATGAGAAAACGGAAGATGGCGGCCTGGCTGCTGGCGCTGGCCCTGCTGGCGTCCCTGCTGCCGGCGGAGGTGTGCCTGGCGGTGAACCAGGACGTGCTGGACGCCCGGGACGGCGTGGTACGGGTGTTCAACATTGTGGATGAAGAGGAGGGCCTGGCCAGTACGGGAACCGGCTTTGCGGTAGGCGCCCCGGGGGAGCCGGTGCACTATTTTATCACCAACCACCATGTGGTGGACGGACGGTCCAGCGACTATGTGTACCTGGTGCTGGAGGATCTGACCCAGTCGGACAGCATTTACCCGGTGCAGGTGGTGTACGAGTCGGCGGCGCCGGATCTGGCGATCCTGTATTCGGAGACGGGCATTACGGAACGGACGCCGCTGCCTCTGCTTTCCGCCTCCTCCCTGGAGGTGACCCAGGAGGTGTACGCGCTGGGGTTCCCCGGAGTGTCGGACAACCAGAATGACGATCCCAACCTGCCTTCTTCCATCGGCGATATTACGGTGACCTCGGGAACCGTGACCCGGCAGGAGATGGTCAACGACGGGGTCTACTGCGTGCAGATCGACGCGGTAGTCAACAATGGCAACTCCGGCGGCCCTTTGGTGACGGAGAACGGCTGCGTGGTGGGCGTCAACACGTTTATCGCCCTGAATTCGGACGATCACACCCGGGCGGACGGCACCAACTATTCCCAGTACATTGACTATGTAATCGAAATCCTGGAATCCAACGATCTTCCTTACATCCAGGGCGAAGCCCCGAACGGGGGCGGCGGCGACGGCCAGCCGGAGCCGGCTACGGAAGCCCCGGATGGGCAGGATCCGGGGGAGGAAGAAGCCCCCGAATCAAAGCCGGAGAAGGATCCGGAGAAGGACGAAGATGAGGATAAGGACGAGGATTCCCAGCTGGGCGTGATTGTGGCGGCGGTGGTGGCGGTGGTTGCTGTGGCGGCGGCTGCGGTAGTCTTTCTGCGGAAGCGGAAGGGCCCGGCCGGCGGCGCCCGGAACCAGGGCGGCGGCCAGAGAGGCGGCCAGCCCGGCCCTCAGCCGGGTGTTGGCCCTCAGCCGGGGCCTGGCCCCCGGCCAGGCGGCATGGGAGCAGGCGCCCAGGCGGCGGCTGCCTGGGCGGTTGCCATTACCGGTGTTTCCGGCCCTCTGGCCGGGCAGCGGATTGAGGTCCCGGATACGGTCCGGGTGGGCCGGGACCCCAGCCGCTGCCAGCTGATTTTCCCGGAGGGAAGCCCGGGCGTCAGCTCTCTCCACTGTGAACTGCGGTTCCAGGGCGGGTGTCTGTATCTGACGGATCTGGGCTCTACCTACGGCACCTTCCGAAACGGGATGCGGCTGCCCCAGAACCAGCCGGTGGCCTTGCAGGCCGGCGACCGGTTCTATCTGGGAGATCCCAGCAACGCGTTCCAGGTAGGGTAAGGAGGTGGCGGCGATGCGTTGTTCACGGTGCGGAGGGGAGATCCCTCCCGGCCTGTCCCGCTGCCCCCACTGCGGGGCCAGCGTCCAGTACGGCGGCAATACAGAATTCTTCGGCAGGGCCTCCTCCTCCAACCTGCGCTTTTGGGATATTTTTTCCGATGTATTCCGGAGGCACAGCAAGGAGGAGGGGGAGCGGCTGTTTATGGCGGGCACGGCCGCCACTACGCCGCCGGAATCGGAGATGATCCGGCAGTGGACCAAGCCCTGGGTGTTTGCCTGGGTGGCGGTGATCGGGGTGGTGCTGTCCCTGGCCCTGTACCTGATGTCGAAGTACATTATATCCTACGCGGGTTTTATGCTGCTGGGGCCCTTTGTGGTGCCTCTGGCGGCGCTGATGTTTTACTGGGAGATGAACATTCCCCGGAATATCCCTCTGTATGAGGTGCTGCTGACGTTTCTGGCAGGCGGCGTCATCTCCCTGTTTATCAGCATGATCCTGTTCCAGGTGATCCCGATGGAGAACGCCTCCTTTGCGGCCTTCTGCGAGGAACCAGGCAAGCTGCTGGCCTTGGCGATTTTCCTGCGGAAGCCTAAGAAGCGGTATATCCTGAACGGGGTGCTGATCGGCGGCGCGGTAGGCGCAGGCTTTTCCGCCATTGAATCCGCCGGGTACGCCCTTCAGTCCCTGGCCGCTTTTGGCTCCGCCTGGGAGTCGGTTACCATGCGGGGGATCCTGGCGCCTGGCGGCCATGTGGTGTGGGCGGCCATCGAAGGGGCGGCCCTGGCCATGGTCAAAGGCCCGGAGCCTTTAAAGGTCAGCCATTTTGCGAACCTGAATTTCCTAAAATATTTTGCCTGCTCGGTGGCGCTCCATTTTGTCTGGAACTCCGAGTTTTCCATTGCGGCCATCCCGGTGTTTGGGGATGTAAAGTATCTGATTTTGACGGTGGCGGCCTGGGGGATCCTGTTCTATCAGATGAACCAGGGCATCCGCCAGGTGGTGGCGGCAGTCCGGCGGGGCGGCGGCGCGCCTCCGGCTTACCAGGGGCGGCAGGGGGCGGCGCCCCGGCAGCTGCTTTTGGCCTGTGAGCGCGGCCCCATGGCGGGACAGCAGTTCCCCCTGGGAGGGGGCACGCTGATGCTGGGCCGGGATCCAGGCGGCTGCCAGATTATCCTGCCGGCCGCCTGCCAGGGCGTCAGCCGGGTACACTGCCAGCTGGAGATCCAGGGCGGCGTCTGCTTCCTTATGGATCGGGGCTCCAGCTACGGCACCTACCTGGAGGGCGGCCACCGGCTGGCGCCTGGGGAACGGGTCACCTTGGCCCTGGGCCAGGTGTTTTTCCTGGGAAGCCCGGACAATATGTTCCGGCTGACGGCGCGCTAGGGAGCGGGAAGGAGAAAGAATATGGATTTTAACCGGCTCTGCCTGTGGTGTATGCACGAGACCTTGGAGAACGGCGTCTGCGGCCACTGCGGGATGCGCCCTGGCTGGACGCAGGATCCTCCCTACGCCCTGCCGGCAGGGACCATCCTTCACGGCCGCTATCTGGTAGGGCGGGTGCTGGGCCACGGCGGCTTTGGCATTACCTACCTGGCGGAGGATCTCCAGGTGGAGCGGACGGTGGCCGTGAAGGAATACCTGCCCAACGGCCTTTGCGCCCGGCAGGCAGGCTCCACCCGAGTGGAGAGCAGCGAGGAGGAGGATTTCCAGTACGGCCTGAAATCATTCCTGGAGGAGGCCCAGACCATCTACCAGCTGCAGCACATCCCGGGGATTATTTCGGTGGAAAAGCTGTACGAGGAAAACGGCACCGCCTATTACACCATGGAATTTTTGGACGGCGGAGATCTGCGCCACCGGCTGGACAGCGCCGGGGGCAAGCTGCCCTGGCAGGAGGTGCTGGGGCTGCTGCATCCGGTGTTTACGGCCTTGGAGCAGGTGCACCGGATGGGGGTGACCCACCGGGATATTAGCCCGGACAACATTTTCCTGTGCCGGGACGGCAGCGTGAAGCTGCTGGATTTTGGCGCGGCCCGGTCTATGCTTCAGGAGCGGAGCCAGAGTGTGGACGTGATCCTCAAGCGGGGCTACGCGCCGGAGGAGCAATATTATACCAGGGGCCGCCAGGGCCCCTGGACGGATGTCTACGCCCTGGGCTGCACCGTGTACCACTGTATGACCGGCCAGGTGCCTCCGGAGGCGACGGAGCGGGCCCACAAGGACGAATGCAGGCCGGCGGCGGAGCTGTGCCCGGGGCTTCCGGAGCAGGTGAACCAGGCGCTGAAAAAGGCCATGGCGGTGGAGGCCAGCCTCCGTTTTCCCAATGTGGCGGAATTTCGCTGCGCCCTGTACGGGGAACCGGCTGGGGGGCCGCAGCCGGCCGGCGGGAATCCTTCCCAGGCGGTGTCCCAGGGAGGCGGCCCGCCGTATTCCCAGCCTTCCCCGTATCCGAACCCGGCCCCAGGGCCCGTACCGCAGACCACGCCCCGGCCGGGGCTCCTTAGCCGGTTCTTCGCTTGGCTGAAGCGGCTGTTTGGCGGCGGCCGGAGCAAGGCCCAGGAGGCCTATGTGCCGGACGGGGCTTCTCCCTTCCGCGCGGTCTATGTGCCAGGCCGGACTTCTCCTTCGGTGCCGGCCCACGTGCCGGACTGGACTTCGCCGGCCCACGTGCCGGACGGGGCTTCTCCCTCCGGGGCGTCCCATGCGCCGGGCGGGGTTCCTCTCTCGGAGGCGGCGTTCCTCCGGGGAACCGCCGGCTGCTGGTTGGGACAGGTGATTCCGGTGCAGGGGACGTTGGTGCTGGGCCGGAATGCGGAGGCCTGCCAGGTTTTGTTCCCGCCGGACGCGCCGGGCGTCAGCCGGATCCACTGCCAGGCCAGCTGGCAGCCGGGCAGCCAGGGGATCTTCCTGCAGGATCTGGGGTCGGCCTGGGGCACCTGGCTGGCCAACGGGACCTGCCTGAAAGAAAGCGGCGCGTTTCTGGGGAATGGAGACAGTTTTAGCATCGGAGAAGGGAATCAGTTTGTGGTGGAAATCCGGAAGGAGGCGGTCTTATGAAGTTTTGGACAGCCCAGTGTTCCCAGATGGGGGCCAGGCCTTACAACGAGGATCGGGTGTTCTGCGGGAAGACGGGGGACGGCCTTTTGGCGGTGGTAGCCGATGGCCTAGGCGGCCACGGCGGCGGCGCGGAGGCGGCCCAGGCGGCGGTGGACTCCCTCTGGAAGGATTTCCAGGAGGCCCCGGGGACGGACCGGGATACGCTGGCGCGGCTGGCGGAACACGCCAACGAAGAGGTGCGGCAGCGGCAGACCGCCGGAAAGCAGATGAAAAGTACGCTGGTGGCCCTGGCGGCGGTCCAGGACCGGTGGGCGCTGGTCCATGTAGGGGATTCCCGCTGCTACCATTTCCGGGACGGTCAGCTGCTTTCCCGGACCATCGACCACAGCGTTTCCCAGATGGAGGCTCTTTCCGGGCGGATCACGGACCGGGAGATCCGCTTTCACACAGACCGGAACAAGGTGCTGCGCGCCTTAGGCGGCGGGGACACGGTCCGGCCGGAGATCCGGGAGGCGGAGCCGCTGCAGCCGGGGGACTGCTTCCTGCTGTGCAGCGACGGCTTCTGGGAGTATGTGTGGGAGGAGGAGATGATGGCCGACCTGGTCAAGTCCCAGACGCCGGGGGACTGGCTGGGCTATATGTGCGGCCGCATCGGCCGGCGGCTTAACGAGCACTCGGACAATTTTTCCGCTGCGGCGGTGTTCTGCCGGGCGGAGTGAGCAAAAGGTACCCGATGGCGCAGGAGGTTTTCAGATGAAAAAGGCAGAAATCGTAACCGACCAGCATTTCCTGCTGGCAGAGACGGATCCGCGGATCTTTGGCTCCTTTATCGAGCAGCTGGGCCGGGCGGTGTACGGCGGTATCTACCAGCCGGGCAGCCCGCTGGCGGACGAGGAAGGCATGCGCCGGGACGTGCTGGAGCTGGTGCGGCAGCTCCGGGTCCCGGTGGTGCGCTATCCGGGCGGGAACTTTGTCTCCGGCTACCACTGGGAGGACGGCGTCGGCCCCCGGGAGCAGCGCCCCGCCCGGCCGGATCTGGCCTGGCAGGTCATTGAGACCAACGCCTTCGGCCTTAACGAGTTTGTCTCCTGGGCCAAGAAGGCGGACACCCAGGTGATGATGGCGGTCAACCTGGGGACCCGGGGACCGGAGGATGCCAAAAACCTCCTGGAATACTGCAACTTCCAGGGCGGGACCTATTACAGCGACCTGCGGAAGCAGCATGGCTTCGCCCAGCCTCACGGCATCCGGCTGTGGTGCCTGGGGAACGAGATGGACGGCACCTGGCAGATGGGGCATAAGACCGCGGAGGAATACGGCCGGACGGCGGCGGAGGCCGGGCGGCTGATGAAGATGCTGGATCCCTCCATTGAGACGGTGGCCTGCGGCAGCTCCAACCTGGGGATGGACACCTTTGGGACCTGGGAGGAGACGGTGCTGGACGCCTGCTACGACCAGGTGGACTACCTATCCCTGCACCAGTATTATGGAAATTACCAGGGGGACTCGGCGGATTTCCTGGCCAGCAGCGTGGGGATGGACGAGTTTATCTCCTCCGTGGTTTCCATCTGCGACTGTGTGAAGGCCAAAAAGAGGAAGCAAAAGAAGATCCACCTGTCCTTCGACGAGTGGAACGTGTGGTACCACTCCCGGGAGGCGGACGAAAAGCTGCCCCGCTGGGGGACGGCCCCGCACCAGCTGGAGGACGTCTACAATTTTGAGGACGCCCTGCTGGTAGGAAGCATGCTGATCACCCTGCTGCGCCATGCGGACCGGGTGAAGATTGCCTGCCTGGCCCAGCTGGTAAACGTGATCGCCCCGATTATGACCTCGGATACTGGGGCCTGGCGGCAGACCATCTTCTATCCGTTCTGGTACACCAGCCGGTACGGCCGGGGGACCGTGCTGCAGACCCTGGTCCAGTCCCCGGTGTATGAGAGCAAATCCTATGGGACGGCCCCGTACCTGGACGCGGTGCTGGTGTGGAACCGGGAGCAGGAGGAGCTGACGCTGTTTGCGGTCAACAAGAGCCTGGAGGAGGATCTGGAGGTAAGCTGCGACCTGCGGCAGTTTGCAGGCTACCGGATGGTGGAGCACCAGGTGTTGGCCCATCCGGACTTGAAGGCGGTCAATACGGAGGAAAACCCGGACGAGGTAATCCCCGCGGCCGGGGAAAACGCCAGCCTGCGGGACGGACGCCTGACGGCGGTGCTGGGCAAGCACAGCTGGCAGATGATCCGGATGGGGAAGCCGCAGGAGGGTTAAAATCCTGCCGGAAAATATTTTGAATAAAATTTCAGCGAAAAATCCCTTGCCTTTTTGCAAAAAGGTGATAAAATATAACAGAAATGCCATTCGGATTTATATTTATACATAGATGGCAAAAAGGATGGGAGGAAATAACCATGAAGAAGACATTGGCAATCCTGCTGGCCGGCGTCCTGGCTCTGTCCATGACGGCCTGCGGCAGCAGCGAGAAGGAAACCACAGCGGCGGCTTCCCAGGAGGAAACCACCGAGGCGGCAGATACCACGGCGGCGGAAACCGAAGCGGCCAGCACGGAAGCGGCGGAAACCGAGGCGGCGGAAACCACGGCGGCGGCAGAGGAAAAGGATTGGTCCGGCGTGACCACCGTTTCCGAGGGCAAGCTGATTGTGGCCACGGAGGCGGGCTTCGCCCCCTATGAGTACCTGTCCGGCGACCAGGTGGTAGGCGTGGACATGGACATTGCCCAGGCCATCGCGGATGAGCTGGGCCTGGAGCTGGAAATTATGAACATGGACTTCACCGGCGCGCTGCTGGCGGTACAGCAGGGCAAGGCGGACATTGTGGCGGCCGGCGTTTCCGTGGATCCGGAGCGTTCGGAGGTGATGGACTTTTCCGTCAACTATGTGGATTCCACGGAAGTGGTGGTAGTGAACGCGGAGAGCCCGGCGGTCAGCGAGCCCACCGGCGAGGCCCTGAATGGCCTGAACGTAGGCGTACAGCAGGGCAACATTGCGGACCTGTGGGTATCCAACACGGACAACACCACCCCCGGCGAGGTAACCCGTTACACCACCTTTGCCCAGGCGGCCCAGGACCTGATGAACGGGAAGATCGACTGCATCGTAATGGATGAGCTGCCGGCCCAGGAGCTGGTTGCCTCCACCGACGGCGCCCTGACCATCCTGGAAGGGGATCCGCTGTTTGTAGACCAGTACGCCATCGGCATGGCCAAAGGGAACACGGCCATGAAGGAAGTGGTGGACTATGTGATCACCGGCCTGCAGGAAAGCGGCCAGCTGGATGAAATCATTGCCAGCCACAGCACGGCAGAGTAAACCGGATTTTTAAGCCTCCCCGAAGGAGGCATAGCCAAGAGGCCGCTGCGGCCCGATCGGAAAAGGCCAGCAGCGGTCTCTTTTCTTCTTGGGGAGGGAACCCGTTTATTACAGAAGGGAGAGAGGTCTATGGTGGAATGGCTGCAGGCGCTCTATGACAGTTTTTATAAGGCATTGGTTCCGGAGCAGCGGTACATGGCGTATCTCAGCGGGCTGCGGATGACGCTGCTGATCGCGGTGTTTGCGGTGCTTTTGGGAGCCATCATTGGTATCCTGGTGGCGGTGGCCAAGGTGGGCGCCAAGCACAGCCGGAACCCGATTCTGCAGGTGCTGGCCAAAATCTGCGGGGCGTACACCACCTTTATCCGTGGGACCCCGGCGCTGGTCCAGGTGATGATTATCTACAACCTGGTCTTTACCTCCGCGGATACCAACCCAGTGGTGGTAGGCGCCGTGTGCTTTGGCATCAACTCCGGCGCTTACGTGTCGGAGATTATCCGGGCCGGCATCGAGGCGGTGCCCCGGGGACAGATGGAAGCCGGCCGCTCCCTGGGCTTTAACTATGTCCAGACCATGCGCTACATCATCCTGCCCCAGGCCATCAAGAACGTGCTTCCGGCCCTGGGCAACGAACTGATCGTTATGGTGAAGGAGACGGCGGTGGTCAGCGTGATTGCCGTCAACGACCTGATGAAGATGGCCCAGTACGTAGGCTCCCGGACCTGGGACGTGGTGCCGCCGCTGGTGATTGCCTCGGTGATCTACCTGATCATTACGGTGTTCCTGACCCACGTGATCCGTTTCTTTGAAAGGAGGCTGGCCCAGAGTGATCATCACTAAAAATCTGCAGAAGGCCTTTGGAGACCACCAGGTGCTCCGGGGCATTGACCAGCATATTGAAAAAGGGGAAAAAGTGGTGATTATCGGGCCGTCTGGCTCGGGAAAATCCACGTTCCTCCGGTGCCTGAACCTGCTGGAGGAGCCTACCGGCGGGGAGATCTACTTTGACGGGACCAATGTGATGGATCCCAATTACGACGTGAACCAGCTGCGCCAGCACATGGGCATGGTGTTCCAGCAGTTTAACCTGTTTCCCCACAAGACGGTGCGGCAGAACATTACCCTGGCGCCGGTGAAGCTGAAGGGCATGAGCCAGGCGGAGGCGGACAAGCTGGCGGACCGGCTGCTGGAGCGGATTGGCCTGCCGGATAAGGCGGATTCCTACCCGGCCCAGCTGTCCGGCGGGCAGCAGCAGCGGATTGCCATTGCCCGGGCGCTGGCCATGAACCCCAAGGTGATGCTCTTTGACGAGCCTACCTCGGCTCTGGACCCAGAGATGGTAGGCGAGGTGCTGGAGCTGATGAAGGAGCTGGCGGAGGACGGCATGACCATGGTGGTGGTGACCCACGAGATGGGCTTTGCCCGGGAGGTGGCTACCCGGGTGCTGTTTATCGACGAGGGCGTGGTGATGGAAGAAAACACGCCCCAGGAGTTTTTCAGCCATCCCCAGAACGAGCGGCTGAAGGATTTCTTGTCCAAGGTGCTGCACTAAGTATGGAAGAAAACGGGGCGGCCGCATCCGTGCGGCGGCCCCGTTCTGGCCCTTGTATACCGTTTGGGAGGGATGGATATGGAAATGTTTTGGCGCGGTAGGCCCGGGGCCCAGGGAAGGGGGGCCGGCTGGATCCTGGCCCTGGCGCTGGTTTTTGCCCTGGCCCTGGCCTCCTGCCAGCCGCCGGCGGGAGCCGGAGGGACGGCAGGAACGGAGGCGGCTTCCGGCAGCGGTTCCGGAGAGACAGCCTTTTCGGAGGAGGGGCTGGCCGTCCACTTTCTGGACGTAGGCCAGGCGGACTGTACCCTGCTGGTCTGCGATGGGGAGGCTATGGTCATCGACGCCGGGAACAACGAGGACGCCAATACCATCAAGAACTATCTGTACGGCTTGGGGATTGAGGAAGTGAAATACGCGGTGGGCACCCATCCCCATGAGGATCACATTGGTTCCATGGACGCGGTGGTGGGCATTTGGCCGCCGGAAACCCTGTTCCTGCCCCAGGTGGAGACGGACACCAAAACCTTCCGGGACGTGCTCCACGCGGCGGAGGAAAAGGACGTGCCTATTACCCGGCCGGTGATCGGCCAGACCTACCAGCTGGGCGGCGGCCGCTTTACCATTCTGGGCCCTCTCACCGATTATGGGGACAATCTGAACGATTGGTCCATTGTGCTGAAGTTTACCTACGGAGATTGCGATTTCCTCTTTACCGGGGACGCGGAGGCCGATGCGGAGGCGGATCTGTGCGGCAGCGGCCAGGACCTGTCTGCCGATGTGTACCAGGTAGGCCATCACGGCAGTTCTTCCTCCACCAGCCCGGAGTTTCTGGACCGGGTGGATCCGGAGTACGCGGTGATCAGCTGCGGGGTGGACAACGACTATGGCCATCCCCACTGGGAAACCCTGGAGGCCCTGGAGGAGGCGGAGGTGGAAATCTTCCGCACCGATGAGCAGGGGACGGTGGTGGCGTACTGCGATGGGGAGACTATCCAGTGGGGGACGGCCCCGGTTGTTTCGCTGGAACCGGACTATGTGCTGAACACCCGCTCCCGGAAATTCCACCGGCCGGACTGCGCAGGCGCAGAGGATATTGCCCCGGGCAACTACCAGGAATTCCAGGGGGACCGGCAGGAGCTGCTCCAGGACGGATACAGCCCCTGCGGAAGCTGCAACCCGTAGCAGATCGCAGCGGGTAGCGCCTGGCGCGGTCCGCTGCGGGTTACAAGGGTGGCACCCGGCGCGGTCTGCCGCGGGTTACACCCGGTGCAGCTGGAACAGCCGGGAGAAGTAGTCTCCCTGCCGCTCGTAGGCTTCCCGCCCCACTCCAGAGGAAAAGTCGGACACGCTGAAACCGGCGTACATCAGCTCGTCCCCGTAATGAGCGCCCCAGTCCCGGCCTGCTTCGGTTACCTGGTAGAGGGCCGTGGGTTCCAGGCCGGCCAGGCGGATCCGCTCAAATTTTCCCTGAGGCGGCTGGAGGATCCGGAAATAGGCCAGCAGGGCTTGGGAGCCGTCCTCAGACAAAACCATCCAGGCGGAGGAATTGCCTTCAAAGGGGCTTTGGAGCCGGTAGAAGGTTCCAAACTGGATCAGCCGCCGGTGGGCCTTCATAAACGCCACCTGCCGCCGGACGGCTTCCTGTTCTGCCGGGGTCAGCCGGGTAACGTCCAGCTCGTAGCCGAAGGTGCCGAAATACGCTACGTTGGCCCGGGTTTCCAGGGAAGTGTTCCGGAACACCTGGTGGTTGGGGGCGGCGGAAACGTGGCTTCCCATGCTGCTGAGAGGGTAGGCCAGGGAGGTGCCATACTGGATCCGGATCCGTTCCACCGCGTCCGTGTCATCGGAAGTCCAGGCCTGAGGCGCGTAGTACAGCATTCCCGGGTCAAACCGGGCGCCGCCGCTGGCGCAGGACTCAAAAAGGATTTCCGGGAATTCCTGGGTCAGCCGCTCATAGAGCCGGTACACTCCCAGGATGTATTGGTGCCGCACCTTCCCCTGCCAGGCCCGGCCGTTCCCATTGGAAAACACCTCGGAGAAGGAACGGTTCATATCCCATTTGATATAGGAAACGGGGGCTTCCTGCAGGATCTTCCGGATCTGCCGGTACACGCAGTCCACCACTTCTTCCTTGGAAAAGTCCAGCACATACTGGTTCCGGGCGTGGCTGTAGGGCCGCCGGGCGTCTGCCAGCACCCAGTCTGGGTGGGCCCGGAACAGATCGCTGTCTTTGTTGACCATCTCCGGCTCCATCCAAAAGCCAAACTTCATTCCCAGCGCTTCGATTTTCCGGGCCAGGCCCGCAATGCCGTCCGGCAGCTTTTCCCGGTTGGGGTACCAGTCCCCCAGGGAGGCGTTGTCCTGGTTCCGTTTCCCAAACCAGCCGTCGTCCAGCACAAACAGTTCAATTCCCAGCTCCTGGGCCTTGCGGGCAATCTCCAGGATCTTTTCCTCGTTGAAATCGAAATAGGTAGCCTCCCAGTTGTTGATGAGAATCGGGCGCTCCCGGTCCCGCCAGACGCCGCGCGCCAGGCGGCTGCGGTAGAGCCGGTGGAAGGTTTGGCTCATGCCGTTTAAGCCTTGGCGGGAGTAGGCCATCACCATCTCCGGGGTCTGGAAGCTTTCCCCCGGGGCCAGCTCCCAGCGGAATTCCTGGGGATGGATGCCCAGGATTACCCGGGTTACGTCAAAATTGTCCACCTCCGCCTGGGCCAGGAAATCCCCGCTGTACACCAGGGAAAAGCCCAGGGCCTCCCCCTGGCATTCGGTGGTTTCCCGCCGCTTCAGCGCCAGGAACGGGTTGAACTGATGGCTGCTGCAGCCCCGGAGGCTGTAGACGCCTTGGACGCCGCAGTCCAGCTCCCGGGTGTGGATGTGGCGCTCCCTGGCCCAGGCCCCGGCCAGCTCCACCATCTGGTAATCCTTATCCGGCAGGTCCAGGCAGCCGCTCATGGCCCGGAGCAGCGTAATGGGCTCCGGCCCCTGGCAGACAAACCGGGCGCTTCGGGCAATGGCCGGTTCATCCCGGAAGATAGTGTAGGACAGGAGGATCTGCATATGGATGGCCGGATCCTCCAGGGTGATCTCTAGGGTTTCGGCCTCGCCGTCCTCCTGGGTGTAGACCGCCGGAAGGCCCTCCAGCCGGGGTTTCCCCGGGATAATCCGGTGCTCCCGGTAGCGGAAGTCTACCACCCGGCTGCCGTCGGCCCGCTCCATCTCAAAAGCAGGATACCGGGGGTCGCCGGCGCCAAAGGCAGGGTATTCCTGTTTCAGGTGCTCCAGGGAAAAGTTCCGCCTTCCCTCAAAGGGGCAGGCTCCCATGTCCCGGGAGGCATACTCGGTAAGATACCGGAAATCTTCCCGGTCGGTCAGGCGGTTCCCAAAATATACATGGCCCAAATGGCCGTTTTCCAGGATTTCCAGAATGTAGCTGATTTCCCGGTTGTAAAGATGGAATTCTCCAGACGAGGGATGAAAAAGAATGGGCATGGCAGTCTCTCCTTACCAGTGTTGTTGTGGCCATGTTATCATGGGAAGCTTTTTTTGGCAAGCAATTCCGCGCCGGCTTTTTAGCCCCTTGGGAACTGTTTTTTTCGGTTTTCCCTGGCGGCAGGCCTCCTTTTTATGGCACACTGGATGCCAGGAAGGCCAGGCAGGCTGGGCCATGGAAGAGAGGAAGAGATAGGTTGGGGAGAAATACGGAACGCCTAGGGGAGTATGTAGGGAACCATCTGTTTTACGGGGCCCTTTTCTATTTTGTATACCGAAGACTCATCTTTTTCCGGCTGGGCGGCTTTGGCTTTGCCTTTTCGCGGACTTTCCTGCTGGGCCTGCTGGCAGTAGGTTGCCTGCTGGGGATCCTGCTCCACGTCCGGCGGGGGCGGAACGGAGTGTCCGTGTTTGCCAATGTGGCGCTGCCTTTTGGGCTTTATTCGGCCCTGGCCTACCGGGAATATTTTGGCGCGCTTTTTCAGGCGGCGGCCCTGGCCGCCGCAGTGCTCTCCGTCCTTTGGGCGGCCTATGTGCTGGGCCGGAAAAAGACCGGAAAACGGCCGGAAGCCGTGCTCCCTAAAAAACGGGTACACGGCTTCCGGCGGAACCGGCTGCGTCTGGCCATATCCGGCGCGCAGCTTTTGTTTGCCCTGGCGTTGTCTGGCGCGGCGCTGTGGGTGGGAGCTGGCCGGCTGCTGGGAAACGGGATCCTGGAGCCATCGCTGGAGGCCGTTTCCGGGCCGGAAGGGGAGATCTACACCATCTCTGGCCAGATGGATACCCTCCTGAACCTGCAGGAGAAAAACTGGAGCCAGCTTTCGGTCCGGGAGCGGCTGGACGTGCTTCAGACGGTGGCCAACATTGAGTGCCGGTACCTGGGGATCCCCCATGGGCTTCCGGTCAGCGCCGCCAACCTGGAGGAAGGGACGCTGGGAAGCTACAACCGGGAAAGCAAGGAAATCCTGTTGAATCTGGACAACCTTTCCCACGGCCCCGCATCGGAAATGCTGGAGACAGTCTGCCACGAGGCGTACCACGGGTATCAGCACTGCCTGGTGGCGGTGCTGGAAAAGGTTTCCCAGGAAGAGGCCCAGCTTCGCCTGTTCCGGCCAGCCCGGATTTACCAGGAGGAATTCCAGCATTACGAGGACGGCAGCCAGTCGTTTCTGGATTACTATTTTCAGGACTGCGAGACAGACGCCCGCCAGTACGCCCAGGACGCGGTAATCGACTACGTCCAGCGGCTGGAGGAATACGTAGGGCAGGAGTAGGAAGTTACACCTTCCCCTGGAGAACGTTGTCCAGCTCTTCGTCTGTCAGCTCTACATGGTAGAACAGATCGAAGAATTCCCGGACTTCCTCCTCCACGTCGCACTCCAGATAATCGGAATACAGCAAGGCGGAGAACCAGCGCATGCCGATTAAACGGTTGGGTCCCGGCGGCCGGTCAATCCAGCTGAACGGCGCGTTGGGGGTTCCGTACACCTGGCCTTCCTGCACCGCCTTCAGAGAGGCGTAGGTCGGGTCGTCCAGGATCGCCTGGGCGGCGGATCCGCCGGAGATGTCTGCCTTGGGCTCCCCATTGACTACAATCACGTCCGGATCCCAGGCCAGCAGATGCTCCGCGGAGATCTGTACCCGGCCGCCGTCGCCTAACTCCAGATCCGCTACGTTGATGGCGCAGACCTCATCCAGGATCTGGGCGTGATCCGAGCCGTTGGGGGCGGTTTCCAGGGAATCCTCCCCGTTTCCGTAGTACACCCGCACCCGCTCTTCCTCCGGGATGTCCTGCAGGGCCGCCATGTCCTGGAAAAGTTCTTCCGCATAGACGGCCATCTCCTCGGCGTGCTCCTCCACACCCAGCAGATCGCCCATAAAGCGGAAGGCTTCCGCGGAATTTTTCAGGTCGTTGTCCACCGCCACCACCGGGATGCCCAGGGACTGGGACAGCTGGTCGCAGGTGGAAACAATGGAATCCGTGGCAGTGGAGCTGCAGTAAAGGGCAATGGAAGGATTGGCGGCGATTACCGCTTCGTAGTTGATTGCATCCCCCATGCCAAAGTTGGGCAGGGTCTCGTACTCATCCAGGATAATGGATTTCTCCAGATCGTTCAGCTCGTAGTTCCAGTTCAGCATCTTCTCCGGCGCTACCACATACAGGAAGATGGCGGTGGTAGGGTCGGTGGAAAAGACGGTCTCAATCTCCGTAGGTACGGTGACGGTACGGCCGGCCATGTCCGTAATCTCCCGGGTGGCTCCTTGGCCGCCGGCGTTTTCTGTTTCCGCTGCCGTACTTTCCGCTGCCGTACTTCCCTCTGCTTCGGCGGCTGTGGCCTGCTCCTGGCTGGAACCGGCGGCGGAGCTTTCCGTATTCCCGCCGGACTGGCCGCACCCGGCCAGCAGGCCGCCGGTCATGGCCAGCGCCAGCGCCAAAGCCAGAAGCCGTTTTGTCTGTTTCATGTTTGTCCTCCCTTAGCAAAAATTTATATCGGTCCGTTCCGCCTTTCCAGCGTCCCGGATTGACATAGCAAATGTTTTGCGGTATAGTTTACAGAGCGAGTATTTTTGAAAATTATAACGCAACTGCAGAGCGATTGTTTTTTAAAATTATAACGCTATGCGAAGTATAGCACGGAAGAAAATATCCGTCAAGGGAAAAATGCCTGCGGAAGCAGGCAGGAACTGGGGAGGGCCATATGAACCTGTCACAGCCTGAAATACAAAAAGAAGCGGCGCGGCGGCGGCGCTACCGCCTTTTGCTGCTGGGAATGCTGGCGCTGCTGCTGGCGGTGGTTTTGCTTTCCTTTTGGATCGGGTACTATCCGCTGACGCCGGTACAGGTGGTGCAGGCTTTTTTGTCCAAGCTAGGGTATAAGGGGGAGATCCTGCCCCAGGCGGTGACCATTTTCTGGAACATCCGGCTGCCGCGGATTTTGGCGGCGCTTTTTATCGGCGCGTCCCTGTCTGTGGCCGGCGCTACCTACCAGGGCATGTTCCGCAACCCGCTGGTGTCCCCGGACATTCTGGGGGTTTCCTCCGGCGCCAGCCTGGGGGCGGCTTTCGCCATCCTGAACGGGGCTTCCAACTGGGTGGTGCAGGCGGCGGCTTTTGCCGGCGGGGTGGCGGCGGTGGCCGCCTCCTACCTGATCAGCCGGAAGTCTTCCCATTCCCGGACCTTAAGCCTGGTGCTTACCGGCTCTATGATTATGTCCCTCTGCAACGCGGGGGTGACCATGATCAAATATGTGGCGGATCCAAACGACGTCCTGCAGCAGATTACCTTTTGGCTGATGGGAAGCCTGACCAAGATCCAAATGGACGAGGTTGGCTGGAGCGCGGTCCCTATGGCGGCAGGGCTTTTGGTGGTGCTCCTTTTCCGCTGGCAGATTAACCTGCTGACCTTGGACGAGGAGGAGGCCAAAAGCCTGGGAATCCACATCCGGCGCTACCGGCTGCTGTTTATCGCCGCCTCCACCCTGCTCAGCGCCGCGGCCGTCTGCCTGGGAGGCCTTATCGGCTGGGTGGGCCTGATGATCCCCCATCTGGCCAGAGCCCTGGTGGGGGTGGACTATGGCCGGCTGATTCCGGCCAGCGCCATGCTGGGGGCCGGGTATCTGATTTTGATGGACGATATCGCCCGCTCGGTGCTGTCTATGGAACTGCCTCTGGGCGTGGTGACCAGTATTGTGGGCGTTCCATTCTTTCTGTACCTGATCATTCAGAGAAAGGAACGGTGATAGCCTATGCTGTTGGAACTTCAGGACGTACGGGGCGGCTACGGCGGCGGGGATATTGTAAAAGGCGTCAGCTGCGGCGCGGACGCAGGGGAGGTCCTTTGCCTGGTAGGTCCCAACGGGTGCGGCAAGACCACCTTGTTCCGGCTGATGCTGGGGTCGCTGCCAGCTTCCGGCGGCTGTATCCGCATAGACGGCCAGGATACCCGGGACCTTTCCCCCCGGGAGATGGCCAACCGGATTGCCTATATTCCCCAGTACCATACGCCGGTTTTTGCCTACACAGTGCTGGATGTGGTGATGATGGGCCGGGCTTCCCACTTTTCCGCCTTTGAAACGCCTAAGGCGGTGGACCGGGAGGCGGCGTTCGCGGCCCTGGAAAAGGTCAATGCCCTGGATCTGGCCAACAAAAAATACACGGCCTTAAGCGGCGGCCAGCGTCAGCTAATCCTGATTGCCCGGGCCATCTGCCAGTCGGCCCAGGTGTTTGTCATGGACGAGCCAGCGGCCAACCTGGACTACGCCAACCAGCAGTTGCTGATGGAGGTGGTCGGAGACCTGGCGGCCAAAGGCTACTGCATTGTCATGTCCACCCACAGTCCGGAGCAGCCGGCTTCCGTGGGCAGCAAAGTGCTTTTAATGAAGGAAGGCCGGGTGGCAGGCTTTGGCCCGCCCCGCCAGGTGATTACCCCGGAAAATATGGAAGCGGTCTATGGGATTGAGATGGATGTGGTAACCATCCGGGACCGGTACGGGACAGAGAGGACCATCTGCCTGCCGGTGAAGGACCCGGCCGGAGGCGGGATGGCCGGGGCGAGTGGAAAAGGCGGGAAGGCGCCAGAAGGAGAATAGCAGGCAAGGGAGGGGAACCATGAGAACGGGGCAGGAAGACCTGGAGTATTTTATCTCTCTGCAGGAAGAGAAGGCCTTGGAAAGCGGCGAATTTTCCGCCCAGAAGTGGGACCGGCGGGCGGAGGCCTGGAACAAGGAGCGGGCCAATAAGCGGAAAGGGGACGGCCGGGTGGTCAGCGCGGTGGCCTATCTGGAGCAGCGGGGGCTGCTGCGCCCCTCTTTCGACGTGGCGGACATTGGCTGCGGCCCAGGCCGCTTCGCGGCGGCGTTTGCCAAACGGGTGCGCCGGGTGGTGGGCCTGGATCTTTCGGAAAAAATGGTGGAGCACGGACGGGAGCATATCCGGCGGGAGGGCTTGGATAACGCGGCGCTCCAGGTCTGTGATTTTCGGACGCTGGATCTGGAAAAGGAAGGCTACCAAGGCGCTTTTGACCTGGTCTTCAGCTCCATGACCCCGGCCATCCAGGGGATGGACGGGCTGCGGAAAGCCATGGCCATGAGCCGGGGCTGGTGCTGCCATATTACCCAGCTGGGGGGCTGCAACCAGCTGAGGGAGCGGCTGATGAGGGAGGTGTTTGGCCGGAAGGGGAGCGTCTGGGAAAACCGCCGGGGGTTTTACGCCCTGTTTAACATCCTGCTTCTGCTAGGGTATGAGCCGGAGACCAGCTACGACCACCTTCACCGGGAAACCCTGCTGGAGCCGGATGAGGAGTATGTGGAGTCTACGCTGGAGCACATGCTGCCGGCGGAGGAGCAAACCCGGGAAAACGCGGAAAAAATCCGGCGCTGGCTTCAGGGCCAGCGGGACAGGGACGGGCTGGTACAGGAGATTACAGACGCTTCCTACGGCCGGATCCTGTGGGATGTGCGGGTGCGGGAAGAATGGCCGGATGGGAGGAAATCCTTGTGACGCGGCACTTTTTTTTGACCGGAGAAAAACAGGTGGGAAAATCCACGCTGCTTCAAAAAATCCTAAACGATTGGCCAGGGACGGCAGGCGGGTTCCGCACGGTCCGGACCAACGCTTGGCTGGGAAGCCAATATTCGGTGCATCTGTTTGGCATTGGGGAACCGGCGGTTCCGAACCGGGAAAATTTGCTGTTTGTGTGCGGCCGGCCGGATCCGCAGATGGAGGAACGGTTTGACCGGCTGGGCGGCAGCGCCCTGGAGCGAAGCGCCGGCTGTTCTTTGCTTGTGATGGATGAACTGGGCCCCCATGAGGCTGCCGCCGCGGCCTTCCGCCAGGCGGTGAGCCTCCGGCTGGACGGAGAGATTCCCATCCTGGGGGTGCTGCAGGCCCCGGCGGAAGCATTCTGGCCGGAGGTAACGGCCCACCCGGCGGTGCGGGTGGTGGAGGTTACCCGGGAAAACCGGGATCAGGCGGAACTGGCGGAGGGGATCCGGCAGGCGTTATGGGGCGGCAGGCGGTAAGGCTTCCTTTCTTTCCAGCTTCCGGTTGCGGAAGTACACCAGGATCCCGATGGTCAGCATAATGCCGTTGAGCACATAAAAGAACATGACATACCATTTGACTGCTTCCGTCCAAGAGGCGGCCGTCTTGGCAACGTACACATAGTAATAGATGGTGAGACATTTGCCGGTAATGGCAAACAGGTATCCGATCCAGATCAATAGATAAAAGGGAAGGCTCATTCCTTTGGTGGAACGGGCTTTCCACGCCTTGGCAATATTCAGGGGCCAGGATAGGCCGAAGCACACCACCATCAGCATTTCCATAAAACTTGCGGCTGTCAGCATATTTTTTCTCTCCTTTCTGCGGGCTCTATCTTCTTTTCGCACAGTATAACATTTTCTGGATTTTCTATCAATTATTATTTCAATATAGAACGATTGGATTCCGGCATCCATGGGGAGGCTGGGATCTTGTTTTATACCGGTTGCCCTTTCCCGGAAAACCGGGTACAATAAAAACATCAAAGGAAAGGCTGATTGCCGGAGGCACCATTACCAAGCCCATTCACGGTGCGGGGAGGCGCTGCGGCAGATTGAGGAAAACCGGTACGAGGAGACGCTGCGGCAGGAGGGGTATCAGGATATCCTAAAATACGGGGTGGCCTTTTACCGGAAGGATTGTATGGTAAAAATGGCGGAAATTGTGGTAGAATGAATAATATTCCTATATTCTCGGAGGAAAAAATGAATAAGACAGAAGTTTATCAATATCTGGACAGCCGGCAGATCTCTTATGAGGTTACGGAGCACAAAGCCGTATACAATATGGAAGAGCTGTCGGAGGTAAACCTGCCGTATCCGGAGGCGGACGCCAAAAACCTTTTTGTGCGGGACGATAAAAAACGGAATTACTATCTGATTACCGTTAAGGGAGACAAGAAAATCAACCTGAAGGAATTCCGGCAGAAGCACCAGACGCGTCCTCTGTCCTTTGCCTCCCCGGAGGATCTGATGTCGATTATGGGACTGATCCCTGGGGCGGTTACGCCGCTGGGCGTGCTGAATGACGCAGAGTGCCGGGTACAGGTTTTTCTGGATCAGGCGTTTGCCGATGCCCCAGGGCGGATCGGTGTTCACCCCAACGACAATACGGCAACCGTGTGGCTGAAAACCCAGGATCTGATCCGGATCATCCAGGATCACGGCAATACGCTGGAGTTGGTGGAGATCTGAAACCGGAGGCCGCCACAGCGGCTAGAAGAAATTCAGCTCTCCGGTCTCCCGATTGTGCCGTTCCACCCGGCGGGTGACCCAGACGGTGATGCCGATCATCGCCGCCATGCACAGGCCTAGGCCCAGGAAGCTGGACAGCATCTGGCTTCCCGGCTCTCCGATGTGCAGGAGCATCCGGATCAGCTGGAGGCAGTAGGTGAGAGGAAACAGCAGGGAGAGGGCTCTGGCCCACAGGGGAAAGCTGGAAACCGGGATCCGGGTGCCGGAAAACAGGTTCATGGGGGTCTCCAGAAAATCCATGATCAGGGAGGAATCCCGGGAGAACAGGCACAGGGCGCCGACCATGCCGCCCCAGACGGTGGAGGCCAGCAGGAGCAGGCCCAGAAATACCGGCAGCAGGAGTAGGTTGTCCCACCGGAGGGTGTCCGTGCGGAAAAGAATGAACAGGCAGAAGCAGCAGAACATCCAGACTTCCTGGATCAGGGCTCCCAGGGCTTTTCCGTAGTGCATGGCCAGGCGGTTGGCCGGGGTCAGGAAGGCCATCTCCAGGGTGCCGCCCTGCCGTTCCTCCCAGGACATGGACCAGGCGTTCTGGACCATGGACCAGAAGCAGGTGTAGCCCATGTAGCCGGTGCCTAAAAAGGCCAGCAGATCCTGGCTGTCCTGGATGCCGCCGCGGCCGGCGAAGGAAAAGGGCTGATAGGTATAGTAGACCTCCAGGAAACCTAACACCGGCCAGAGCAGCAGGGAAAACCACACGAAATAGGAGTGGTAATCGTGGCGCCGCTGTTTGACGATCTCCGCTTTCATGACCAGCCAGATGTTTTTCATAACCCGCCTCCTGTCTTTTCTTCCGGGGAAACGCCGGGGGCAGCCGATCCCGCCGCCCGATCTGTCTCCGCCGTCCCGCCGGCCCTCTGCCGCAGGATTTCCATCAGGATCTCCTCCAGGTCCGGCTCCTGCATCACCAGCTTGGGCGGGCGCTGAAACAGGCTCCGCAGCTGCTCCTTGGTGCCCTGGGCGATGACCGTCCCCTTTTCCAGCACATAGAGAAAATCGCACAGTTCCTCGGCCTCCTGGATGTAGTGGGTGGTCAGCCGGATGCCTTTGTTCCGCTCCCGGGCCAGCCGGAGAATCAGCGCCCGGATGTCCTTGGCGATGAGGATGTCCAAGCCTAGGGTGGGCTCGTCCAAGAACAGATACCGGGGGTCGTTGATGAGGCCCCGGGCAATCTGGAGCCGCTGCTTCATGCCCTTGGAATACCGCTCCACCGGCGTGTCCTGGACCTCCGTCAAGCCCACCAGGGCCAGCAGCCGGTGAATCCGGTCCTCCAGGGCGCGGCCGCTGAGGCCGTACAGGTTCCCGAAATACCGGAGGTTTTCCCGGGCGGTAAGCCGCCAGTACAGGTTCCGCTCGCCGCCGGAGATGACGTTAACCTGCTGCTTCACCTGCAGGTGGTGCTTCACCGCATCCATCCCGTCTATGGTCAGGGAGCCGGAGGTGGGGGAAATCAGGGAGGCCAGCATTCGGATGGTGGTGGTTTTCCCGGCCCCATTGACGCCCAAAACGCCTACGATTTTCCCTGGGGGCAGGGTCAGGGAAATGTCTTTTACCGCCGGAACCTCCCGGCGGCTTTTTCTTCGGAACAGGCCGTTCCGCTCCCGCAGCACGTAGGTTTTACTCAGATGCTCTGCCTGGATCATGGCGATTCCTTCCTTTCTATTGGAGAGGGCTTTTTCCTCGGATTTACCCAAAAATATTTTCCAGCATGGTTTTTTCCAGCCGGCGGTTCCAGAGAACGCCGGCCAGCAGATAGAGGCCGGAGAGCAGGAGGATCTGGAGAATCCAGCCCGGGTGGGCGGACAAAGGCTCCTGGCGCAACACCGCGCTGCGGAACAGCTCCACCGCCGGGGTCAGGGGAAAGACCTGGGCCAGCCGCTGGACCCACTCCGGCAGGTATGGAATAGGGAACACCACGCCGCAGACCAGGCTCATGGTCACAAACAGGGTGTTTTGAGTGATGTAGGTATCCCGGGTGCGCAGCATGACCCCGGAGAGCAGAAGGCCCATGCAGAAAAAGCTGAGGATGGCCAGGCCGATGGCCGCCAGGGCGGACAGGGAAAACAGCGGTCCCAGCCGGGCTCCCAGCAGGGCCCCTACCAGCAGGGTGGCGCCGAATTCCAGCAGAGCCCGGGCCGTCTGCTCCCAGAGGCAGCCGGCAAAGTAAGGCCCCCGGGAGGCCGGCGCCAGCAGCAGCACCTCCAGGGTTCCCTCCCGCAGCTCGGTGATCAAAGCCCGGCCCACGTTCATGAGAGTGGACACGGCCAGCACGTTCAGGGCGGAGCCCAGGACAATGTAGGTGATGTAGTCGGCGCCGCCGGTGTAGCGGAGGAAGGCCGGGGACAAGTTCCCTTTCATAAAATACCGGTAGAGAAAGTAGGGGAACAGGATCTGGGTGACGCCGGTGGCTACCCGGGACACCATAAAGGACCAGGGCACCGCCCGCAGGATTCCGGTTCGGATCCGTTTGTACGTGGACCAGACGATGAGCATGGCAAATCCTCCTTTGGGTGAAAGGGTAGGAGCCGGGGAAGGGGAGCTTTGGCCCCTACCGGCTGAAAAGCTCGTACAGGTTGTAGGGGATAAAGTCAATGGTTTCCGTGTTCAGCCGGTAGCGGACATAGTGGCCCTCCGGCTGTTTGCGGACCAATCCGGCTTCCCACAGGATCTTTAGATGCTTGGAAATGGCCGCCGGGCTTAGGTCCAGCTGCCGGGCCAGCTCCTGGGTGGTGGAATCTCCCAGAAACAGCAGCCGCAGCAGGCTCAGCCGGGATTCGTCTCCCAGGGCTTTCAGCAGCCGCACCGTCTGCTCCGGCAGGTGGTAGGCGTCCGGGTGCTCGGCCCGGATGCTGCGGATCATCTCCAGCTCCCCCGGATTGTGGTACAGCCACAGATGCGGATCCAGGAAGGTGCTGGCGGACAGGTATAGGGTGCGGATGTCCCCTTTTGGGTACACGTACTCCCGGTTTTTCCGGTAGCAGAGGGAATCCTCCCTTACCTCCAGCCGCTCATGGAGGGTCCGGCACCAGTCCCACACGCCCCGGCGGCGGCAGTCCTCTGCCTCCCGCCGCAGGACCCGCAGGATACATGCCCGCAGGAAGGGCTCTTCCTGGCGGAACACCTGCCGGTGGTATTCCTCCAGAATGTCCAGGGTCTCGTTTCGCTCCGAAACGGTCATGGACTTTTCCAGAGGGGCCAGCATCCGGTTCCACTGGTATATGTTTTGGCTCCGGCAGAAGCCGAAGAACTCCTCCGGTTCCATCTGCCGCAGGCGGCTCCAGGCGGGAAGGTCAATGAGCAGGGTCCACTGGTTGGTGCGGCCGCTGTATGCCCGGATCCGCTGGGTCAGCTCCGGATCGGCGGCCTCGGTTTTCCGGGCCCACTTTTCCCGGTACAGATGGTGCTCCGGCTGGGCCAGCACGTGGAGGGAGAAACACAGCTCCCACACCGGGGCGTAGGACACATGGACCTGGACCCCCTGGCTTTCAAAGGTTTCTAAAATCATACGGCGCTCCTTGGGCAGGGCCTTTCAGGATTTACCGTCCGGCGAATCCTGGAGGGTTTCCTTTAAGGTGGCTGTATTATAGGGAGGGAGGGGGGATTTGTCAAGGGGAAATAGGAAAGGATCCAAAAGGAAATTTTTGTGAGGACCAAGGAACGGCTGGTTCCGGTGGAAGTCAAAGCCAACCGGGGGACCGCCAAATCCCTTCGGACGCGGATCCAAAGCAGCCGCTACCCGGATATCCGGTGTGGAATCAAACTGGCAGCGGGAAATATCGGCGAGGAACAGGGGCTGTACACGTTCCCGTATTTCTGCGCGTTTTTGCTGAAACGGTATCGGCAGCAGGCGGACTGGGACACCCTTTACCGCATACCGGGTTGAGGAAGCGGGCCGCCGGCGGTATAATGAATCTATCTTCATCGAATTCGGAAGGAGGAACCCATCATGGAACTAAGCCAAGCAATGAAAGAGAGAAGAAGCATCCGCTCCTACGAGGCGGGGAAAACCGTGAGCCGGGAGACGGTGGAGGAGATTCTGCAGGCGGCGGCCCTGGCCCCTTCCTGGAAAAACTCCCAGACGGCCCGCAGCTACGTGGTGCTGGCGGGGCCGATGCTGGAGACGGTGCGGGAGACCTGCCTGCCGGCCTTTAACCAGAAAAATTCCCAGAACGCTTCCGCCCTGATCGTCACGGCCTTTGTCAAGGGACAGTCCGGCTTCGACGCCCAGGGAAATCCGGACAATGAGCTGGGAGACCAGTGGGGGGCCTACGACCTGGGCCTGCGGGACGCCTATCTGATCTTAAAGGCTCGGGATCTGGGGCTGGACACGCTGATTATGGGCATCCGGGACGGGGAAAAGCTGCGGGAGCTGTTGCATATCCCGGCGGAGCAGCAGGTGGCCTCGGTCATCGCCCTGGGATACCGGGCGGCGGAGCCGGCGGCCCAGAAGCGGAAGGCCCTGGAAGAGACGGCCGCGTTTTTCGGGTAACGGCGGGGACCCAAGTTTTTACAAAACTCCAGAATCTTTCACAGAATTTTTACCGGCCTTCGATTTTTGTTTAACTCATCTTTTTCATGATGCCTCCTGTACAAAAACAGGAGGTATTTTTTTATGATTCGTTTTGCGCATCTGTCAGACACGCATGTCTGCAAAACGTACAAGGGCTCTTTGGAGCCGCTTTTCAGCCGGTGCCAAAGCCCGGCGGAGAACACGGCGGCGTGTTTCCGGCGGCTGGCCCGGGAGCAGGTGGATTTCGTGCTGATGACCGGCGACCTGATCCACGAGGGAACCGCGGAGGACTACGCGTATCTGCGGGAGATTGCGGAAGAAAATTTAGGCGGCATTCCGGTGGTGTACGTCCTGGAAAACCACGACCGGAAGCAGGCCTTTGCCGAAGGAATGGGCCTTCCCCTTCGGGAGGGAAGCCTCAGCTATGTGAAGGAATTTCCGGAGCTGCGGGTGATCGTGCTGGATTCCGGCGTGGACGGAAAGGAGTCCGGCGCCATCTCCCCGGAGCAGGAGCAGTGGCTGGCCCAGGTGCTGGCGGAGAAAACGGAGAAGACCACCATCCTGGCCTTCCATCACCCTATCGCCTGGGAGCGGGATTCGCTGGCCATGCCGGTGTCTCCGTCCTTCCGGCAGCTGGTGAAAAACAGCGGCGTCGCCGGGATTTTCTGCGGCCACACCCACAGCAACAGCCTGGACGATTGGGAGGGGATCCCCCAGTTTACGGCGGATTCCATGGCCTTTGGCCTGGGCATGGAGAAAGACGGCTTAAGCTTTACCAACCGGACCGGCTATACCATGGTGCGGGTGGAAAACGGAACCATTCAGGTACACCAGGAGGGAATGACCCCGAAGCCGGAGGCCTACATGACCTTTACCTGGGAACAGATGGAGCAGATGATCGCAGACGGATCCCCAAAGGATCCAACCAATTAAGAGTAAGGAGAAACATTCGATGAAAATGAGAAAATGGGCGGCCTGCGCCCTTGCCTTGACCCTGGCGGCAGCCTCCATGGGAAGCTGCGCGCCTCAGACCATGGAAGCCACCGGAACCACCGGCGCCCAGACCGCCGCGGGAACCACGGCGGAGGGCGGAAGTGCCGCTTCCGGTGAAAACCTGTTAGACCCCGCCAACCCGGTGACCGTCACCTTCTACAGCTACAGCCTGGGCTATCCCACCATGAAGGCGGGCATGGAGCACCTGATCAGCCGCTTTAACGAGACCATCGGCAAGGAAAAAGGCGTGGTGGTGGAAGGCGTGGTGGACGACATGACCAAGTTTAAGACGGACATCCAGGCCGGCAACCAGGTGGACATCATCCAGCATCCCTTCGGCACCCTGGACGCCTCCCGCCAGTCTCTGGGCATTCAGGCCTACGAGGACGTGTTCCCGGCGGAGGAGCTGGCGGAGCACCTGGAGGGGATTTCGGAAAACGCTCAGGCCCTGGGCAAGATCGACGGAAAGATGTACGCCCTGGCCTTTACCTTCAGCACCCCCATCCTGTATATCAACGAAAAGCTGTTTACCGACGCGGGCTTAGACCCTTCGGACCCGCCGGAAACCTGGGAGGAAACCCTGAAGGCGGCTCAGACCATTAAGGAGAAAACCGGCAAGGACGGCTTCGGCCTGGCGGCCAACAACGGCTGGGTTACCGAGGGCTTAATCTACAGCAACGGTTCGGACATGGTAAGCGCCGACGGCAGCCAGGCGGTGTTCGCCAACGACCAGACCGTGGAAGCCTTTGAGATGTGGAAGTCCTTCTACACCAGCGGCTGCGCCGCCGTGGGAACGGACAGCGACGTGATGCAGCAGTTTATGGCCGGCAACCTGGCCATGAACCTTCAGTCCACCTCCGTGCTCAGCGGCTACGCCAACGCGGCGGAGGAAGGGGGCTGGACCCTGTCCGGCGCGCCTATGCCCAGCTTCGGGGACAAGGAGGCGGTGCCGGTAAACTCCGGCAGCTGCCTGGCGGTGCGGCCGGATTCGGAGCAGAAGGCCCAGGCCATCTGGGAGTTCATTAAGTTTGCCACCGGCGACGAGGGCTACACCATCATCACCTCGGAGATCGGCTACCTGCCTCTGCGGACCTACCTGGCGGACGATCCCAACTACCTGAAGGGCTACGTGGACGAGCATCCGCTGCTGCGGATCAATCTGGAACAGCTGTCCCACATCCGGCCGGTGACCATCTGGCGGGGGGACGTGGCCACCGAGTGCTCCACCATTTTCAGCGACGCGGTGGTGGAGGCCATTACCACGGACGCGGACATTCGGACCGTGCTGACGGAGGCCCAGGACAACATCAACCAGCTGCTGCAGCAGTAAAGGAGGGGCCATGAATCGGAATGCCAACACGGTGGCCGTTAAGGCCGGCGTCTCCGCCCGGACCAAGGTCCGGGCGAGGGCCGCGGGCCTGGGGATTCCCAGGTTTCTGAAGCCCTATCTGTTTCTGCTGCCGGCCCTGGCCCTGGTGATTTTCTGGACCTATAAGCCGCTGGTCCAGACCCTCCAGTACAGCCTGTACGAATGGAGCATGGTGCCGGGGACGGTGCCGGAGTATGTGGGGCTGGAGAACTTTGCCCGGCTG
>CALWEC010000048.1 GCA_944376945.1 uncultured Lachnospiraceae bacterium | reverse complement strand
GATGACCGCTGTCCCTCTCTGGATCCATCTGGCGCTCGTACTGCTTCTGTGGGGCGTTTTGCTGGTTCTGGGCTTTTTTGTCTGCCGTTTGATTTCCAAAAAGAAACAGCCGTAACTTCCGGCTGTTCTATAAATACTAATTCATCACAAGGAGACGCACACGATGTCCGATTATCAAGAGCTCAAAGATTTAGCCCTCTCCTGCGGTTTTTCCCATGTAGGAGATCTGGATGCCGATACCATCCAGGTCCGCCCGGAAGTGCGGGAGTCCTGCGCGGAAAACAAATGCCAATCCTACAACAAAAACTGGGTTTGCCCGCCTGCCTGCGGCACCTTGGAGGAATGCAGCCAGAAAATCCACCAATATAAAAAAGGCCTGATCCTACAGACTACCGGCCAGCTGGAGGACTCCATGGACTTTGAAGGGATGATGGAACTGGCGGAGAATCACGGAAAGCACATGGACCGGTTCAGCGATGAAATCCGCAAACGCTTCCCCCACGCCCTGATCCTAGGCGATGGCCAATGCAAACGCTGTAAGGTGTGTACCTATCCGGACGCCCCCTGCCGGTTCCCAGATAAAAAATCCTCCGCCATGGAAGCCATGGGCATGGTTGTCAGTCAGGTCTGCGCAGACAATCACATCCCCTACTACTACGGACCTGGCACCCTGACCTATGTCGGCTGCGTTCTGATTGAGTAGGACGCGCCGGGCCCAACCGAAAGGGTGGCTGCCGCACAAAACGTACATGCGGCAGCCACCCTTTTTTAATTCCTGCTCTGGCAGGATTTATATGCGGTATCGTTCCACCATGGTCAGAATCCGCTCCACCGCCGCCTCGGCGGCCTGCCGGTCCTGGGAGAAATTCATGCGGAAATGCTGGGTAAACTGGGGGCCAAACTCCGTGCCCGGGGTAACGGTGGCCTGGGCATGCCGCCGCAGGATGCGGATAAAATCCGCCGTGGAAACCGCCAGCGGAGGCAGCTTAGGGAACAGGTAGCTGCCCGCCTCGGTGGTCCGGACGGTCACGCCCAAACAGGAGCGGAGCTTTGCCAGCAGGGAATCCCGGATGGCCTGGTGCTCCGCCACCCGCCGCTCCACCCAGCCCTCCGGCTCGGCGAACCAGGAAGCAAACACCGCCTGGCAGTAGCCGGGCGCCCGGAGGGAGACGATGGCCTGCAGCTTTTCCATCCGCTCGATGGCCGCGGCGGTTCCGAAGGCCGTCCCCAGCCGGTAGCCGCTGAGGGATTCGGTCTTGGACGGGCCCAGAATGGTCACCAGGTTGTCCGGGCGGTCCGCCTGGGCGCACAGGTGCGTATAGGTCCGGCCGTCGAACACCTGCCGGGAATACAGCTCGTCCACGATCACCGCAGCCCCGTATTCCTTGGCCAGGGCGGCAATCCGCCGGATCTCCTCCGAGGAGTAAATCACGCCGGTAGGGTTGTTGGGATTGGAAAACAGGAACAGCTTGACCCCGTCCCGGAAGGCCTGCTCCAGCGCCTCCAGATCCAGGCCGCTGCCGCCGGCCTCCGCCGTCCCTTCATAATCCATGGGAATGGGAACCAGCTGGCCGCCAAAAAACTCCACCATCTTCCGGTTGGCAAAGTAGTCCGGCTCCACAATGGCCACCTTGTCCCCGGCCACCATGTTGGCCCCCACCGCCAGGAACAGGGCCCCCTGGGTGCCGGGCGTAAGGATCAGGTTTTCCTCCGGGTCAATGGCCGCCCCCGTAAAGGCGGACAGCTTGCCCGCCAGGTCCCGCCGGGCGCAGGCCCCGCCCCGGTATTCGGTGTAGGCTTGGCGGGCGCCGGTCTTTTCCACCCCCCGCACAAAGTCGGACAGGGAACCGGGGATCGGCGGAAAAGCGTCCACGTCCCCGTGGGAGAAGTCCACCGCAACCCCTTCCAGCGGCTCCCCCCGCAGCTCCAGCTCCACCGCCTTCTGGCGTCCCTCCTGGCCCGGGGCAGTGTCGCAGCCCAGCTTGGCAAATTTTTCCAACAGCGTATCCATCTCTCTGCTCCCTTCTCCGTCCGCGCCGTCCTTACTCGGACAGCAGCATCCGGTCGTTTTCGATATGGAATTTTTCCAGCAGATCCCGCACCGTCAGGTTTTTCTTTTCCTCCCCCCGGATGTCCACCACAATCCGGCCGCTGTCCATCATAATCAGGCGGTTGCCGTACTGGATGGCGTTCTTCATGTTGTGGGTGACCATCAGGGTGGTCAGACGATCCCGGGCCACCAGCTCCTCTGTCAGCTGCAGCACCTTGTCCGCCGTCTTGGGATCCAGGGCCGCCGTGTGCTCGTCCAAAAGCAGCAGGTCCGGCTTTTGCAGGGTGGCCATCAGCAGGGTCAGCGCCTGGCGCTGGCCGCCGGAAAGGAGGCCGACTTTGGCGTTCATCCGCTCCTCCAGGCCCAGGCCCAGCATGGCCAGCTTTTCCCGGTACAGCTTCCGCTCCGCCCCGGAAATGCCGTGGCCCAGCCCCCGGTATTTGCCCCGGCGGTAGGCCAGGGCCAGGTTTTCCTCGATCTCCATGGTCGCCGCCGTCCCCATCATAGGGTCCTGGAACACCCGCCCCAGGAACTTGGCCCGCCGGTGCTCCGGCAGCGGCGTCAGATCCGTCCCGTTTAGGAGGATTTTCCCCTCGTCCACCGGGAACACCCCGGCGATCAGGTTCAGCATGGTGGACTTGCCCGCGCCGTTGCCGCCGATGACCGTCACAAAGTCCCCGTCCTCCAGGGTCAGGCTCAGGCCGTCCACGGCGCATTTTTCGTTGACCGTGCCGGCGTTAAAGGTTTTGCTTATCTCCCGAATCTCCAGCATCTTACTTTCCCTCCCCCTTCGCGGAACCCGCGCAGCGCTTTCTGGACGGCCGGGCCAGGCGGCCCTTCCAGTAGGAAATGGCCAGGAACACCGCCACAATCACCGCCGTCAGCATTTTCTGGAAGTCCGAATCGATGCCGAACCAGGAGATGGTCTGCAGCACCACGTAATAGATAATGGCGCCCAGCACCACGCCCAAAAGCCGCAGGGCAAAGTTGCGGAAAATCCGGCTGAACAGCGTCTCTCCGATGATCACCGCCGCCAGGCCGATGACGATGGAGCCGATGCCCATCTTTACGTCCGCGAAGCCCTGGTACTGGCCCAGCAGGCCCCCGGCCAGGGCCACCAGCCCGTTGGAAAGCATCAGGCCGATGATCTTGTTCAGGTTGACGTCGATGCCCTGGGCCCGGCTCATGTTCGGGTTGGCGCCGGAGGCCCGCAGGCCGCACCCCAGGGAGGTGCCGAAGAACCAATACAGCACCGCGATGATCAGGATGACAAAGATGGCCACAATCCAGATGGCGTCGGAAACGTACCGGCTGGAAATCAGCAGGGGATATTTGTCCACGCTGATGGACTGGTTGGCCCCCTCCAAAATCTGCAGATTGACCGACCACAGGGCGTACTGGGTCAGGATTCCGGCCAAAAGCGCCGGGATTCCCATCAGGGTGTGCAGCAGGCCGCTGATCAGCCCCGCCCCCAGGCCGGCGGCAAAAGCCCCTAGAAGCGCCGCCCACACCGGGAAGCCGGCCCGCAGCAGCATAATACAGGCGGCCCCGCCGGTGGCCAGGGTCCCGTCCACCGTCAGGTCCGCTATGTCCAGAATCTTATAGGTAATAAATACCCCAATGGCCATAATGCCCCAGATCAATCCCTGCCCTACCGCGCCAGGCAGCGCGTTCAGCAGATTCGCGATTTCCATATCGAAAGTCCTCTCTCCCGTTGTTTTCCCCAGTCAGCAATCCAAGCGGACACGCCTATGCCCGCTTGGAAGCCGCCTGGAATATTCTGTTTTCCGGCC
>CALWEC010000047.1 GCA_944376945.1 uncultured Lachnospiraceae bacterium | reverse complement strand
CGGGGGACGGCGCAAGGAAGAAAAACTTAAGAAATTATGGAGAAATGACAAACAGGACCCTTGCGGGCCCTGTTTGAAAAAGGGAAGGAAAAATATGAAAAAAAGCAATCAATCAATCGCCAGTACGCTAAATTTGTTTTCAAAGGTTTTTTGTTTTCTTCCTTTGATGATGCTAGTATACCCAGGGAACGTGAAGAAATTATGATTGGCGCGTGAAAGATTTGTAAAAAAAATAAAGACAAATTGTGAATAACCGGCCTCTTGCGCCGGGCGCAGGATTCGGGTATACTGGGCGGGGAGGTATTCCAAATGAAACGAATCGCAAGAATGGTGCTGCGCCTGCTGCCGTTTATTCCGTACTGGGCGGCGCGGCTTTTGATTTATGCCCACAGCCAGGTGGGGACCGACGAATCCCGCCACCGCTTTCTGAAGCATATCGCCGTCAAGGCCAACCGGGCCGGCCGGGTAAAGGTGGTAAGCTCCGGCCAGGAAAACCTTCCGGCGGAGCCGGGATACATGCTTTACCCCAACCATCAGGGCCTGTACGATTCCCTGGCTTTTTTTGAAAGCGATCCCCATCCCTTCGCGCCGGTGATGAAAAAGGAGGTGGCCAACACCATCCTCTTAAAGCAGGTGCGGCAGTGCGTCCACGGCCTGACCTTGGACCGGGAGGATGTAAAAAGCGCCATGCGCACCATCCGGGCGGTCTCGGAGGAGGTAAAAAAGGGCCGGAACTACCTGATTTTCAGCGAGGGCACCCGCAGCCGCCAGGGGAACCAAACCTTGGAGTTTAAAGGCGGCAGCTTTAAGGCGGCGTATTACGCCCAGTGCCCCATTGTGCCGGTGGCCCTGGTGGACTGCTTCAAACCGTTTGACGTAAATTCCACGGAGCCGGTGACCATCCAGATCCATTATCTGCCGGCCATCCCCTACGAGGAGTACCGGGGGAAAAAGACGGTGGAGGTAGCGGCCCTGGTGCGGGCGAAGATAGACGAAAAAATCCGGGAGGTGACCGGCGGGGCGTAAACCCCGCGGCCGCCTCCCGGCCTTTTTCGCGTATATCGTGGGCCTTGGCCCGTTGTCCCCGGGTTCAGCCTGCCGTCTTTCCGGCGGCCTGGTCGTACATTTCCTGGATTTCCTTCTGCACCCGGGCCCCCAGGGCCTTTTTTTCTTCCCGGGAGAGGGGGGCCGTCTCAATGGGTTCCCCAAACTGGACGGAAATTTCCGTGCTCCGGATCCAGGGGCGGTGGTTTTCGTAAATATCATCGGTGCGGCAGAACGCCACCGGCACAATGGGGCAGCCGGATTTTTCCGCGATCTTAAAGCTGCCTTCCTTAAACGGCAGAAGGGTATCCCCGTGGCTGCGGGTGCCCTCCGGGCAGATCCAGATGGAAATGCCCTGGTTTACGTAGGCGATGGCCTGGAGGATGGTCTTCATCCCTTCCCGCAGGTTTTCCCGGTCCAGGAACAGGCAGTACAGGTTGCGCATCCAGTGGCTGAGCAGCGGGATCTTGCGGAATTCCTTTTTGGCCACGAAGCCGGTAAGGCCGGCCACCAGGGTATAGCCGGTGATAATGTCGTAGTAGCTCCGGTGGTTGCTGATGTAGAGCACCGCCCGGTCCTTGGGAACCCGCTCCCGGCCGGTAACGCGCACTTTGACGCCGGAGGCCGCCAAAATCAGCCGGAACATAAACTGGATGATCCGCAGGCTGCTGACGTCCTTGGCCCGGCGGTTCACCTTGCCCAGGAGCCATTCGGCCAGCAGCAGCACCAGTCCAACGGTGCAGAGGAACAGGACAACCAAAAACAAAACAAGAATCAGACGCAGCATAGTCCCCTCCGCTTAATTGACGCTGTTCAGAAGCTGCATCTTCAGGTCATAAAGCTTCTGGGACAGGTCCACATACACCTTGTGGGGGTTGATCAGACGGCGGGTTTCTTCCCAGAGGGTATCCAGCTCTTTCTGGCAATATTTCTGGATTTCCGGCACGCTGGGAGACTGGTAGACACAGAGGCCTTTTTGGAAAATAGGGACCAAAAGCTCCCGCAGGGTATAGGAGCCGCCTGCCAGCAGGGTCTTTTTCCAGGTGTAGGTAGGGTCAAAGATCCGCAGATCCTGATCCTCCGGGAAAACCTCCTCCTCCAGGGCGATCAGGTCGCCGATAATCTTGCCGGTCTCTTTGCTGTAGATCCGGTGGATGGTCTTGTTGCCTGGATTGGTCACCTTCTCGGAATTTTCGGAACGCTTGATCTTGGGGAGGAACTCCCCGCTTTCTTCGTCCAAAATGGCGGCCAGCTTGTAGACGCCGCCGAAGGACGGGCAGTCCTTGGAAGTGATCATATGGGTGCCGACCCCCCAGGAGGTAATCTGGGCCCCCTGGTCCTTTAGGCTGTGGATCAGGTACTCGTCCAGATCGCAGGAGGCGGAGATCACCGCGTCCGGGAACCCGGCCTCGTCCAGCATCCGGCGGGCCTCCTTGGACAGATAGGCCAGATCCCCGCTGTCCAGGCGGATGCCATAAAGCCCAAAGGTTACGCCGGCCTCCCGCATTTCCTGGAAGACCTGGATGGCGTGGGGCACGCCGCTTTTCAGGGTGTTGTAGGTGTCCACCAGCAGGATGCAGGCTTGGGGATACAGCTTGGCGTAATTGCGGAACGCCGTCAGCTCGTCCGGGAAGCTCATAATCCAGCTGTGGGCGTGGGTGCCGGTCACCGGCACATGGAACAGCTGCCCGGCCAGCACGTTGCTGGTGGCGCGGCAGCCGCCGATGATGGCCGCCCGGGCGCCGTAGGTCCCGGCGTCCGGCCCTTGGGCCCGGCGCAGGCCGAACTCCAGAATGCCGTCTCCCTGGGCGGCCCAGACCACCCGGGACGCCTTGGTGGCAATGAGGCTTTGGTGGTTGATCAGGTTCAGCAGGGCCGTCTCAATCAGCTGCGCCTCCATAATGGGAGCCACCACCTTGACCAGGGGCTCGTAGGGGAACACCACCGTCCCCTCCGGGATGGCGTAAAGGTCGCCGGAGAAGTGGAAGCCCCGCAGGTATTCCAGGAAATCCTCGGAAAAGATTCCCAGGGAACGCAGGTAATCGATGTCCTCGTAGGTAAAATGCAGCTGCTGGATATAGTCCATCAGCTGCTCCAGCCCCGCCATAATGGCGTAGCCGCTGCCGCAGGGGTTTTGGCGGTAGAACATGTCGAAGATTACCACCTCGCGGGTATTTTCATGGAAATATCCCTGCATCATCGTCAGCTCGTACAGATCGGTCATCAGGGACAGGTTTCGGTTTTTCATGGGTGCCTCCTGTTGGGGTTGTGGCATGGGCCCCGGCCGCGGGAAGCGGCGGGAAATCGGCTTGTTGCCGATGATTATAGCATTTTCTGGGGAGGTGTACAAGGGAAGGAGGGAATTCCGGCGGAAAATTTCCGTGGATCAGTCGTAATATTCATACGCGCCCTCGATGGCGTGGATCAAATCTACGATCAGCGTATTATAGGGGACTGGCACCCCATAGAGCTTAGCCTGTTCTACAATCGCCCCATTGATGGCGTCGATTTCGGTGCGAAGCTTTCTTTTCCGATCCTGGTACATGGAGGAATAGCCATTTTTGGCATCCTCGCACACCTTGTGTACGTTGGCCAGCACCTCTCTCCGGTCGAAATAGGTGCCGTCTTCCTCCGCCACTTCCACCGCCTCGTAGATCAGGCGTTTGGCAAAATTCCAGGCATAGTCATTCTGGATCATATAGCCGATGGGCGTCTGGGTGATAGCGGTAAAGGTATTTACCGACAGGTTTACAAAAAGCTTGCTCCAGATGATCCGCTGGATATCATGGGAAATCACCGTCTCAAAATCGCAGCCCTTCAGCGCCGCTTCCACTCTTTTCAGAAGCTCCTCCGCGCCATGGTTGCTTCCGATGGTAGTCTCGCCTTTTCCGGCATGGCTTACCACGCCGCAGCCTTCGGAGCGGGCACTGTGTTTGCTGGTCCCAATGATGATGCGCTCCTTCGGGACGTATTTTTCAATTTTCCGGTCATTCCCCGCCCCGTTCTGCAGGGACATGACAATGGCATCCTGGTGGAACAGCTCTTTGTTCTGTTCCAAAGCGCTTTCCAGGTAAATGGATTTTACAAACAGGATAATCAGATCGGCTTTTTCCGGGCACTGGCCGGACCGGTACGCGGTAATATTTTCTTTGTACACATGTTCGCTGCCGTCCGGCTCCCGGACGGTAATCCCTTTTTCCCGGATCGTCTGAACCACCGCCTCCACCGTATCCACCATAATTACTTGATTTTTCCGGCTCAGATAGGCCCCGTACAGGCCGCCCATGGCGCCGGCTCCAATGATGACAATTTTCATGGTTTACCTCCTATGGAAATGAAATTTGGGCTTTCCTCATTATAGCAAATTCTGAACCCGATTTCTATCCGGAAATTTCGGGTATGCCCTTTGCCCGAAAATTTCCGGTATGCCATTTGCCCGGAAGATGGTATAATTTTTAGAAAAGGCAGAAGCAGAGGAAAACGCAAAAAGCTTCGGAGGGGAGGAGAGGCACGGTGAGAGGGCAAAAGCCAACGGCCGCGGCGGGGCCCGGGGAACCCAAGCGGGTCCGCTGCCCCCGGTGCGGGGCGGAGTACGAGGACCGCCTGGACGCCTGCCCCTACTGCCAGCTGGAAAACCCTCAGGCAGTGCAGCGGCGGGAGCAGGAAGCCCGGCGGCGGCACCGGAACCGGCTGCGGACGCTGGACCAGCTGCCGGAGCTGCTTTCCCGCAAGGGGTTCTGGTGGGGGCTGCGGCTGGTATTGGCCGCCGGCGCGGTGGCCCTGCTCCTGGGGGTGGCGGCGGCGGTATTCCGCTCCGGCCCTGGGGAGGAGCGGGAAAGCCAGCTGGCGGAGGACGGAGCCTGGGCGCAGCAGCTGGAGCAGCTGTGGCAGGACGGCCAGTACGGGGAGCTTTCCCAGTTCCTGGGGGAGCACAGCCTGTATGGAAACCGGTACGACAAATATTGGGAGACGGCGGACGTCTGGGGAGGGGTGCAGGCGGCCCGGGAGGCGGAGGCGCTTTTGGACGCCGGGGAAACGCTTCCCGAGTGGCAGCTGCGAATCCTGCTGGTAGACTGTGGGAACGCCCGGAAGGCGGCCCGGGAGGCGGTCTCGGACGCGGCGTACCGGGGGAACGAGGATCTGTTGGCCGGCTGGGACGAGGAAATCTGCGGCTTCCTGACGGAGCGGCTGCAGGTGACCCAGGAGGAGTTGGAGGCGCTTCCCACCTGGGAGGACAGCCAGGAGGAGGCGGAGCGGTGGGCCCAGGAGATTGGCGCCCGCCTGGAGACGCCGTAGGAGACAGGGAGGAGGAAAGGCGATGAAATGTCCGTCCTGTTACGCGGATTATTCCAGCGAGGAGCCCCGCTGCCCGTACTGCGGAGCGGAAAACCCCCGTTACCGGAAAAAAATCCGCCGGGAGAAAGCTTGGGAAACCCAGTATCAGCAAAAGAAGGAGCGGGTAGTGGCCGCCTCCCGGCTGCGGATTGCCAAGCGGGTGTTAAACGGGCTGATTTTAGGCTGCGTGCTGATTTTCCTGGCCTGCCTGGCGGTTTCGGTGTATTTCGAGATGCGGGAGGACACCCGCCGGGAGGAAGGGCAGGAGGCGTATGTGGAGCGGCTGGAGCAGTGGTACCAGGACGGCCAGTACACCCGCTGCTATGCGCTGCTGCTGGAAGAAACCCTCTACGGAAGCGCCTACGACAAATACGAGGAAGCCGGGGAGCTGGCCTACCGGCTGGGAGCCTACCGGCGGGACCTGGAGGACCTGCGGTACTGGCTGCGCCGGGAGGCGGAGGATCCGGAGGCCGTGGTGTTGGAACCGGAAGCCGGGGAGGCGGGAGCCGGGACGGGAACGGAGGCCGGGGAGGAACCGGACCTGGTGGACTCCAACCTTACCTCCCTGCTTCGGAGCGCCAACATGGTCCTGGAACAGTACGAGAGGCTGGATTCCCAGGATCCGGCGTTTTGGGCGTTTGCGGAGGAAGCGGCGGCGGAGGTGAGCACCGGCCTGCAGCTGTACCTGGGGATGGATTCGGAGGCGGTGAAGGCGCTGCGGCAGGCCGAGTACAGCGAGGACTATGAGGCCCTGACGCCGGCGGTGCGGAAGGTGGTGGAAGAAAATGGCGCGGAATAAAGACAAGAACCGGGTCAGCCTTCTGGGGCTGGCCGTCCGGGCGGCGGTGCTGCTGTTCTGCCTTCTGCTCTTGGCCGGGGCGGTGCCGGTGGCGGTAGGCCGGATCTCCGGGGAGGATTCCTGGAGCCTGTCCCTGGCGGACTATCTGGACAGCATGGATTACTATTACTACGAGGGGGATTTCGCTTCTATCTGCTATTACCGGGACGGCCACGATTTCTACGATCTGCCGGAGTTCGGCCTGTACCTGGAAGCGGCGGAGGCCTGGGAGTGCAAGGAGACGGCGGTCCACTGGTGGAAGGCCTACGGGCGCCTGGGGGAGGCGGCTTACCGGGACTACGCGGAGCGTTACCAGGGCCGCCTGGAGGAGCTGGCGGCGGAAAGCGCCTATCCGGAAAATCAAACGTACCTGGAATCCTTCCTGGGGGAGGCGGAGGAAGCGCGGGCCGCGGTAGGGCAATCGCAAAGTCATAATTAGAAGAGAGAGTGGCGGAAAAGCAACATTTTTCTGCTGCTCTCTTACTTTTTGCTTGCATTGTATTATATATTATGATAATACATAGGTATGAAATATCCAGA
>CALWEC010000046.1 GCA_944376945.1 uncultured Lachnospiraceae bacterium | reverse complement strand
CGGCGTCATGGAGGTCAGGGCCTTGGCCCCGGAGACGGTGGCGTAGATTTCCGTATAATAATCCGAAGAAAAGGCTTCCGGAAGCAGGAGCACCAGCCCGTCCAGGCTGCCGTCCCCGATGGAGGCGGTCCCTCGGTTAAAGGACAGATAGGCGGCGCTGGAAAAATAGCCGGTGACCGTCAGATCGGTGACGGCCAGGGTGTCGGAGAGCTCCGTGCCGTCTGTCTCGGAATCCTCCCCGTCCTCCGCGGTTTCTTCGTCCTCCTCCACGGTTTCTTCCCCGTCCTCCGGCGCTTCGGCCCCGTCGTCCTCCCCGTACAGGGAGAGGGTGCTGCCCAGTGGGTAGCTTTCGGCCAGGTTGATGTCCAGGAGGCATTCGGAAGCGTTCTCCGGCAGCCGGCCCTGGTTCAGGATGGGCTGGCTGATCCGCTGGGTCAGGGTGGAGACCTGCACGGTCAGCTCCTCCTCGCCGTCGTAGGCCAAGGCTTCCAGGGATACCAGGCCTTCCGCGTCCTCCACGCCGGGGATCTGGCGGATGGCCTCCAGGTCGTCCTCCGTTACCCCCAGGGTGCCCAGCACCCGGATGTCCATAAAGTTTGTCTGGTCGTACAGTTGATCCGCGGAAAGCCGCATATCCGGCTCCGAGGAGCGGATGCCGGAAAAAAAGGCCACGCCCAGGGCGGATATAAACAGCAGCGAGAGCCAGCGGTTCAGGCTGCCGCGGATTTCCCGGAAAAAGTTTTTTCTCTGTGCCTGTTTCATGGAATCACCACTCGATCTCTTCTACCGGTTTAGGCTGTTCGTTCAGGCGGATCCGGCCCACCTTGCCGTTTTTGATCTCAATAATCCGGTCGGCCATAGGGGCGATGGCTGAGTTGTGGGTGATGACAATCACCGTCATGCCCATCTCCCGGCAGGTGTCCTGGAGCAGCTTCAGGATGGATTTGCCCGTCTGGTAATCCAGGGCGCCGGTGGGCTCGTCGCACAGCAGAAGCTTGGGGTTTTTGGCCAGGGCCCGGGCGATAGCCACCCGCTGCTGTTCGCCGCCGGAAAGCTGGGCCGGAAAGTTGTTCAGCCGGTCCGCCAAGCCTACCTGTTCCAGCACCTGCTCTGCGTTCAGAGGGTTTTTGCAGATCTGCAAAGCCAGCTCCACGTTTTCCAGAGCCGTCAGGTTCTGAATCAGGTTGTAGAACTGAAAGACAAAGCCAATTTCGTCCCGCCGGTAGCCGATCAGCTGACGGCTGTTCAACCGGGCAATATCGGTGCCGTCCACCCAGATTTCCCCGCTGGTGGCCCGGTCCATGCCGCCCAGAATGTTCAGGACGGTGGTCTTGCCGGCGCCGCTGGGGCCTACGATGACCACAAATTCCCCTTTTTCAATGGAAAAGTCAATGCCGTCTACGGCGCAGATCTGGATTTCCCCCATTTGGTACACCTTATGTACCTGTTTCATCTCTACAAAAGAAGCCATACCCAGGATCCTTTCTGAAACGGGCCGCCCCTTTGGCCGGATACGCCGGAGGCTGGCACCCGTTTTTGGTATCATCACTTTATTATAGCATTTTTCTAAGGGAGTGGAAGTGAACTTTTTCTAAAATGGGAGTGAAAAAACCGTCTCCCCCAGCCGGAAACCCAGAAAGCCGCCTCCGCCAGCAGCACGCCGGACACCAGATCCGCCAGGTAATGCTGCTTGAGGGTTTGGGTGGAAACGCAGACGAGCAGAGAGAAGGCCAGGCAGAAACGGCGGGTTCCCCGGGGGACCTGCGCCTGCCCCCGGACGCTCAGCCAGATCATCCAGCTGACGTAGCAGTGCATGGAGGGGAACAGGTTCACCGGTTCGTCCAGAGAGTAGACCAGGCCCGCCAGCCAGCCAAAAGGCCGGTCCGCCGGGATGTCCGGCAGGGCGATGGTGGTAGGAAAAACCAGATAGGTGCAGAAGGCCCACAGATGGGCCAGCTCAATGGCGGCAAAAACCCGGTAAAAGGGACGTTTCCCCAGGGAGGCGGCGTACAGGAAGCCAAGGATCCAGTAAGGGAAGGCCAGCACATAGGGAACGGCGGACAAGGGAAGAAAAGGAACCGCCCGGTCCAGGGCGGTGGTCAGGTCATAGTGGAGCCGCCCCTGGTTGAGGCTCATGGGCACATAGTAGACGGCCAGGTGGGTAACGGCAATAAGGATCAGGAACGGCCAGGCGCGGGCCGGAATTTTTTTCAATAAACGAAAACGCATGGGAAGTCCTTCCTGGCCCGGCCGCCGGAATGGCGCCGGAAAAATAGAGAGGAATGGATACGGCGCTTTAAATATAGCATAAAATTCCGAAACCGGCAATGCGTTTTCTGAAGAACAGAAATATTTTTCGGAAGTTTATTGCGTTTCCAGTGGGAATCCGCTATACTGAATGCGGTAAAAACGAAAAGCAGCGGTGGAGGAGCCGGCCGCCTCAGGCGCGTGCGGCGCATCCCGAGAGAGGAGGAAACAGCGATGGTGCGGCTGATTGCCACAGATTTGGACGGGACGCTGATTCCGGCAGGGAAGCCCATCCCGCCGGATGTGCTGGAAGCGCTGAGGCAGGCGCTGGCCCAGGGCGTCCCGGTGGTTCCCGCCAGCGGCCGGTCCCTGGCCGCCATCCCGGAGGAGATTTTATCCCTGCCCGGGCTGCGCTATGTCATTTCCTCCAATGGGGCTATGATCCAGGACGTCCAGGAGCGGAAGCTGCTGCGCCAGGTGCTGATGGCGGCGCCAGAGGCGGCCAAGCTGCTGCGGATGCTGGTGGAGGAAGGGGTTTACAGCTGTGTCTACTGCGGCAATCGGATTTACAACTGGCAGTGGCTTCCGGAATACCTGGCCCGGTATTTCCCGGGCCGGATGCCTATCTTCCGCCAAAATCCCCGGGAAGATTTGGCGGCCTTCCTGGAAGAGCAGGGGTTCGGAGTAGAAAAAATTTTCATCGCGGTCCACGACCCGGACAAGCGCCGCCGGATCCGGGACCAGATCCGGCATTGGCCCCAGGTGCAGATTACCTCCTCCTCCGACTGGAACCTGGAAATCAACCGGCTGGGAGCGGACAAGGGCAGCGCCTTGGCCTGGCTGGCAGCTCGCCTGGGAGTCCCGCAGGAGGAGACGGCGGCCCTGGGGGACAACGAAAACGACCGGAGTATGCTGGCCTTCGCCGGCCGTTCGGCCGCCCCGGAAAGCGCGGAGCCGGAGATCCGCGCCCTGGCCGGGGAAACCTTCCCACCCTGCCAGGAAGGCGGCGCGGCCCAGTGGATCCGGAAGCTTTTGGAGGAAAAATCGAAAACCCCTTGACAGCTCCGCGGCCCTTTCTTATAATGATAATGGTTATTATTATTGCAGAAAGGATCGTTGCCTATGATGAAATACAGCAGACAGCGGGAAGCGATCAAGGAATACCTGATGGAGCGGCGGGACCACCCTACAGCGGAGATGGTCTACCGGGACGTGCGGGAGGCCAATCCCAAGATCAGCCTGGGCACCGTGTACCGGAACCTGTCCCTGCTGGTCTCCTTAGGGGAAATCCAGAAGATCTGCTGCGGCGATGGAGTGGAGCGGTACGACGCCAACGTATCCCCCCATTACCACTATCACTGTACCTGCTGCGGCCGGGTGATGGACGTGCCGCCGGAGCAGGCGCCTCCCAGCCCTATCCGCCTGCGGGAGGATTTCCCAGAGGAGGTGGAAGGCTGCACGGTGCTGTTCCACGGGACCTGCCGGGACTGCAAAGAAAAAAGCGAAAAAACCGGTTGACAAGCCGGACGGGATGTGCTAAAGTAAAAACGGAAATAAGAATCATTACTATTTTATAGCAAAGGAGATTTTACCATGAAGAAATTTGTGTGCGAAGTATGTGGCTATGTGTACGAAGGCGAGGCGGCTCCGGAGAAATGCCCTCAGTGCGGCGCTCCGGCCAGCAAGTTCCGTGAGCAGACCGGCGAGATGAGCTGGGCGGCCGAGCACGTGGTGGGCGTAGCCCAGGGCGTCAGCGAGGACATCCTGGCGGACCTGCGCGCCAACTTCCAGGGCGAGTGCTCCGAGGTGGGCATGTACCTGGCCATGGCCCGTGTAGCGCACCGGGAAGGCTATCCGGAGATCGGCCTGTACTGGGAGAAGGCTGCCTGGGAGGAAGCGGAGCATGCCGCTAAGTTTGCGGAGCTGCTGGGCGAGGTAGTAACCGACAGCACCAAGAAGAACCTGGAGATGCGGGTAGAGGCCGAGAACGGCGCCACCGCCGGCAAGGCGGATCTGGCCAAGAGAGCCAAGGCGGCCAACCTGGACGCCATCCACGACACCGTGCACGAGATGGCCCGGGACGAGGCACGTCACGGACGCGCGTTTGCCGGCCTGCTGAAGCGGTACTTTGGCGAGTAACCAGTTGGATCTACCATAAAATGGGAAACGGGGCTGTGCCTTCCGCACAGCCCCGTTTCCCATTTTAACAACGTACATTCGGTCTCTGACGGCCCGGAAGGGGCAAGCCCTGCCGGACCAGTGAAAATGTCTTACCTTCTACGCAGAAAAGGTACAGGCTTTCACGCAGATTACAGCTTGGTTACGTTGGTAGCCTGGGGGCCTTTGGCGCCGTTGACCACGTCAAACTCCACTTCCGCGCCCTCGTCCAGGGTCTTGAAGCCTTCCATGTTCAGGCCGGAGTAATGGACGAACACATCGTTGCCTTCCGCGTCGGAAATGAATCCGTACCCCTTTTGGTTGTTAAACCACTTCACTGTACCTCTCATGCGATACCTCCGAAAAAGAAAAATAGGTAATAGGTTGGCCGCTTCTGCGGCTGCCTTAACCATATCACGGTTTTAGGATAAAGTCAAATAATTTATGAAGAAATTGTGAAATCTTATAAAAGAAAAAGAAAAAACGGGGAGGGAAATCAGCACTCTTCCCAGAAGAGTAACAGAAAGTAAATAAAATATTTACATTTTTTTATTGACTTTTGCCTGGCCTTGTACTATATTGATGTTTGGATTATGAGAATATCGGGCGCGGGCCATCCGCGCCGGGAAAAGGAGATGTTTGGTATGTGCAAGAAGCAGGGAAGCCTTTCCATCAACAGTGAAAATATTTTCCCCATTATCAAAAAGTGGCTGTATTCCGACCACGATATTTTCTTCCGGGAGCTGATTTCCAACGGATGCGACGCGGTGACCAAGCTGAAAAAGCTGGAGTGGATGGGGGAGTATACCTTCCCGGAGGGCTTTGTCCCCAAGGTCAACGTGATCCTGGACGAGGAGGAAAAAACCATCCGCTTCCTGGACGATGGCCTGGGCATGACGGCGGAGGAAGTGGACGAGTATCCCCACCAGATCGCCTTCTCCGGCGCCACCGCGTTTCTGGAAAAATATAAGGATAAGACCAGCGACGACCAGATCATCGGCCACTTTGGCCTGGGCTTTTACTCCGCCTTTATGGTGGCGGACAAGGTGACCATCGACACCCGTTCCTACCGGGAGGGGGCGGAGCCGGTCCACTGGGAGTGCTCCGGCGGCACTGAGTACGCCATGGAGGCGGGCAGCCGCCAGGACGTGGGCACGGAGATCACCCTGTACCTGAACGAGGACAGCGGGGAATTCTGCAAAGAGTACCGGGCCCGGGAGATTATCACCAAATACTGCTCCTTCATGCCGGTGGAGATCTATCTGTACACCCGGAAGGAGTGGGAGGAGGCCCAGGCGGAGGCGGCGGTGGAGACCGTAGAGCCGGAAGCCCCGGAGAGTGGCGAGGCCGCGGAAGGGGCGGAGAAAGCTGGGGAACCGGAAGCCGGGGACAAGAAGGAGGAGGCCAAGGAGGAAAAGCCGAAGAAAGAATCCCTCAGCGACACCAATCCCCTGTGGACCAAGCGGCCCAGCGACTGCACGGACGAGGAGTACCGGGCCTTCTACCGGAAGGTGTTCCTGGATTTCAAGGAGCCCCTGTTCTGGATCCACCTGAACATGGACTATCCCTTTAACCTGAAGGGCATCCTGTACTTCCCGAAGATCAACACAGAGTACGATTCCCTGGAGGGCACCATCAAGCTGTACAACAACCGGGTGTTTATCGCGGACAATATTAAGGAAGTAATCCCGGAGTTCCTGATGCTGTTAAAAGGCGTCATCGACTGCCCGGACCTGCCGCTGAATGTGTCCCGGAGCGCCCTGCAGAACGACGGCTTTGTCCGCAAGGTGTCCGATTATATCACCAAGAAGGTGGCGGATAAGCTGACCGGCATGTGCAAGACGGAGCGGGAGTCCTACGAGAAATACTGGGACGACATCCATCCGTTCATCAAGTTTGGCTGCCTGAAGGACGAAAAGTTCTACGAGAAGATGAAGGACAGCATCCTGTTTAAGGATCTGGACGGCAAATACCTGACCCTGGCGGATCTCACCGAGGGCGAGAATAAGAAGATTGTCTACGTCACCGACCAACAGCAGCAGGGCCAGTATGTGAAGATGTACAAGGACGCCGGCCTCCGCGCGGTGATCCTGCCCACCAACATCGACACGCCGTTTATCACGCTGCTGGAGCAGAAAAACCAGGGCCTGAAATTTACCCGCATCGACGCGGAGGTAACGGAATCCTTTAAGTCGGAGGAAGCGCCTGCCACCGAGGAGGAGCAGAAGGCCCGGGAGGAGGAACTGTCCAAGATTTTCCAGGACGCCCTGGGCAAGGAGAAGCTGACGGTGAAGGTGGAGGATCTGAAGGATGAGAAGCTGTCCGCCATGATCACCCTCTCCGAGGAAAGCCGCCGGATGCAGGAGATGATGCGGATGTACGGCATGGGCGATATGGCCGGGGATTCCCAGGAAACCTTGGTGCTCAACGCCAACAACGCGCTGGTGAAATTTGTCCGGGAGCACAAGGATTCGCCGCAGGTGCCGACCATCTGCCGGCAGCTGTACGATCTGGCCCGGATCAGCCATGCGCCTCTGTCCCCGGAGGAAATGTCCGCCTTTGTGGCCCGGAGCAACGAGATTTTGATGAACCTGGCAAAATAAAAAACCGAAAAGCGCGCCGTCTGGCGCGGAAACAGCCGCCCCAAGGATTTCCTTGGGGCGGCTGCGCGGTAAAGGCCTATTGGCCGGTCTCGTCTTTTTTGGCGGCGATCCCCAGAATCTTGGACAGGTGGGCCGCCACCTTCCCGATATACAGGCAGATAGCCGAGTGCATGATAATGGAAGGGGAGATCCCCAGGGAGGACAGGTCGATTCGGTCAAAACAGAAAGCCAGTCCGATAAAGGCCGCCCCTACCACGGCCGCCTTGGCAATGCCGTCCAGCAGCCGGCGCAGTTGGAAGGACTCCCGCCGCATTCCTACCTGGTAATACAGGCCCAGCAGAATGTTCATGCCCATGCCGGCCAGCAGCACCGGCATGGAAAACAGGATATCCTGCAACGTGAACCTCCGTTTTTAACCAGTGTATGCCGGAAAGCAGGGGACGGTTCCGCAGGCTAATCCCACTGGTTCAGCCATTGTTTCAGCCGTTCCACGTAATGGTCGGTGTCCTCCACAAAGCACATGTGGCGGCAGGTGCGGAACAACTCCCATTCCGCCTGTGGAATGTGGTCGTACATGTATTTGGCCACGTAAGGGGTGCAAAGGTCGTTGCCTCCGCTGATGACCAGCGCCGGTTCCTGGATATCCTTCAGCTGTTCCGTCACATCGTAATCCTTTAGGGTCCCGGTGGCGGTGTATTCATTGGGGCCCCAGCCGGTTACGTAGGATTCCAGCCCCTTTTTGGCCGGACGCCGCAGGCACTCCGGGGAGTCCTTCGTCACAG
>CALWEC010000045.1 GCA_944376945.1 uncultured Lachnospiraceae bacterium | reverse complement strand
ACGGAAATCCGCTCCGCCTACTCGGTCTCCCAGCTGAAGGAGGCGGCCGGCGGAGGTGGCGCAGCCACCGGAGCCGCAAGCGCCGCCTCCGCCAGTTCTCAGCAGGCGGCCGGCGGAGCCACCGCAGCCACCGCAGCCACCGGCGCCGCAAGCGCCGCCTCCGCCAGTCCTCAGCAGGCGGCCGGCGGCGGAGCCACCGGAGCCGCAGGCGCCGCCCTCCGGGGCACCTTGTACCACCGGGTATTGGAGCGTCTTTCCCCGGAGGACGGGGAAAACCTGGAAGCTATCCAGGAAGCCATCCGCCGCGTAAGCGGCGAGATTCCGGAAACCGCCCCCATAGATCCGGAGGACATTGCCCGCTTTTACCGAAGCCCTTTGGGACGGCGGGTCCAGGAGGCCTTCCGGCGGGGAAAGCGGCAGACCGAGCAGCCCTTTGTGATGGGGCTCCCGGTTTCCCGGCTGCCGGGGGAACTTCGGACAAGCATTGCGGAGGCCGCCGGAGCAGCCGGCGCGACCAGTGGAACCCCAGCCAAGCAGGAGGCGGAAGAACGGCTGCCGTCTGGTTCAGCGGAAGAATTGGTGCTGGTGCAAGGGATCATCGACTTGTTCCTGGAGGAAGCGGACGGTCTGGTGCTGGTGGACTATAAAACAGACGCAGCTAGGGAGGAAACCCTGCGCCGCCGTTATCAGTCCCAGCTGGCCCTGTACCGGGAGGCATTGGAGCGGGCCCTAGGAAAGCCGGTGAAGGAGACCTGGATTTATTCGTTTCATCTGGGCCGGGAGGTATTCATTTCCGAAACCTGAAAAGCCTTTATCACTGGAGAAAGTATTGCGGCCTGGATATTTTTTAGCCCGTATGTTCTTCGGCCCATATGTTTTTCAGCCCGGAAGACTTGGAACGGCTCCCAGAGAGATTTCGTTTGAAAAAGCCGATCGCTTGCGGGGAAGGACGGCTTTTTAGGGGATTTCGTTTGAAAAAGCCGATCGCCCAAGAAGGAGGACGGCTTTCTGGGAGATTTCGTCTGAAAAAGCCGTGTGGAAGGCGGGAAAAAACGGTTCCCAGAGAGAATTCAGCAGAAAAAGCCGGCCGGCGGAGGAATTTTCCGCCGGAGGCCCCTCCGGGCCGCGGCGTTTTGCAGGCGCCTCCGGCCGCTGCGTTTTACACCGGCCTCCGGCCGCCGCGTTTTGTCCCCTTGCATCTTCCTCCCCTTTTTGGTATAATGACCAAAGAAATGCGGAGCCTTTCTCCGTAATGGATGGATCCGCCGGTAGGGCGGAAGCAGGAGGTAGCTTTATGGGAAAAGAAACTGAGGTCAGAAGTACCCATGTGATTCATGAGAAGGATAAAATCGGCCAGGTCATCATTGCGGACGAGGTGTTCGCCATTATCGCCGGGCTGGCGGCCATGGAGGTGGAAGGCGTTCATTCCATGGCAGACAACATTACCCGGGAGCTGATTGCCAAGCTGGGGATGAAAACCCTCTCCAAGGGGGTAAAGGTGGAGGTGATGGAGGACAAGGTTTCCGTGTACATGTCCCTGAACCTCCAGTTTGGCTATACCATCCCGGACGTGGCGGCGGTGGTACAGGACAAGGTAAAGGCGGCCATTGAAAACATGACAGGCTTTTCCGTGCTGGACGTGAATATTAAAATTGCCGGCGTAGTGGTAGACCGGGACCGGCCTTGACGGAAGGTACAGTATGACACGGAAGCAGATTCGAGAGCATACCTTTAAGGCGCTGTTCCAGAAGGAATTCTGCGATCATGAAGAATACCAGGAGCGGTGCGCGCTGTACGTAGGAGAACTGGAAGAGCTGAGCCAGGAGCACCGGGAGGAAATCCGGCAGCGGGCCCTGGCGGTGGAAGAACATTTGGAGGACTTGGACAGCCGGCTTAACGCGGTGGCGGAGGGCTGGAAAACCGGCCGCATGGGCAAGGTGGAGCTGACCATCCTGCGGCTGGCCGCCTATGAAATATTCCTGGACGAGCAAATTCCGGAAAAGGTGGCCATCAACGAGGCGGTGGAGCTGGCCAAAGTCTATGGGGGAGAAAATTCCCCGGCATTTGTCAACGCAATTTTGGGAAAACTGGTGAAAGGTCTTGAGGCGGCCCATGAAGAGGACCGGAAACATATATAAGGTAGGCCAAGTCAACGCCTATATCAAAAATCTGTTTGCCACGGACTACGCCCTTCGCTCTATTGTGGTGAAGGGCGAAGTTTCTAATTGCAAATACCATTCCTCCGGCCATATTTATTTTACGTTAAAAGACGAGACGGGTACGCTTTCGGTGGTTATGTTTGCCGGGCAGAGGGCCGGTCTCCGTTTTCGGTTGGAGGAAGGGCAGAAAGTGCTGGCGGCCGGCAGCATTATGGTCTATGAGCGGGAGGGAAAGTACCAGCTGTACGCCAAGGAGATCGAACTGGACGGCGTGGGGGAGCTGTACCGGCAGTTTGAGGAGCGGAAACAAAAGCTTGCGGAGATGGGCATGTTCGCCCCGGAGTACAAACGGCCGATCCCCCGGTTTGCCCGGAAAATCGGCGTCGTCACTTCCCCCACCGGTGCGGCGATCCGGGATATTGCCAGTATTTCCGCCCGGCGGAACCCTTTTGTGCAGCTGATTCTGTATCCGGCGCTGGTGCAGGGGGAGCAAGCGGCCCCCAGTATTGTCCGGGGCATCCAAACCCTGGACGCCATGGGCCTGGACTGTCTGATTGTAGGCCGGGGCGGCGGTTCCCTGGAGGATCTGTGGGCCTTCAACGAGGAAAGCGT
>CALWEC010000044.1 GCA_944376945.1 uncultured Lachnospiraceae bacterium | reverse complement strand
ATGTCGGTGGCTGAGCCGGTGACAATACGACAAGCCATTCTTTTTCCCCCTATTTTTCCGTTTCGTTTTCCCGCTTCAGCAGAATCTGCTCATCGCTTTCCTGGGCGCTCTCCCGGACCTTGGCAATGCTGGCCACCCGGATGTCCTTTTCCATGTCGATCAGCTTCACCCCGGAGGTAATGCGGCCCAGGGTGGAAATATCCTCTACGTTCATGCGGATGATAATGCCTTCGGTGGTAATCAGCATGATTTCCTGATTTTCCTTTACCGCCTTAGCGCCGACGATGGCTCCGGTGCGGTTGCTGATCTTATAGCATTTGACGCCCTTGCCGCCCCGGTTCTGAGGGGTGAACTCCTCCATCAGGGTGCGCTTGCCCATGCCGTTTTCGGAAACAATCAGCAGGGATTCGCCCTGGGTGTTCATCTGCATGCCGATGACCTCGTCCCCCAGATCCAGCTTCATGCCGATAACGCCCATGGAGGTGCGCCCGGTGGAGCGAACGTCGGTTTCGTGGAAGCGGATGCACTGGCCCCGGCGGGTCACCAGGATCATATCCTTGGTATCGTCCGTAAACTTAACCTCAATCAGCTCGTCCCCGTCCCGCAGGGAGATGGCGGCCAAACCGGATTTCCGGATGTTTTCGTAATCCCGGATGTCCGTCTTTTTGACCATGCCCTGCTTGGTGGCCATAAACAGGTAGCGCCCTTCCTTGTATTCCTTCAGGGAGATAATGGCCGTTACCTTTTCGCCCGGCGCCAGCTGGATCAGGTTCACAATGGCGGTACCCCGGGCGGTGCGGCCCGCCTCCGGGATCTCGTAGGTCTTTAACCGGTATACCTTGCCCAGGTTGGTAAAGAACATGATAAAGTGGTGGTTGGTGGTCATCAGCAGATCCTCGATGTAGTCCTCCTCCAGGGTCTGCATCCCCTTTATCCCTTTGCCGCCCCGGTGCTGGCTCTTAAAGTTGGTGACGCTCATCCGCTTGATGTAGCCCAGGTTGGTCATGGCGATGACCATGGGTTCGTCCGGGATCATATCCTCCACGGAAATATCCTCCGTGTCGTAGCCGATCTTGGTCCGGCGGTCGTCCCCGTATTTTTCGGCAATAATAAGGATTTCCTCTTTGATTACGCCCAGCAGCTTTTTCTCATCCGCCAGGATGGCCTTCAGCTCCTCAATCCGAAGCAGCAGCTCCTGGTATTCCTTCTCCAGCTTATCCCGCTCCAAGCCGGTGAGGGTGCGCAGCCGCATGTCCACAATGGCCTGGGCCTGAGCGTCGCTTAAGCCGAACCGCTCCATCAGCCCCTGCTTGGCCAGCTGGACGGTGGCGGAACCCCGGATGATCCGGATCACCTCGTCGATGTTGTCCAGGGCGATCAGAAGGCCCTGCAAAATATGGGCCCGCTCCTCCGCCTTGTTCAGGTCGTATTTGGTCCGCCGGGTTACCACATCCTTCTGGTGGTCCAGATACAGGTGCAGCATCTCCGAAAGGTTCAGGATCTTGGGCTTGTTGTTGACCAGGGCCAGCATAATGACCCCGAAGGTATCCATCAGCTGGGTGTGCTTAAACAGCTGGTTCAGCACAATGTTGGCGTTGGCGTCCCGCCGCAGCTCAATGCAGATCCGCATGCCGGACCGGTCCGATTCGTCCCGCAGGTCCGTAATGCCGTCTACCTTCTTTTCCTTCACCAGGTCGGCGATTTTTTCAATCAGCCGGGCCTTGTTGACCATGTAAGGAAGCTCCGTCACCACAATCCGGCTTTTGCCGTTTGCCATGGCCTCGATCTCCGTCACCGCCTGGACTTTAATCTTGCCCCGGCCGGTCCGGTAAGCTTCCTCGATGCCGGATTTTCCTAAAATCACGGCTCCGGTGGGAAAATCCGGGCCCTTTACAATATCCAGCAGCTCCTCGATGGTAGTCTCCCGGTCTTCCTGTACCTGGTTGTCGATAATTTTTACCACCGCGCCGATGGTCTCCCGCAGGTTGTGAGGCGGGATGTTGGTGGCCATGCCTACGGCAATGCCGGAGGTGCCGTTGACCAGCAGGTTGGGAAAACGGGAAGGAAGCACCACCGGCTCTTTTTCCGTCTCGTCAAAGTTGGGGGTAAAATCCACGGTATCCTTGTTGATGTCCGCGGTCATCTCCATGGAAATCTTGCTGAGGCGTGCCTCGGTGTACCGCATGGCCGCGGCCCCGTCTCCGTCCACGGACCCAAAGTTGCCGTGGCCGTCCACCAGAGGGTACCGAGTGGAGAAATCCTGGGCCAGCTTGACCAGGGCTTCGTAGATGGAGCTGTCTCCGTGGGGGTGGTATTTACCCATGGTATCGCCCACGATACGGGCGCATTTCCGGTGCGGCTTGTCCGGCCCGTTGTTCAGCTCAATCATGGAGTACAGGATTCTTCTCTGTACCGGCTTTAAGCCGTCCCGCACGTCCGGCAGGGCCCGGGAGGCGATGACGCTCATGGCGTAGTCGATATAAGATTCCTCCATGGTTTTTTTCAAATCCACATCGTGAATCTTATCAAAATCAAAAATTGTCGGATCCATTCTTTCCCTCCGCTTAAATATCCAGGTTCTTCACGTACTGAGCGTTGGCTTCGATAAACTCCCGGCGGGGCTCCACCTTATCCCCCATCAGGGTGGTAAAGGTTACGTCCACCTCCGACTCGGTTTCCTCGTTCATGGTTACCCGGCGCAGGATCCGCTTCTCTGGATCCATGGTGGTCTCCCACAGCTGGTCCGCGTCCATCTCGCCCAAGCCTTTGTAGCGCTGAATCTTATTGTTGCTGTCCCGGCCGATCTCCTTTAGGATCTTGTCCAGCTCCACGTCGCTGTAGGCGTACCAAATTTTCTTGTTCTTTTCCACCTTAAACAGCGGCGGCTGGGCCAGGTACACATAGCCCTGCTTGATCAGCTCCGGCATAAACCGGTAGATAAAGGTTAAAAGCAGGGTGCTGATGTGGGCGCCGTCCACATCGGCGTCGGTCATAATAATAATCTTGTGATAGCGGAGCTTGCTGATGTCAAACTCTTCGTGGATGCCGGTACCGAAGGCGGTGATCATGGCCTTGATCTCTGCGTTGCCGTAGATCTTGTCCAGGCTGGCCTTCTCCACGTTGAGGATTTTTCCCCGCAGGGGCAGGATGGCCTGGGTGTTCCGGGAGCGGGCCGATTTGGCGGAGCCGCCGGCGGAATCTCCCTCTACGATAAAGATCTCGCAGTTTTCCGGGTTCTTGTCCGAGCAGTCCGCCAGCTTCCCCGGCAGGGACATGGTCTCCAACGCCGTCTTCCGGCGGGTCAGGTCCCGGGCCTTCCGGGCCGCCGCCCGGGCCCTCTGGGCCAGGATGGCTTTTTCGCAGATAATCTTGGCGATGGCAGGATTCTGCTCCAGGAAGTAGGTGACCTGCTCGCTGACCACCCCGTCCACCGCGCCCCGGGCCTCGCTGTTGCCCAGCTTTTGCTTGGTCTGGCCCTCAAACTGAGGATCCTCGATTTTCACGCTGACAATGGCCGTCAGGCCTTCCCGGATGTCGTCCCCGGACAGGTTGGGCTCGTTGTCCTTTAGGATCTTATTTCTCCGGGCGTAATCGTTGAAGGTTTTGGTCAAAGCGTTCTTAAAGCCGGACAGATGGGTGCCTCCCTCCGGCGTAATCACGTTGTTCACAAAAGTATAGGTGCTTTCCGTAAAGGAATCGTTGTGCTGGAAGGCCACCTCCACGTACACCTTATCCTTGGTGCCCTCGCAGTACACCACCTTGTCGTACAGGGCGGTTTTGCTTTTATTCAGGTACTGGACAAACTCCCGGATCCCCCCTTCGTAGTGGAAGGTCTTTTCCTTCTTTTCCTCCCCCCGTTCATCCCGCAGGACGATCTTCAGGTTCTTGGTCAAAAAGGCCGTCTCCCGCAGCCGCTGCTTCAGGGTATCGTAATCGAAAACCGTCTCCTCAAAGATGGTATCGTCCGGCAGGAAATGGACCTTGGTGCCGGTTTTGGATTTTTTGCAGGCCCCAATGATCTCCACCGGCTTCTCCGCCTTGCCCCTCTCGTACCGCTGGTGGTAGACATGGCCGTCCCGGTAAATTTCCACGTCCAGCCAGGTGGACAGGGCGTTGACCACGGACGCGCCCACGCCGTGAAGGCCGCCGGACACCTTATAGCCGCCGCCGCCGAACTTTCCGCCGGCGTGGAGCACGGTGAACACTACTTCCAGGGCGGATTTTCCCGCCTTGGCCTGGATGTCCACCGGGATTCCCCGGCCGTTGTCCTCCACGGTAATGGAATTGTCCCGATTGATCTGCACCGTAATGGTATCGCAGAAACCGGCCAGAGCTTCGTCCACCGAATTGTCTACAATCTCGTACACCAAATGATGGAGGCCTCGGGAAGAGGTGCTGCCGATATACATACCGGGCCGCTTCCGTACCGCCTCCAGTCCTTCCAGAATCTGTATTTGATCCGCGTTATATTCCTGCTGCTTGCTCATGAATACCTCCTGTCAATTTTCCGTCTTCGATATGGAAGACCCTGTCTATCGGAAAACAGTGGTGCACAAATTCGTCTAAGCCTGTGCAGGTAACCACCGTCTGAATATGGGAAATCCGCTGAAGCAGCTGCTTTTGCCTGCTTCCATCCAGTTCGGACAGCACGTCGTCCAGCAAAAGGATGGGGCTGTCCTGGATGACCTTTTTTACAATCTCAATTTCCGCCAGCTTCAGGGAAAGGGCCGCGGTCCGCTGCTGTCCCTGGGAGCCAAACCGGCGCACATCCACGCCGTTGACCAAAAATATCATATCGTCCCGGTGGGGTCCGGTGAGGCTGGTCCTGGCTTTTAAATCCCGGGAACGCTCTCTTGCCAAAACCCGTCCCAGCTCCTCCGCCTCCACATTAGGGACATAGGAAAGCTCCGCCTGCTCTTTTCCGCCGCTGATGGAAAAATGGATTTCCCTTACCAGCTGGTTCAAATCCCGGATAAAGGACCGGCGGTTTTCAATTAAAGGAACGCCGTAGGAAACCAGCTGCTGGTCCCAGATGTCCAGGGTGTCCCGCAGCTCCGGCTGTTCATCCCATTCTTTTAACAGCTTATTCCGCTGGGCGATTACCTTGTGGTAGCGAATCAGGTTGTGGGCGTAGATCCGGCTTAGCTGGCACAGCTCCATATCCAGGAAGCGCCGCCGTTCCGCCGGGGAATCCTTGATGATGCCCAGATCCTCCGGGGAGAAAATAACTACGTGAAGAATTCCAAACAGATCCGCCACCCGGCGCAAAGGCACGCCGTTGACCGCCACCCCCTTGGCCCGGTTTTTCTTCAGGTGCACGTCCACCCGGCAGGGGACGCCCCTTTTTTCTACCATCACCTTAATGTGAGCCTCTTCCTCCCCAAAGCGGATCAGCTCCCGGTCCTTGGTGCCCCGGTGGGATTTGGCGGTAGCGCAGAGGCAGATGGCCTCCAGCGCGTTGGTTTTCCCCTGGGCGTTGTCTCCGTAGAGAACGTTAATGCCCGGGGAAAGCTCCAGCTTGAGTTCCCGGTAATTCCGGTAATCCTGCAGTTCCAGGGAAAGAATCTTCATTTTTCAATCTTTACCGTCTGGCCTTCAAAGAGAACCTCGTCCCCCTCCACCAGCTTTTTCCCTCTCCGGGTCTCGATTTCCCCGTTCACCTTGACCATTCCCTGCTGAATCACGTCCTTGGCGTCCGCCCCGGTCTCCGTCATGCTCATGGCCTTCAGCAGCTGCCCCAGCTTGATATGATCGTCCCTTAATTTGAATGTCAGCATCGGCTCTCCTATCCCCATCAGCGGGTTACATTAAAATTTACCGGCAGAATCAGGTAAATATACCGGCTCTCCTGGTCCCGGATAAAGCAGGGGGCTTTGGAGTTTACCATATAGATGTCGATCTCCTCGTCGTCGATGACCCGCAGGGCGTCAATCAAAAAGCGGGGGTTGAAGCCGATAAGGATGTCTTTTCCTTTTTTGTGGATCAGCACGTCCTCCTTCATGGAGCCGATCATGGAGTTTAGGGTCAGCTCCATGCTGCCCTCCCGGATGTCCAGGATAATAGGCTTTTTGTCCGACTCCCGGATCAGCAGGGTGGACCGCTCGATGGCGTCCAAAAATTCCCGTTTGTTCACGGTAATCTTGGTTTCGTAATCGCTGGAGATCATCTGGTCGATCTTAAAATACTCTCCCTCAATGAGCCGGGACAGCACCAGCGTCTGGTCAAACTCAAACAGGATGTGGTTGCGGCTGAAGAAAATGGTCACTTCCTTTTCGTTGTCCCCTGGCAGGATCCGGCTGATTTCCATCAGCGTCTTGCCCGGTACAATCACCTTTTTCTTATCATAGGAATCCTTCAGCTCCACGTTGCGGATGGAAATCCGATGGCCGTCCAGGGACACCACCTTCAGCTGGTTCCCTTCCATCTCAAACAGTTCGCCGGTCATCAGCTTGTTGTTTTCGCTGGCGGCGATGGAGAAGATGGTCTGGCGGATGGTTTCCTTTAAGGTAAACTGGGAAAGGCAGATGTGCTGTTCCTTCTCAATGGAAGGCATTCCCACAAAATCGTCCCCCCGGCGGCCGGAAATATGGAAGTTGGCTTTCTCGCAGAGGATGGAAACCTTTTCGTCCCGCTCCTCTATCACCACATCGCTGTCCGGCAGCTTGCGGATAATCTCGGAAAACAGTTTGGCGTCGATGGCGGTTTTCCCTTGCTCCAGAATCTGCCCTTCCACCCGGGTCTCAATGGCCAGCTCCATATCGTTGGCCGTCAGGCGGATCTCATCCCCGGAAGCGTCTAAGAGGATACACTCCAGGATGGGCATGGTGGTTTTGGCAGGGACGGCTTTGGAAACGATGGCGATGGCGTTCTGCAAATCGGTTTTATGAAAAATCAGCTTCATAATTGTGGGTAACTCCTTTTCCCGTAGGATTCTTATATTTAAAAGAGGTTCTTCGTAACAGCCGTATTAGGAACTGTGGAATTGTGGACAAGCGAAAGAAAATCCCGGAAGGTACAGGAGATGCGTCTTTTTTCTCCTGTAGGATAACCTTGTGAAAGGAACCGGGATAGGGGGAGGAAAACTCCCTTGTTATCCACAGGGTTCCAGAAGGAAAAAATATCCACCTTCTGTCCACACCCTTATCCCCCGGTTTTCAACTGGGGTTCAGCTTCTTTTTCAGGATCTCGACGGTATATTGAAGGGCTTCATCCTTCTCCAGCTCCTTGGTGATTTTGTCGATGCCATAGATGATGGTGGAGTGATCCTTCTTTTTCATGCACTTGGCGATGCTCATCAGGGGGGTGTCGGTCATTTCCCGGCACAGGTACATGGCGATCTGCCGGGGCCGCACAATCTCCTTGTTCCTCTTTTCGGAGGTCAGGTCCGAGGCCTTCAGCTTAAAGTGCTCTGCCACCACGTCCAGGATCCGGTCCGGGGTAATTTCCTGTACCTGGTCCGGGGAAATCCGGTCTTTTAGGGCTTCCTCCGCCAGCTCCAGGGTAATCTCTTTCTTGGTGATGCGGGAACAGGCCACCACCTTGGTCAGGGCCCCTTCCAGCTCCCGGATGTTGGACTTAATGTTGGTGGCTATGTATTTGATGACCTCGTTGTCAATGTTATACCCTTCCAGGTCTTCCTTCTTCCGCAGGATGGCCATGCGGGTTTCGTAATCCGGCGCGCCGATGTCCACGGTGAGCCCCCACTCAAACCGGGAGCGGAGCCGTTCCTCCAGGGTTTCGATATCCTTGGGAGGCCGGTCGCTGGAGATGATAATCTGCTTCTTGGCCTCGTAGAGGGTGTTGAAGGTATGGAACACTTCCTCCTGAGTACTTTCCTTATTAGTAATAAACTGGATATCGTCGATCAGCAGCACGTCCACGTTCCGGTATTTCTCCCGGAACTCGGTGGTGGTGATGTTGTTTTTGTTCCGGATGGCGTCGATCAGCTCGTTGGTAAATTTTTCGCTGGTCACGTAAACCACCTTGGCGGCAGGGTTCTGCTTGAGGATGAAGTGGGCGATGGAGTGCATCAGATGGGTTTTGCCCAGCCCCACGCCCCCGTAGATAAAAAGGGGATTGTAAATTTCCGCCGGGGATTCGGCCACCGCCAGGGAGGCGGCGTGGGCCATCTTGTTGTTGGAGCCTACCACGAAGGTATCAAAGGTATAGCGGGGATTCAGGTTGGCTTCCATGGAAAGGGTTAAATCCACGCTGTTCTTTTTGGCCTCCGCTTCTTCTTTGGCATGGGGCGTAATAAAGTTCACCTGGCAGCGGATGCCGGTAACCTCCTCGATGGCCACCTGAAGGAAAAATTTGTACTTCTTTTCTATATAGGAAACGCTAGGCTTGTCCCCGGGAAACAGAATGGTCAGGACGTGGCCGTCCGCGGAAACCAGCTCCAGAGGAAGAAGCCAGGTTTTGAAGGAAACATCCGTCAATTCCTGGTCTTCTTTTAAGGTATTCAAAATGGCTTCCCAATTTTCTTTGACTTTCTGCAACATAACGGTTCTCCTGCCTCACTACGCTACTTACCCACAATAATTTTCTTCCATTCTACCGTACTCCTGTGGATTTTTCAATGAGGAAAGTCAAAATTTTTCCCTTTTGACCCGGATGTGCATAAGTTATCCACGGAGAAAGGCCTGGAAAAACGGGATTTTTGAAATAAATCCCAAGAAAAATCACAGATTATCAACAAGTTATCAACATTTTGTGGAAAACTTGTTGATAACCCGTGTATAGAAGGAGGATAACAGAAAAGTAAAAAAAAGCTTGACTTGACGTACCTCTTTGCCTATACTAGAAATGCTACACTTGAGGCCAAGCCGCCCAGGCGGCTTTATTCCAGATAAGAGGAGGTGTTTCCAGATGAAGATGACATTTCAGCCGAAGAAGCGTTCTCACGCCAAGGTCCATGGTTTCCGCGCCAGAATGAGCACGGCGGGCGGAAGAAAGGTCCTGGCTGCCAGAAGAGCGAAGGGTAGAAAACAGCTTTCCGCATAAACTGCCGCGCTTGGCGCGGCATCTCCGTTTAACATGAAAACGGGAGCGCAATGGATTTTGTTTCTTTAAAGAAAAAAGAGGACTTCGGCCGGGTTTACCAGCAGGGTAAATCTTACGGGAACAGGCTTCTCGTCATGTATGTTTTGGAGAAGGGCCGGGGCCAGGAAAACAGAGTGGGAATCTCTGTCAGTAAGAAAGTCGGGAACAGCGTGGTACGCCACCGGATCAAGCGGTTGATCCGGGAAAGTTTCCGAACCCATTGGAGACAATGGAGGGCTGGCTACGACCTGGTGGTAATAGCCAGACAGAACGCGAAAGACAAAAGCTATCAGGAAATCGAAAGTGCCTTATTTCACTTGGGACGGCACCATCAGCTGCTGGAACGGGAGGGTGAGGGAGAATGAAGAAGCTGTTGCTTGGCTGTATCCGTTTTTACCAGCGGAATCTCTCACCTCTCAAGCGCTACAATCACTGCAAATACATTCCAACCTGCTCCCAGTACGCCGCGGAGGCAATCGAAAAATACGGCGTATGCAAAGGGGGCGCTTTGGCGTTATGGAGAATTCTGCGGTGCAACCCCTTCTCCAAGGGAGGGATCGATCCGGTTCCCTGAGGGCGGAGCCCTTGCCGCGGGGCGGGAAAGCGGCGTATTATATGGATGAAAGGTATGGAGAAAGCATATGACTTTTTTGGCGGCGTCGGCCTACGCCAACTGGCCGGTTATTAAGCAGCTGGCCTGGCTGCTGGGCTATCTGATGCGGGGAATTTTCTGGGTACTGAGCAACATTGGCATTGTCAATGTGGGCGTCTGCATCATTGTGTTTACCTTTATCACCCGTATGCTGATGTATCCCCTGACGGTCAAGCAGCAGAAAATGATGAAGCTGAACGCGGTGGTCATGCCGGAGATCCAGGCCCTGCAGAAAAAGTATCAGGGCAAAAACCGGGATCAGCAGGCCATGCTGCGGATGCAGGGGGAGCAGCAGGCGATTTATGACAAGTACGGATACTCCATGACCGGCGGCTGCCTGCCTTCTTTGATGACGCTGCCGCTGATGTTTGCCCTGTACCCGGTGGTGTATGATATTACCACCTATGTGCCGGAGCTTGCCAACTACAATGAGTCGGTAATTTACAACTTCCTGGGCATCAATCTGATGGAGGTTCCGGGGCTGCGGCTGCACCCGATTATCCTGATCCCTATTTTGGCCGGCGTATCCCAGTTTATCTCCACCAAACTGATGATGGCCAAGCAGCCCAATATGGACAATTCGGACAACCCGGCGGCCAGCAGCATGAAGATGATGAACTACATGATGCCCATTATGTCGGTGGTTTTCTGTATCTCCCTGCCGGCTTTCCTGGGCCTGTACTGGATTACCCAGTCGGTGGTGCTGATCCTGCAGCAGCTGGTTGTCAACAAGCACCTGTCCCGGTACACGGTGGAGGACATTATCAAGGCCAACATTGAGAAGAAAAATAAGAAGCGGGCGAAGAAGGGCCTTCCTCCTTTAAACGAAAAGGCTACCATCAACGCCAGAAAAATCCAGCAGCAGAACGCAGCGGAAAAGACCATAGACAAAGAGGCGCGGGACGCCAAGATCCGAGAGTCCACCGAGTACTACCGCAGTAAATCCGGCGGCAGCGGCAGCCTGGCGGCCAAAGCCAACATGGTGCGCGAGTACAACGAAAAGCACAAAAAATAGGGGGAGGTTCAAGGATGGATTACATTACCGTTTCCGCAAAGAATGTAGACGATGCTGTTACGCAGGCGCTGATCCAGCTGGGAATTACCAGCGACATGCTGGAATATGAAGTAGTAGACAAAGGAAGCTCCGGCATTCTGGGAATCGGAAGCCGTCCCGCGGTGATCAAAGCCAAGAAGAAATTCTCCCTGGAAGGAACCGCTAAGGATTTCCTGGCGGATATTTTCCGCACCCTCCACATGGAGGTGGAAGTGGACGTAGAGTACAATGAGGAAGAAAAGACCATGGACATCGACCTGAAGGGGGACGATATGGGCATCCTCATTGGAAAGAGAGGCCAGACCCTGGATTCCCTCCAGTATCTGACCAGCCTGGTGGTCAACAAGTACACCGAGGAATACGTGCGGGTGAAGGTGGATATCGAAAATTACCGGGAGCGGCGGAAAGAGACGCTGGAGAACCTGGCCCGGAATATTTCCTATAAAGTGAAGCGGACCAAAAAACCCGTGGAGCTGGAGCCTATGAATCCCTATGAGAGACGGATCATCCACTCGGCCCTCCAGGGAGACCGCTATGTGGTCACCCGCAGCGAAGGGGAAGAGCCTTTCCGCCATGTGGTTATCTCCCTGAAGCGGGAGCGGAGGGAAAAGGGCTACGGCGGCAGGATGGAATCGGAAAGCCGCATGTAAAAACGGCTGTATAAAAATGGATACCGCCTAGGGCGGACAGAAAAGAGGAAAGAGGATGCCATCCGAAGCGCGAGTGGCATCCTTTTCTGCAGGAGAGGAGGTTTTTGGGATGGCAGATACCATAGCGGCCATTGCCAGCGGCCTGACTTACGGGGGAATTGGAATTGTCCGGATCAGCGGCAGCCAGGCTTTTTCCGTGGGGGACCGGTTGGTTCGCCTGCGGAAGGGACAGCTGGCGGAGGCCAAAAGCCATACGGCCCATTATGGCTTTGCCTACGACGGGGAGACGCCGGTGGACGAGGTGCTGGCCCTGGTCATGCGGGGGCCTCACAGCTACACCGGGGAGGATACGGTGGAGATCCAGTGCCACGGCGGGCCGCTGGTGATGCGGCGGATCCTCCAGGCCGCCCTGGGGCATGGGGCCCGGCTGGCGGAGCCAGGGGAATTTACCAAGCGGGCCTTTTTAAACGGGCGTTTGGACCTGTCCCAGGCGGAAGCGGTTATGGGGCTTATCCAGTCTCAGAACGAGTTTGCCCGCCGGGCCTCCCTGGAGCAGCTGAAGGGAAGCGTGGGGGAAAAAATCCGTGAACTAAGGGGCAAAATCCTGCACCAGATTGCCTTTATCGAGGCGGCGCTGGACGACCCGGAGCACATTTCCCTGGAAGGCTACCAGGAAGAGCTGGAAGGGATGCTCCTTCCCCTGTTGGAGGAGATCCGCGGCCTGCTGAAAGGGGCGGAAAGGGGGAAGATCCTTTCCGACGGCATCCGCACCGTTATTTTAGGACGGCCCAACGCAGGAAAATCCTCCCTGCTGAACCTGCTCACCGGGGAGGAGCGGGCGATTGTCACGGAAATCCCCGGCACTACCCGGGATACCCTGGAGGAAAGCGTGCAGCTGGGGGACATCAGCCTGCGGCTGGTGGACACGGCGGGCATCCGGGATACCCAGGACCAGGTGGAAAAGATTGGCGTAGAGCGGGCCCGGCAGCAGGCGGAAAAGGCGGATCTGCTGCTGTGCGTGGTGGATTCCTCCCGGCCTCTCAACCAGGACGACCAGGAAATCCTGGGACTTCTGGAAGGCCGGCGGGCTTTGATCCTTCTGAACAAGTCGGATCTGCCGGCGGAGGTTTCCCGGGAGGAGCTGGAAGGGGCGGCGGCAGCCCCGGTGATCCTGTTTTCCGCCCGGGAGGGCACCGGCCGGGAGGAGCTGGAGCGCCGGATCCGGGAGATGTTTGACGCAGGGGAGATTGGGACCAACCAGCAGGTGACCATTACCAGCCTGCGGCACCGGGAGGCGCTGGAACAGGCGGAAAAGAGCCTGAACCTGGTGCTGGAAAGCGTCCGCCAAGGGCTGCCGGAGGACTTTTACTCCATCGACCTGATGGACGCCTACCGGCAGCTGGGGCTGATTTTAGGCGAGGAAGTGGGAGAGGATCTGGTCAACGAGATTTTTTCCAAATTCTGTATGGGAAAGTGAGCGGCGTTTTTACCGGCCCCAGCGGCCGCGGCGGCGCTGGAAAGGAAGGGTGAGACGGAAATGGCGATTCGGGAATTTTGCGATGTGGCGGTGATCGGCGCCGGCCACGCCGGTTGCGAGGCGGCCCTGGCGGCGGCCCGCCTGGGAATGAAAACCGTCCTTTTTACCGTCAGCGTGGACAGCATTGCCCTTATGCCCTGCAACCCCAACATTGGCGGCAGCTCCAAGGGCCACCTGGTGCGGGAGGTGGACGCCCTGGGCGGGGAGATGGGAAAAAACATCGACAAAACCTTTATCCAGTCCAAAATGCTGAACCGCTCCAAAGGGCCGGCGGTTCATTCCCTCCGGGCCCAGGCGGATAAGCAGCGGTACACCGGGGAGATGCGGCGCGTGCTGGAAAACACCCCCAATCTGTGGATCAAGCAGGCGGAGGTGGCGCGGATTTTGGCGGAGAACGGAGAGATAAAAGGGGTGGTTACCTGCTCCGGCGCGGAATACCGCTGCCCGGCGGTGATCCTCTGCACCGGCACGTATCTAAAATCCCGCTGCCTGTTTGGGGATGTGATCCAGCCCACCGGCCCCAACGGGCTCCAGGCGGCCAACCATCTGTCCGATTCCCTGCGGGAGCTGGGCATCGAGCTGCTGCGGTTTAAGACCGGCACCCCAGCCCGGATCGATGGCCGTACCGTGGATTTTTCCAAGATGGAGGAGCAGAAGGGAGATCCGGTGGTGGTGCCCTTCTCCTTTACCACCGATCCAGCCACGGTGCAGAAGGAGCAGGTTTCCTGCTGGCTTACCTACACCAACGAAAAAACCCATGCCATTATCCGGGGCAGCCTGGATCGCTCGCCGCTGTTTTCCGGCGTCATCCAGGGCACCGGCCCCCGGTATTGTCCTTCCATTGAGGACAAGGTGGTGCGGTTCGCGGACAAGGACCGGCATCAGCTGTTTATCGAGCCGGAAGGCAATTACACCCACGAATTGTATATTGGCGGTATGTCCAGCTCCCTGCCGGAGGACGTGCAGGTGGAGATGATCCACACAGTGCCGGGGCTGGAGAAGGCGGAGATTGTCCGCAACGCCTACGCCATTGAGTACGACTGCGTGAACCCTAGGCAGCTGAAGCTGTCTTTGGAATTTAAGGATATTTCCGGCCTGTTCAGCGCCGGCCAGGCCAACGGCAGCTCCGGGTACGAGGAGGCGGCGGCCCAGGGGATTATCGCCGGGATCAACGCCGCCCGGAAGATCCAGGGAAAGGAGCCGGTGATCCTGGACCGTTCCCAGGCCTATATTGGAGTGCTGATCGACGACCTGGTGACCAAGGAGAACCACGAGCCTTACCGGATGATGACCTCCCGGGCCGAGTACCGGCTGCTGCTGCGGCAGGATAACGCGGACCTGCGCCTGACGGAAATCGGCTACCAGGTGGGCCTGATCCCGGAGGAACGCTACCAGCGGCTGCTGCGGAAGCGGGAGGCCATTGAGAAGGAGATCAAGCGTCTTCAGGAAACCTACGTAGGGACCCAGCCGGAGGTGCAGGAATTCCTGGCCCGCCACGGCTCCACTCCCATCAAATCCGGAGTTTCCCTGGCGGAGCTGATGAAGCGGCCGGAGCTGGACTACTGGGAGCTGGCGGAGCTGGATCCGGAGCGAGGGAAGCCATCCTCCGAGGGCCAGGAAGCATCGCCGGGAGAGGGAGAAGGTTCTCTCGGAGGCCAGCTTTCGGAAGGGGAAAAAGGTTCCTCCGGGTGCCAGCTTTCGGAAGGGGAAGAAGATCCCTTCCGAGGCCAGCTTTCCTGGGAGGTCTGCCAGCAGGTGAACATCCATCTGAAATATGAGGGTTACATTCTTCGCCAGCAGCAGCAGGTAGAGCAGTTTAAAAAACTGGAGCGGCGGAGGATCCCCCCGGAGCTGGACTACCGCCAGGTAGGGAATTTGCGGAAGGAAGCGGTGCAAAAGCTAAGCGACTACCGGCCGGCCTCCATCGGCCAGGCTTCTCGGATCTCCGGGGTATCCCCAGCGGATATTTCCGTTCTGCTGGTGTATCTGGAGCAGTGGGAGCACAGGAAAAAAGAGGATTAGGAAGCCGCTTTTGCGGTTTTGCAGAGGCCGGGAAAGGAGAGAAAGGAAAATGGATAGGCAGGAACAGATACAAAAGCGTTTTGGGGAAGCGGGGCTTCCCCTTTCCGATACCCAGGCCGGCCAATTTGCGGCTTACGCCCAGCTTCTGGTTCAGTGGAACGAAAAAATGAACCTGACCAGCATCACCGATTTTGGGGAAATTGTGGAAAAACACTTTCTGGACAGCCTGGCTGTGGGGATAAACCCGGTGCTGCCGTCGGACGTTTGGACTGGAAGCCTGGTGGATGTAGGTACCGGAGCCGGATTCCCTGGTATCCCGCTGAAAATTTTTTACCCCGATTTGAAGGTGACCCTGCTGGATTCCCTGAATAAGCGGGTTGGTTTTTTAAATCAAGTGATCCAGGATCTGGGATTGAAAAAGATAACGGCGGTTCACGGGCGGGCGGAGGATCTGGCCCGGGAGCCCCGGTTCCGGGAGCAGTTCGGCCTCTGCGTTTCCCGGGCGGTGGCGGCGCTGCCGGTGCTGGCGGAATACTGCCTGCCCTTTGTCCGCCGGGGCGGTTTTCTGGTAGCCTACAAATCCGGCGCCGTGGAGGAAGAATTGGAAAAGGGGGCCAAGGCGGTGAAGGTGCTGGGCGGAAGCATTCAGAAAACAGAAAAATTTGTGCTGCCAGGAACGGATTTCTCCCGCTCCCTGGTGCTGATCCGGAAGGTAGACAACACCCCTCGGAAGTATCCGCGGAAAGCCGGGACGCCGGCTAAGCAGCCGCTGTAAGAGAATGCGCCGGGTTGCCTGGATAAGGGGTCGTTTGCCGGGGTAAGACGCCGTCTGCCGAGTAGCGGGAGGATTGCCGGGTAGGGTCCGGGGGAACACACCGCTTAAATTTAAAAAATCTCCAAAAAAGCCGTTCGTACAAAACCTTTCGGGGAGATATGCTCGCCATTCATGCAAATAAAATTAAACCTGCGCGAGGAAAGCTTCCCCGGCGGCATGCCGTGCCGCGTACTGGGCATAAAAATCCCCGGACAAATCGTAGGGGGCCAAGTAAAAAGTTTGCAGGATATAAAGAGAAAGCTGCCGGGTGGTATCGGGGAGGCCGGTGCCGGTATCGGAACGGTTTTCGGCTGTCTCTGGGCGGCTAGGCTGTTCCAGCAGCGCCTCTGCTTTTTTTAAGAATTGGTGCCAGGAAAGCACAAAATCTTCATAGGTTTTTAGGTTGGGTGTATCCAGCCATTTGCTGATTTTTACTTTGGTTTTCGGCTGGCGGGGGCATTCGTGCACCTGAAGAAAGTAGCGGAAGCCGTCGCCTTCGTAAATCCTTCCCAAGGGGAACAGGCGGCAGAAGCCTGGGCGGAAGGCGTGGATGCGGCAGCGGCCTTCGGAATTCAGAAAAACGCAGCGTTCCTGGCTTCCGGCCATCCGCAGGTTGGGAAGAACAATGCCGTCCACCACGTTTAAGTCCAAGGCGGAGGACAAAAGTTCAGGAAAACTTTGGCCCAGTCCCTGCTCCAGGCGGAATACGTCCAGCGGATCCAAGAGGATGGAGTTTCCCATTCCTGTGCAGCATTGCCAGCACCCATGGCAGTCGCCGCAGCCGGCTTTTACCAGGTCCTGGGAACGGTAGAGCCGGCCGTCCGATACTTCTTCCAGATTCAGTTTTCTCCGCATGTTTCCTTCCTCCGCATATTTCCTTCGACTGTACGTCTCCTTCGTTCGCGAGTTTCCTTCGACCGTACGTCTCCCTCGTTCGCGAGTTTCCTTCGACTGTACGTCTTCCTTCTTCCGCATGTTTTCCCCGTGAAAGGGGCTGTCAGTCGGTTAGGTAAAGCGAGAAAAACGCTACCTTCCCCGGGCCGCACCAGTAGGGAAGGCCTGCGTCTGCGGCCATTTTTTCCGCTTTCATGCAGTAGGCGGAGATGCAGGAAGGCACCTCCTCCGGGTGCCGGCAGGGCTGACCCTGAAAGCCGGAGCAGACTTCACAGGAAGAGCAAGGGCCGGCCAGCATGGCCAAGCCATCCATCCCCTGTTTCCGCAGCTGCTGGATCAGAGAACGGCTTTTCTGGTTGTGGGCGTCCCGCACTGCCTTAATCTGGCCGCTGTCTTCCCAGCTTGCCACTTCCCCGATGGTCTGAAAAATCCAGGCCCGCCGGTAGGGGGCAGTCCGGTCCCGCATTTCCTCCGGTGTTCCGCAAAAGGGCGGGCAGGAATAGTTCTTTCCATAATTCCCGCACAGGTTTTCTTCACAGTACTTCCGCAGCTCTGGGTCAAATTCCAGCTGATCCACAGGGAGTACCGCCGCATGGGTAAAGCCTTCTTGCTCCGCCAGGCGAAGCAGTTCTTGTTCTGTCATGTTTCCTTCTACCTTTCTTCGGTTGGGAGCTGCCCAGGGATGCTCCCCGGGAACCTTCCGGGATTTTGCCCGCCTCTAAGGCGAGCTTTCGTTTTTGCTTGCTTCTATGGAGCATTTTCGTTTTTGCCCGCCTCTAAGGCGCGCCTCCGTTTTTGCTTGCTTCTATGGAGTATCTTCGCTTTTTGCCGGCCTTTATAGTGTGCTTTCGTTTTTGCCGGCCTTTATGGCTTGCTGGGTTCCAGGATTTTATAGACGGTTTTTCCATCTTTCTGCTCGGATTTCATCAGAGAGGCTTTTTTTGCCGTCATCTCCAGCTTGGGAATGCGGAGCTGGTAGGGATTTCGGGCGGACATTTTCCGGATCAAGGTAATATGGGGGACAAACTTTTCCTGGCTGCAAGGGATTCCGGCTGCTGCCAAAGCCGCCCGCAGGTCTTTGACGTAGGTCTTTAGCTTCTGATTGCCTTTGACCCCTGCCCACAGAGTGTTGCCGAAGTTCCCTTTTTCCGAGAGGCACAGGCGGAATTCCGGAAAGGGGACGCTTTGGATTACGGAGCGGACTTTCCCAGGATTATCGTATTCTCCGATAAATGCCAGGGTCATATGCAGGTTTTGGGCTGGCACATAGTTTCCTTCCACTCCCTGTTTTTTCAGGTCGTGAAGGCAGGCCACCAGCGCTTTTTGGATTTCCGGGGAAAGGGAAATGGCGATAAACAATCTCATAAAGCTTCCCTCCGCTTATTTGCACCCGTGGATGCCGCAGGACGGGTAGGTCTCCATAAGCTCCTCCTCCCGCACCGGCGGCTGGCCGATCCAGGAAAGGGCCTCGTTGATGTCGAAGGTTTTCTGGCCATCCTCCCGGACAAACAGGGGGATCCCAATACCGCCCCGTTCCCGGACCGGCGCGAACACCGGTTCCCGATCCCGCAGCTGCAGAAATTCCTTTAGCTTTCCGGTATCCTCCGTGATGTCCACATATTCCGCCTCAAAACCGCGACTTTCCTGAATGGCCTTGTAATTCCGGCAGTCTACGCAGATGGATGCTCCGTATACTTTCATGTGGATGCCTCCTTTTGGATGGATTTTTCCTTATTATACTTCATCCGGCGGATTTAAGCAATGCGGGGGTTAGAAAGGAGAAAGCCCTGGGAGCAAAATCCCCAGGGCTTTGGAAAAAGGAAACATTTTATTTAGGAAGCGGTCCGGCGGAAACATGCGCATTAAAGAAGTCAAAAATCTTATCGATTGCGGCAATCCAGGCATTCCCGTGGGGCTCCCCGCCTACCAAGGTGATGGAGGCAGAGACTCCGTGGGCCTGTAATTGATGGTACAGGCCCTGAATAATATCGTAACCAGGGTCTTCCGTTCCCACAAGCAGATGCACCGGGGTATTTTTTAGCTTTTCCATGGGGTAAAACCGCATATCCGGGCCGCCTCCGCAAGGGGCAATGGCCCGCCAAAGGTGATGGTATTTCTGACCTAAATGGAAGGTTCCGTCTCCGCCCATGGAGTTGCCGAAGAGGAAAAGATTGTTTCGGTCAATGGCATATTCGTCCAAGGTCTTTTCTATTGCCAGCATATCCGCCTTTTCGCAGAGGGGATAGATTCTTTGCTGCTCCTCATCCAGGCCGGCAGGATTTTCCGGATCCACATCGTCCGGGACAAAATCCCGCGCCATAGGAAACGGGCTGCCGTGCATCCCGCGGGCATAGCAGTTGGGGGCGCAAAGGATATACCCGTACTTTTCGGCAGTTTGGAAAAGCGGGGCGCCGGCCCTTTCCAGAACGTTATTCCCGCCTAAGCCGTGGAGGACAACCGCCATTTTCATTGGCTTTTCCGGCGTATAGTACGTAGGGATATACAGGCTGTAGGGAACCAGCTGCTGGACTTCTTCCATATAAAAAGCGCGGCGGAGAAAGCCAAACTTACGGGTAAAAAGATAGGCCTGGCCAAAAGGATCCACCCGGGAAGGCTTTTCCTGGGCCAGGACGCAGATCCTTCCCTGGTAAGTGTCCAGCCACTGGACAAAATAGCCGAACGGCTCGCGCAGGATGGAAGTGACCGGAAGATATCCGGCGTTGTCCGGCGCCGGCAGGGCTTGGGAAATTTCTTTTAGCTGGGGGCCCATTGCCCGCTTCAGGTCTTCCAGGGAGAGAAATAGTTCCCCATTTTTTTCCACGGAAGGCAGAAGCAGCGGGAAAACGTACTCGTTGGCGGAAGCCTGCTTGGTCCCTAACCGGAACGAGAAGATGGAAGGCACAAAGTAAGGGTTTAAAGGCTGTCGGATTGGCGGCATAAAGATTCTCCTTTCCAAATTGAGTCGCATGTGTCTATAAATAGGTCTCTACGCCTTAAAGAAGGGTAGAGACCTGAAACCACCAACGGGAGAAATCGGGCCGCTGCCGCGTCCGGCGCGGCAGGCGGGCTTATTCCTTGGCCTCTACGGCAGGTTCGTTTTTGTCCTGCAGAAGGCCGATAAACTTTTCAAATCCGAATAGGGTCAGCACAATGCCGATAATCGGCAGGGCGCCCAGAAAGACGAAGGTCATGGAGTAGCCAATCCGGTCTGCCAGGAGGCCGACTACGGTGGAACTAAAAATGGAAACCATATCCTGGGCCATGGCGAAGCTTCCTACTGCCAAGGCGCGGACGGAAGCGGAGCTTTCCCGCAGGGTAACGGTCCGGAAAATGCTGGCGCCGCCGGCGCCGATTCCGCACAGGATGCCAGAGATCAGCCAGATGTTGGACTCCTGGAAAAATCCCACCATAAGCCCAGCGGCGGCTGCAATGGCAAGAACCACGGTGCTGACCCACTTGGCGCCCTTTACATCCAATTTATCCACCAGATAGCCGCAGATAAAGCCGGCGATTCCCATCCAAAGGTTTTGATTGGAGGCGTAGGTGGCAGCGGCGTTCGACAGGTTTGCGGATTCCCCATACAGGACGATAAAGTTGTTGGACGCGATGGAAGGGATCTGCAGGATCGCAAAAATAACGATCACCGGCAGGGCCTTAAAGTAAAACACATGCTTTTTGGCGCCCTTTTTGCCAGCTCCCTGGGAACCACTGTTGTCCATTTTCAGGAACAGGCAAAGGATACCGGCTAAAACAGCCAGCGCGGCGCCGGCATAAGCCACGTACTCAATTCCTGCGGTTCCTGTGATCCAAAGGGTAATTTTAGTGGTAATGGAACTGAAAATTTTCGGGATCAAGGTCAGCAGGCCCATGGCAGTTCCAAAGGCCTTTTTATCCACGCCCTTGGCCAAAACAACGGACATAGCCATGTTGCGCATACCAAAGGTAAAGCCATGGAGCAGGCGAAGGAAAATAAAGAAGGGAACGCTGTTGCACACCGCGAAGCCTAGATAAACGCAGGCGGTAAATACATTGGAGAAAAACAGCACCACGGCTGGTTTCCTTGCGGTATCCAGGACCGTTCCAAACGGCGTGCGGATCAGCAGGGCAAAAATGGTATAGCAGGAGGCGACAAAGCCGATAAGCGTCGCGGTCATGCCCAGGTCGTTGGCCACCAGGTTTACCGGCTGGCCCAGGCAGCTGCCTGCCATATTGGCAACAATGTTGATGATGATGGCCAGCCAGAAGGCTGGGGTTGCCAAGGTGGTTAAAATCGGGGATTTGTTTGTTTTTTCCATTTCTTCTCCTTCCTCAAAAATGTAAGGTATCGTTTTCTCCCGTTTCGGATTCTAATAGAATACGCCGCGGGCGCTCATAAACAGCGCTCCGGCGGCCAAGCCAACGGCGGCTACGGCTAACTGCTGATACATTAGTTTTTCGTATCCCTTTTCTTCCGGCGCGCTGCTTACCACAATAGCGCCGCCGGTGGAAAACGGCGAGCAGCCGGTTAAAGAGGAGCCCAGCACAATACAGCTGTAGAGGAGCCCAGGCGCCAGGCCGCAGCTGGCGGCAATGGACGGGACCATGGGAAACAGAGTGGGGATTACCACGCTGATGGCGCTGCTGAATAGGCTCATAATACCGGCGATAACCACAACCGCGGCAGGGATAAAGCGGACCGGGACGTTTTCGTTTACCGCGGAGCTAAGCAGCTGGATCAAGCCGCAGGCGTCCGCTACCTCCATCAAAATGGAAATGCCGCTGACCATAATCAGGATCTTCCAGGGAACGTGCTTTTTCAGCACCACCGCCAGATCCCCCAGCTTTAGGCAGGAAGCGGCCAGCGCTCCGGTTAAGGCCAGGAAGCCTACGTCCATTTTGGAGGCAAAGCCAGCGATTCCGGACTCCGGGAACACCGCTCCCAGCACAGCCGGGATGGTGATAAAAAAGACAACGATCCCAATCAGGAACAGATTCTTTTTTTGCGGAGCCGTAAACCCTTCCCCAAGGGAAGGATCCTCATGTGCCTGCGACCAATCCAGCTGCCGGGCCAGCTGCTTTTTTGCCTGGGGAAGGCGGACAAAATACACAAGAAGGAACAGGGCCGTAAACAGGATCACGCCGTCCCAGAAACTGGAAGACGCCATGGAAAGGGCGTGGCTGGCGTCGGAGGTTTCCTCAATCAGCCCTCGGATAATGCTGCCTCCGTTTCCGAACATATAATTGCCGCCCATGGGAGCGCCAAAAAGTACGGCGATGGCAACGGTAATGGCGTCCAGCTTCATAAGGGCTGTTAGCGTCATGGCAACGGGAGCCATAATCACAACGGTAGATCCTGCGTCCAATCCCAACAGCCCCATGCCAAAGCAGATGGCAAAGATCAGGATTGGCAGGGAAAGGGCCTCTTTCCGGCTGCGGAGCAGATGGTGTACCAGCTTGTTCAAGGTGCCGTTTTCCAACGCGAAGCCGTAAAACATCGTAATGGAGACAACCGGGAAAATGACCTTCATGGGGACGAAATTTTTTAACTCTCCCGGTGATAAGTCCATAAGAAAGCAGCCGATAAAAAACGCCGCGGCGGCAGACACCAGCCCCATATTGATTCTGTATTTCCAGTTGAGAAAAATTGCTAAAATAAGAGCAATAACTACAAAAACAATGGGAGACATCTGGATCACCTGCTTCCTTTAGGATTGGGCGTGTTTTTCAAAAAATTCATAAATGTCGGGTACCGCGTATGCCCAGGCGGTAGCGTGGATGCCGCCAGCGACGGTGCGCAGAGAAGCGTCTACCCCGTGTTCGCGCAGGCAGGCCACGTTTACAGGAAGCTGGTCGTAGCCAATGTTTTCGGTGCCGCAGACAAACAGGGCGGGAAGGCCTTTCATCTTGCTTAGGTCAAAGGTATTCATGTCGTTGGTGGTCATGGCGCCGCACGGGGCGATGGCGCGGAAAATCGGATAGTGCATGGCCAGCCAGAATGTGCCGCCGCCTCCCATGGAATTTCCAAAAAGGAAGATGTTCTTTTCATCGATGGTGTAGGTGGCTTTTACCTGTTCCAGGACAGACAGGATTTCCTGCTCGCAGAGCCGGATGTAGTGCTTTTCCTTATCGCTTAGGTTCAAAAGCTCCGGGTGCAGCTCCGGGGTGGCCCCTCCATAGAAGCCTTGGCTGTAGCCTTCCGGAAACAGGGTGATGGCCCCCATTTTCTCGCTGGCGGTCTCAATGGCCAGAGGAACCCGGTTCAGATCCCGCTCGGAGGTGCAGCCTCCGCCGGCGCCGTGGAGATAAATCACCAGCTTGGTAGGGGTTCCAGGCGTATAGGTGGTAGGGACATACAGATTGTAGGGCATAATGGCCTGGCCTTCCTGGAAATAGTAGGCCCGGCGCAGGATTCCGGTCTTTTTGGGTCCTGCGATGATCATATCCTTTACAATATTGGGGTTTTGGAACAGATCCGCTTCCGACTCCCCGATGCCTAAATAGTCGCCGGGAGCCAGGTAGGTATTGTCCCAGACGGTATATTTCCCAAAGGCTTTGGCCATAATGGACTCTACATCCAGGTAAATCTGGCTGTCTGCCAGAACCGGTTCTTTCTCCATTTCTATCACCTGGTCCGGAAGCCGCATTTCCTTGGAGCCCACCTGCAGGGCGGCTGTTTTTTCCTGGTACTGGATGGTAAGGGTGTCTCCCTGGGGTTGGATGGTCATAGCCGGTGTGTAGATCCGGGCCAGGTCTTCCGCCGCGATCATCAAAACATCGTCCATCTCCAGCGCAGGGGAGGACATGGGATACTGCTGGCGCTCCACAAAGGCGATTTTGCTTCCTCCGGTAAAATATACCGCCCGCATCTGGAAGTAGGGTTTGTAATATTCGTCGATGTCGCGAATATAACGTCGGTCTGCATTCTTTGGCTTAAAGTGTTTGCTCATAGCGCCCTCCTGTTGGTGAAAAAATGGTGTTAAATTATGAAACATAAAGAAAAAAACAAGAAAAATATCCTGTTATAGTTTATTAATTTGAAATATAGTATATAATTTCTGAATTGACAAATACATATTTGTCGCTTACTATATAACTAAAACGCAACATAAGGGAGTGGGCCCATATGAAAATCAAGTATCTTTCTTGGTTTTGCTACATCGTACAGTGCGGAGGGCTGCGAAAAGCCAGCCAAAAACTGGGCGTCGCGCCTTCTACGTTAAGCCGGTGCATGGAACGTTTGGAGGCGGACGCAGGACAGCCGCTGTACCTTCGGGATGCCTCCGGTTTTAGCCTGACCGAAGCGGGCAAAATCTATTTGGACTATGCCAAGCGGATTTTAAGCATCCAAAGCATTATGTATCAATCGCTTCCCCAGGAAAAGGTGGTCTCAAAACAGGTTCTCCATGTGGGGATCAGCACCATTTCGCTGAAGCACTTAATGCGGGTGTTTCCCCAGCTTTTGCTGGAGTGCCCGGAGCTGCAGCTGATCCCGCGGGAAGGGAAATCCCACACGCTGATCCAGCTTTTAAGGGCAAAAGAGATTAATATCGCCATTGGATCCCTTTGCGAGCTTCCTTCCAACGATATTAAAACAGCCTTTTTTTATAAAAATGAGGTGGTTTTGGCGGTGCCGGACGCATATCTTCCGGTAGGCGGCGGGAACTGGGGGGAGGAAAGGGCAGTTCGGGAAGCGGATGCCCAGCTGTTTCACCGGCTGGAAGGCATTCCCTTTTTGCGCCATACGCCGGAATCTTCCATGGGGCAGCTGATCAATCGGATTTACGAGGAATATGGCTTCTCCCCTGCGTATGAATTTGTGTCGGAAAGTTCCTTGTTCCTGGATGAGCTGAAAAAAACCGGCCAGTACGCCTATTTTACTTTTTGGAATCAATCCCGGATCCGGAAAAACACGGTGTATTTTAAGTTTCCGAAACCCTATTACGTTTATACCACCGCGTCCTTCCGGCGGGAGTATGAGCTTTCCCGGGCAGATATTATGCTTTGCGCCCTTTTGTACCAGAATATACCTCCGGTTGTGGCCGGGGAGCCGTGCCCCAATGGTTTTACAAAAAGCATTATGGAAAACTATAAAAATAGTATGGGGGGGGGGTGGAAGTATGACGCTGCAGCAAGCGCAATATTTAGCCGCCGTTGAGGAGTGGGGGACGATTTCTAAGGCGGCAGAGGAATGCTTTGTCTCCCAGCCCGCTTTAACCAAGCAGCTGCAGCTGCTGCAGAAAGAATTCCACGGGGAACTGTTCCAGCGAAAGGGAGGGAAGATGGTTCCTACCGATGTGGGACGCGTCGTGGTAACTTGTGCCCGGAATATGCTTCTTGCCCGCCAGTGGATGCGCCAGTCCATGGAACGGCTGCAGGCAGAGCAGAAGAGCACATTAAAAATATGCTGTCAAAAAGCATATGAGGACTCTCTCGCTTTCCTGATTCAGTCCCTTCGGCAAAAGCAGGTTTTAAGCGGCAACGTCCGCATTATAACCGGGGGAGAGGATGTGGCCAGAAACGCCTTGGCGGAAAAAACGGTGGATTTGGCTATTTTTAATACGTATCCATTGAAACCGGAAGCTTTTCCCTACCATGTCCACCATCGGATTGAGTTGTTCCTGTCCATTGCGAAAACGCATCCGCTTCTAAAAAGATTGCGGGAAGGAGAGTCCTGGAAAAGGGTTTTGCGGAATGAAACGTTTCTTCTACACCAAAAAGGCCTGCCGGCCAGAGTGTTTGAGGACGCATATCTGTCAGAACAAAATTTTGTGCCGAAAAAAATCTTGATTATGGAAAGCGAAGGCTCTTCCATAGGGACTTTAGCAAATGGAGAGGGAGTGGGATTCCTTCCCTATCAGCTGGGGAACACGGTTCTGCACCGGATCCCGCTGGATCCTCCGTTCCACTTTTTTACGGTAGTCTCCTGGCCGGAAGAACCGATCCGAGAGGATGCCAGGATCCTTCGGGACTTGCTGATGCTGGAATATCACGGGTAAGCACGCCAGAATGTTTCACGTGAAACATCCCGGCCGCCTTATCCATCGATTTACTGGAATGTCCGATTCCCCGAAATGGCTGATCTACCGGAATGTCCGGTTCACCGAACTGGCTGGTTCACCGAACTGGCTGATTCAGGAATGGTTGATTTAGGAATGGTTGATTTAGGAATGGTTGATTCAGGCATGTCCGATTCAGGCATGTTTAATTCGTTGGAATGTCTGATTCAGGCGTATTTAATTCACTGGAATGTCCGATTCAGGAATGGTTGATTCAGGAATGGTTGATTCAGGAATGTCCGATTTAGGAATGGTTGATTCAGGAATGTCCGATTTAGGCATGGTTGATTCACTGGAATATCCGATTCTCCGAACTGGCTGATCCACCGGAATATCCGGTTCTTCAAAATGGCTGATTCCCCGAAATGGCTGATCCACCGAAATGTCCGGTTCATTAAAATATCCGGTCCGCCGGAATGTCCGGTTCCCCGGAATCGCTTCCTGGAAAACTTTTTGGAACCGTTTCTTAAGAAAACTGTTATAGAAAAAAGGCGGAAGGTATGTTATACTATTTTCTGCCCGTAAAATGTTTCACGTGAAACATAGGCCTATGGTGTCTGGCAGGAGGAATGGTATGGAAAGGGTTATTGCAGTTGCCAATCAAAAGGGCGGGGTAGGAAAAACCACTACCGCCATCAATTTGTCTGCCTGCCTGGCGGAGGCGGGAAAGAAAATTTTGGTAATTGATTTGGATCCTCAGGGGAATACTACCAGTGGATTTGGAATTGCCAAGGAAGAACAGGAAAAGACGGTTTATGAGGTGTTGATTGGAGAGTGCACCGCGGAAGAGGCCATTCTGCGGAATGTGGAGGAAAATCTGGACCTTCTCCCCTCCAACGTAAACCTGTCCGGCGCGGAAATTGAATTGATTGGGGTGGATCGAAAGGAATATATTCTGCGGGACCAGCTGGAGGCAGTCCGCCAGCGGTATGATTTTGTCCTAATCGACTGCCCGCCTTCCTTAAATATGCTTACGGTCAATGCGATGACGACCGCCAATTCGGTGCTGGTCCCTATCCAGTGTGAATATTACGCCCTGGAAGGGCTTTCGCAGCTGATCTATACCATCAATCTGGTAAAGGAACGTCTGAATCCGGATCTGGAGATGGAAGGGGTGGTTTTTACCATGTACGACGCCCGGACCAATCTTTCCCTTCAGGTTGTGGAAAATGTGAAAAGCAATCTGCGGCAGAATATATATAAGACGATTATTCCCCGGAACGTGCGCTTGGCGGAGGCTCCCAGCCATGGAATGCCCATTACCCAGTACGATCCCAAATCGGCCGGCGCGGAAAGCTACCGGCTGCTGGCAGAGGAAGTAATTCGCTACGGAACGGAGCAAGCGGAGTAAGAAAAAGATCCTGGGCGGAAGAAAACACGGACGCAGGCAGAGAGGAGAATGCGGAATGGCCAGAAAAAGCGGGTTGGGAAAGGGATTGGATTCTTTGATCCCTAACATATCCACAAAAAATCCACAAAAAGTGGATAAAATCTCCACAGGGGCAGGAGAAAATGTGGATAACTCTGTGGATAACAGGGGCATAAGCGCTCCTATTATGTTGAAAATTGCGGAGATTGAACCGAATCGCGGCCAGCCGCGGAAAATCTTTGACGAGGCCGCGCTGGAGGAGTTGGCCAATTCCATCCGCCAGCACGGCGTTCTGCAGCCTTTGCTGGTGCAGAAACGGGGCGGCCACTATGAGATTGTAGCCGGAGAACGGCGGTGGCGGGCGGCCAAGCTGGCAGGGCTCCGGGAGGTTCCGGTGATGATCCAGGAATTTTCCGATCAGGAAGCCATGGAGATTGCCTTGATTGAAAATATCCAGCGGGAAGACCTGAACCCGGTGGAGGAGGCGCAGGCCTATCGGACGCTGATCCAAGAATTCCATCTGACGCAGGAGGCGGTGGCGGAAAAAGTGGGAAAAAGCCGCGCGGCCATCACAAACCGGCTGCGCCTGCTGCGCCTTCCGGAAAAAATCCAAAGCTGGCTGGCCGAAGGCGCGCTATCGGAAGGGCATGCCCGGGCGCTGCTGGCGCTGGAAGAGGAAGAACGGCAGATGGAAGCCGCCCTCCAGGTAATCGAAAATCAGCTTTCTGTGCGGGAAACGGAGAAACTGGTAAAAAATATGCAGAAGCCGCCAGTGCCAAAGCCGGACGATAGCTGGAGAGAGAAGGATCAGTTTGTGTACGACAAACTGGAGGACGAGCTGCGCGCCTTGACTGGGACAAAGGTGAGCATTCAGCGAAAGGAAAGCGGAAAAGGGAAAATCCAGCTGGAGTACTATTCTGTGGAGGAACTGGAGCGTCTCCTGGACCTGTTTCGCAAGTTATCATAAGGAGGAACCGACAGGTGTCAGATATATTGAGCCAACTGGGAATCGATCCCATTATTCTCATTGGGGTGATGGCAGGGCTGATTGTGTTTTTAGGGGGCGTCCTGATTATCAGCCTGATCAAAATGGAAAAGGTATACCGGCGCTACGATCTTTTTATGCGGGGAAAGGACGCGGAAACCCTGGAGGATCTGATCGCGGAGCTTTATGAAAGTACGCAGAAGCTGATGGACCAGGATTTGGCCAACAAGGACGTAATGAAAGTGGTCAGCCGCAGCCTGTCCAACACGTATCAGAAAACAGGGATTGTAAAGTACAATGCCTTTGAGGGGATGGGAGGGCAGTCCAGTTTTGCCCTGGCCCTGCTGGATATGACTAATTCCGGTTTCCTCCTGAACGCCATGCACAGCCGCAATTCCTGCTACGTCTATGTAAAAGAAATCCACGAAGGGGAGCCGGAGTCGGCGCTGGGCAAGGAGGAAAAAGAAGCGCTGGACGCGGCGATGAAGAAAAAAGACCGGTTTTTCTCGTAAAACCGGCCTGCCCGCCGCCCGCTTACCCTTCGTTGTGCCAGTAGGAGGCGGCCAGCGACAGAAAGGCTTGGGCCGGTTGGGTTAGATACCCGCCTTTCCGGACCAGCGCCATCTGCTCCCAGGAAGGATGCTCGGGAAGGCAGAAAAAGGCAGCCTGAGGGGTGGAAAAGCGGGAGATCCAGCAAGGAAGGATGCTGCAGCACAGGCCTGCCGCTACCATCTCCAAAATAGTACCGGCGCGGGCGGTTTCCAAGAGGATATGGGGGTAGAAGCCGGCCTGGCGGAACAGGTCCTCCACACATTCGTAGATGGTGGATTCCCGGTGCATTCGGGCAAAGGGCTCCTGCCGGACCTCCTGCAAGGAAAGCTCCGGATAGGGGCCTGGGCCAGGGACGGCGCGGCGGCATGCCGGATGGCTGGCTGGCAGCGCCAGGATCAATTCCTCCCGGCAGAGGGGGATATACTGATCCTCCGTCCGCTGGTTTTCCCGTAGGGTTACAAACCCTAGATCTATCTCTCCCTGGGCAATCTGCTGCTGCTGCCGGCGGACGCTTGCTTCCACCGCTCGAACCGCCACGTCTGGATACAGCTGGTGAAACCTTGGATATACGTAGGTAAACATAGAGGCGCCCCTTTCCGGAGGAAACCCAACGGTTAGGGTGCCTCTTTTTTGGTCCGCCAGATCCAGGAGCCGGCCGTAGGTTTCCTTTTTCATACGCAGCATTTCCCGGGCCGTCTCCAGGTATAGTTTTCCCGCCTCCGTGGGAGTCCAGCCCCGGCGGGACCGGTGAAAGAGCGGCACCCCCAGTTCCCGCTCCAAATGGAGCAGCTGCTGATTCAAGGCAGAAGGCGTAAGGTACAGCTTTTCCGCCGCCCGGGCGATTCCCCCTTCCTCCGCAATGCGGACGATATATTCAATCTCTTTCAGATTCATGGAACCTCCTAGCGCAAAACACTCCGGTCATATTCAGAACCCTTTCTTGGATCATACACCGGAAAAAGGAAACCGGCAAGAGATAAGTTAAAAAAATTAACGGAACATACAGAAAAATGAATTTTACTTTCTTGCCGGATGGTGCTATGTTTCCCGTAGGGGAAAAGACCGTACAGGAGGAAGAAAATGGACTACGAAACAGAATTTCAAATGAAGGACGCAGGCTATCGGAGCAGCGTCCTGACCAATGGCTTGGCCCGCACAGGCCAGCGGGCCCTTTTGTATGCCACCGGAATGGAGGAGGAGGATCTGAAGAAACCGTTTGTGGCGGTGATCGGCTCCTTCAGCGAGATGGTTCCAGGCCATGTGCATTTGCGGGAACTGGCGGAGTATGTCAAACAGGGGATCCTGGAGGCAGGCGGCGTGCCGCGGCAGTCGGAGACCATTGCCATCTGCGACGGCCTCTGCCAGGGCCACAAGGGCATGCGGTATCCGCTGGCCAGCCGGGAACTGATTGCGGATTCGGTGGAAATGGTGGTGGAAGCCCATCAATTTGACGCCATGGTGCTGCTTCCCGGCTGCGATAAGATTATTCCCGGCATGCTGATGGCAGCGGCCCGGCTGGATATCCCGGCGGTGATTGTGCCAGGCGGTCCTATGCTTCCGGGAAAGGTAGGCGGAAACCCGCTGTTTTGCTCCAGTGAGCTTCGGGAATACCCGGGGCGGGTGGAAATGGGGACGGCCACCGTGGAAGAAATGAAGGACGCGGAAAAAAGGGCGCTTCCCACGGTGGGAAGCTGCGCCCACCTGGGAACGGCCAACTCTATGTGCATGCTGACCGAGGTGCTGGGCATGTCGCTGCCAGGGGCCGGGACCGCCCCGGCGGTTTCCAATGAGCGCAAGCGGATTGCCAAGGCTTCCGGCCGCTGTGTGATGGAGCTGCTGAAAAAGAGGATTACGCCGCGGAAGATCCTGACCAGGGCGGCTCTTTTAAACGGGGTGGCCGGGGCCATGGCCACCGGCTCTTCCACCAACCTGGTGCTTCATCTGATGGCCCTGGCCCATGAAGCCGGCGTGGAATTAAACCTGGAGGATTTTGACCGGATCAGCCGGAAGGTCCCCTTTGTCTGCAACCTGCAGCCCTCCGGCAAATACCCGATTGCCTCTTTGGACGCCAGCGGCGGGATCCCAGCGGTGATGAAGACCATCGAAAGCCAGCTGCACACGGAAGCCATGACGGTTGCCGGGAAGACGGTGGGGGAGCTGCTGCGGAAGGTGGAGGCGCGGCCGGACGATGTGCTGAAGACCATGGAGCATCCTCAGAAGCCGGAGGGGGGAATTGCCATCCTCCGCGGGAACCTGGCTCCGGAGGGCGCGGTGATCAAACAGTCCGGCGTAAAGGAATCCATGTATTATTTTAAAGGAAAGGCCCGGGTCTTCCCCTCCATGGAGGAGGCGGACGCGGCCATCAGCGCCGGAACCATAGAAAAAGGCACGGTGATCGTGATCCGGTATGAAGGGCCCAAAGGCGGGCCTGGCATGCGGGAGATGCTTTCCACCACCGCGCTGATTATGGGCCGGGGCATGGACGAGGACTGCGCGCTGGTAACGGACGGCCGTTTTTCCGGCGCTACCCACGGCCCCTGCGTGGGACACGTATCCCCGGAAGCGGCGGCCGGAGGCCCCATTGCCTTTGTGCGGGATGGGGACGAGATAGAGATCGATATCCCCCATCGGACGCTGCGCCTTCTGGTTTCCCAGGAGGAATTGGCCAAAAGAAAGGAGGGGTGGGCGCCTCTTCGGAAGCCCAGAACCCCCTCCCTGGCCAAATACGCCTATTTGGTAGGCTCCGCGGGAAACGGCGCGGTAATGGACGTATCAAATTTGTGATAGGAACACAGGCATCCCAAAGGCGGAGTTTCCGGCGATATCGGTAGCTAGGATCCGCGCCCATTTCATGCCGCAGGGAAATTCCAGATGGAAATCTTTTTTATCGTAAGGCAAGGAGTCATTCTGAGGGAGATCTAGGGTTTGGACCTTTTCGCCATCGGAATATACCAGCTGTACGTAGGCAAGAGGATAGGTCCAGCTGAAGGCCGCATCGCAGGTTCCATCGGCGATGCGGCATTTTTCCAGCAGGATTTCGCCGGTGGAGTAAAAGTGTTTTCCAGCCCGGAGCGCGTCCGTAAGAGATTCCCAGTTGTCGGAGCCAGGCAGGGAATCTAACTGTACATAGGTACAGTTGGTCATGGGATACATTTCCCAGTCCTCTTCGCTTTCGTCCACTTTGGTATAGGTGTCCAACTCACTTATGATATAGCGGGGACGGTCGCTCCAGTTATTGATATCGTTCCAAACCCGCTCCGTTCTCCCGCTGATCATGGTGGGGACGGAATTGTCTGCCGGAAGCATACGGCAGCCAATTCCAAACCACCGTTCATCTTTAAACCAGTCCTCCTCTTTGCAGTCATAGGGAAGGCCATCGTTGGCTTTGGTATCCGGATGGGGCATCAGGATAAAGCTGTTTTCCCTCCGGCACATTTCCACAAAATCTTCGGCGGATTTTAGGTGGTAATAAATTCGCCCATCCGGCAGTTTCTCTGCAAATTCCTGATCGTCGTCCCTCCATCGGGAGTAGAGGATGGGCCGGGACGGAAAGAACATGCAGTGGAAGCGGATTAACACCTGCTTCCCTTCTGGATCGGCAACCTCTTCCGCTGGCACCACCAGGAAATCTGGTGTGCTGCAGTATTTTGCCATGGCCTGGTAGCGTTCCAAATCCGATTTTCGCCCTTCTTTATTATCTTGGCACCGTCCTTCCGCCCAGAAATCGCAGGGGGCGAAAATATCCATTCCAAGTTCCTTCAGAAGCTTTTCCCAGGGACGTTCTTTTCGGATATCCCGGATCCAGGCAGCCTGGGCGGCCACGTGCATGTGGGCTCCCAGGCGCTTATAGCCCGGCAATTCCCGAAGGTGGTCAAAGTTGGTGTAGCGCATGGCTCTTGCCCGTGTTACATACACCGAATCGGAAGAAGGCATAAAAAACACGGACATTCTTTGAAGCGTTCCTGGCTTGGCATTATAGCCGGGCCAACGGATATTAAAATGTTCCGGGGATTTATTGTGGCGGATGCCAATGGCCATGGTATTCTTTCCGGCTGTCCGAATGTAATAGTTGCAGCCAACAATATTTTCCGTCTGGCCTCCCCAGAAAAACCGGTGGGGAGACGGAAAAGCAGCCACTGCGCCCTGGGCAAGGCCCAGAGTCAGGACGCGGCCGCGGGTGTATACCCGCTCCCGATCCCGGTCTGGCCCGCTGTTGGTGTGAAAACCAGGATTTTCATAAATTTCCCGACGCTTAGGGGACACATAGTACAGCTTTCCCATGTCAAAACCGTCCAGCCCAGCATGATACAGGTAAGCGATCCCATCCTCCCAGGTAGAAACCGTAGCTTCCATACGGATCAGGTTGGTCCCGTCAAAAAAATGGAATTCACAGCCGCCGTGGAAAAAGCCAAGGGAAAGACCGTCAAAGGACACCGTGGTATGCCGTCCTTCCGTGTGGACAGACATGGTGAGAACGTTCCATTCCGGCACAGCCTCCTGAACCCCCTGTTTTTTGCCAAAGGGGTCATCGGAATAGGTATCCCACTGATAGTCAGGTTTTTCCCCTGCCTCCACCGGCTTTTCCCTCTGAGGATTAAACGTGGTGCGCCTGCCAGTGATCACTTTAAACTGCGGGATTAGATCCCGGGCCAAAAAAACCCATTGATTGTTTTTTTGGTATTCCAGGGAAAAAATACAGGGCTTATGTTCCCGGATCCCTAGCTTTGCGCGCCATTTTAGGCCATCCTCCCCGTTCCAGCTGATGATGGAATGATCCATGTTTTCTCCTCCTGTCAAAGGTTTTCGGATTTGGATTCATTCTAGCAGAGAAAACAAAAAGAGCATAGTCCTGCTTTTTTATAAGGCTATAAAGCAGGATTATGCTCTTTGAGAAGGTGGATTGGTTACACTACCGAGGGCTCCAGCAGCAGCTCGCCGGTCTTAAACCGCTCGACGCGGAAGCGGTGGATGTCCAGGGAATCCTCCTGGTTGGCCAGCTTGTTGGCCAGCAGGATGGCCACCCGGGGGGCCACCATAAAGCCGTGGCCGGAGAAGCCGCAGACGGTCCAGAGGCCTTCCGCGTTGGGGGAGGGCTCGATGACCGGGTTCCGGTCCGGGCTCAGGTCGTACTGGCCGGCCCACTGGCGGACCACCCGCAGATGCCGCAGCGGCGGCAGGGCTTCGCAGATGGTGGCGCAGCACTCTTCCAGGAACTGCCAGCTGGACTTAAAGTTGTGGCTGGGCTCCTCCTTGGGGCCGATGCCCATGACAAAGCTGCCGTGAGGCGTCTGCTGTACGTAGTAGGAACGGTGGAAGGACATGACCATGCAGTCCATCAGCGGGGCCACCGGCTCCGTGACCAGGGCCTGGTGCCGTTCCGGGGTGACGGGGATTTCATCCCCCACCTGGGCCGCCAGCTCCGGCGCCCGGGTGTTGGCGCAGTTGATCACCAGCCGGGCCTCCACGGTGCCCTGGTCGGTTTCCACCCCGTAAATCTTGCCGCTCTTGGCCAGCAGCTTGGTGACGGTGGTGTAGGTGGCAATCTCCACGCCCATCCGCTGGGCTCCCTGGGCGTAGGCCAGGGTACAGTGGAACGGGTTGGCGTGGCCGTCCTTGGCGCAGAAGGTAGCGCCGTACATACCTTCGGTATTCAGGAAGGGAACAATCTCCCGGGCCTCCTTCAGGTCCAGGGCCTCGGCGGGGATGCCCAGCCGGTGCTGTACCTTCAGGTTTTCCTGGAACTGGGCCCACTCTTTTTCCGTGTAGGCCACCAGCAGGTAGCCGCCCTGGTGCAGCTCGCAGCTTCTTCCGTAGCCGGTGTACTCCTCCAGGTGCTCAAAGATATGGGTGCTCTCCAGGGCCAGGCGGGCGTTGAGCTCGGAGCCCCACTGCTGCCGGATGCCCGCACCGCAGCGGCCGGTGGCTCCGGAGGTCAGGTAGCCCTTTTCAATCAGGAGCACGTCCGTAATGCCCCGCTTGGCCAGCTCAAAGGCGGTGGCGCAGCCTACGATACCGCCGCCGATGATAATCACGTCGTAGGATTTCTTCATTGGGGTTTCCCTCCTTCCTCATAGGCGTCCGCCAGGATTCCCATGGAAACCGGCTTCACCGGCGGCCGGGAGGTGGGAATCAGCACCTCCTCCAGAGGGATATGGTAGTAGGCGGAGAGCTCCTGGGCAATGAGCATCTGGCAGGTACGGCCCTGGCAGGGGCCCATGCCGGCGCGGGTCACCCGCTTAATTTCATCGATGGTACGGCAGCCCGCTTCGATACATTCCCGGATTTTCTCCCGGGTTATATCCTCACAGCGGCAGAGAATGACAGTTTCGTCACGCATGCTCTTCACCTCCTACGCGGATATTCCGGATTTCCATGGCCAGCTCCTTGGGAACCGCCACGGAGACCAGATAGGTCTGATTTTTCTTCCCGCCGGTCACCTTGGCCACCGGGAACTGGCCCCGGACCTTTCCGGCCCGGTCCAGACACTGGACCTTCTGGCCCGCTTCCGGAAGCGGCAGGAATTCGTAGGGCAGCTGCACCAGGGCCGTGTCCTCCCCGTAGGTCATATCCACCACAAAGATGGCCAGGCCAGGGCACTGGGCCACGCAGATGCCGCAGCCAATGCAAAGGTCAAAATTGATTTTAGGCTTCGCGTTGATATCCGGCTCCACGGTAATCGCGTTCTTGGGGCAGGCCCGGGAACAGGGATTACAGGGGATTTCCTGAAAACATTCGGCAATGGCTACCGCGCCTTTGGCCAGGCGCTGGGCCGGCGGGAGAACGCTTGCCAGGTCCTCCGGCGTGGGAATTCCATCTCGGATCAGCATGTGGTATGTACCTCCTTCCCCCACTCTTCCCGCAGCTGGGACATTTTCGCCAAACCGGCGCGGATCTTTCCGCCGGCAGGGCCGCTGCGCAGTTCTTCCAGATCCTTCCGGGCGGCCTGGCACAGCTCCTTGGCTTCCTCCGGGGCGTGGCCCAGGGCCGCCGCGGCGGCATATCCGGCCAGGCGGCCTTCCACCATAGCGGCGGAGGCTTCCTCGATGCCGGCGGCGTCGCCTGCCACATAGACGCCGGGAACCGTGGTTTCCAGGGTGTCCGAAAGCAGCGGCACATGGCCGGAAAGCTCCCGGATGTACGCCATCTGGCAGCCGGCCTGCCAGCACAGCTGGGCCAGGGGCGTCAGGCCTACCGCCAGGCACAGGGTATCGCAGGCGACCTCCTCCTCTGTGCCGGGGATGGGTTTCCAGGATTCATCCAGCTGGCAGATGGTTACGCCCTCCAGGCAGTCGCGGCCGTAGGCCGCCTGCACGGTGTGGCCGGTGAGAATGGGGACGCCGGCCCGGCGCAGCTTGGAGGCGTGTACCAGGTAGCCGCCGATGTTGGGAGCGGCTTCCACCACGCAGGCCACGTCCACGCCCGCCTGGAGCAGCTGGTAAGAAACAATCAGTCCAATGTTGCCGGCCCCCACCATAACCACCCGCTGGGCAGGCTTCACGCCCGCCACATTCATCAGGGTCTGGACCGCGCCGGCCCCGTAGACGCCGGGCAGGTCGTTGCCAGGGAAGGCCAGGAACTTCTCCGCGGCGCCGGCGGCAATGATAATCTTGCCGGGGCGGATTTTCAGGTGCTCTTTGTGGCGGAGGACGGTGACGATGCCATCCTCATAGATGCCCAGAACCGTGGCCTCCGTCAGAATTTCCACCCGCGGGTTTTCGGAGATCTCCTGGATCAGCTGTTGGCCGATCCGGATGCCGCGGGTACCGGCGTACTGCTTTTCGGAGCCAAAGAATTTGTGGGTCTGCTTGACCAGCTGGCCGCCCGGCAGGTAGTCCTGCTCGCAGAGAAGCACCTGGGCGCCCAGGGAAGCAGCCGCCTGGGCCGCGCAGAGACCGGCGGGGCCGCCGCCAATGACGAGAACCTCTACCTCTCGGATCATACCGGTTCCCTCCTTTCCGGACATGCGTCCTGTTCCGTCAGCACCTTGCCTCTGCCGTGCTGTTCCTCCACCACCATTCCCGGCTCTACCCGCGTCACGCAGATACGCACGTTCGGCTCTCCGTTGACGGTCATAAAGCAGGAGGAGCAGTTGCCGATGGCGCAGAACAGGCCGCGGGGGCGGTGCAGCTCCGGGCTGGAACCCAGCTTCCGGATGCCGGCAGCGTGGAGGGCGGCGGCAATGGTTTCGGTGGTGTAGCCCTCCACCTCTTGCCCATTGTAGGTGAACGTCACCCGTTCCCCCCTCTGAAACTGCAAAATAGGGTGTTGCTCCATTCTCATAGGATTCCCTCCTCAGAATAATTTTTCCATGGGTTTATTTTCCGAGGCCTGCTTCCGGTATTGTCCGGGGGTCAGGCCGGTAACGGACTTGAAAGCGCGGGCGAAGGAGGAGCTGTTCAGATACCCTACCTGCATGGCCACGTCCAGGATCCGGTAGCGGGTGGTGGAAAGGATTTCCTTGGCCTTGTCGATCCGGACCATCTGCAGGTATTCGCTGGGCATACAGCCCACCTTCCGTTTGAACCAGTCGGTATAGTAGGACGCGTTGTAATTTTCCAGGGCCGCCAGCTTGGCAATGCTCACCGGCTCCGCGTAGTTTTCGTGCATATAGCGAAGCGAGGGGATCCGGTGGCGGTCCACAAACTTATCGTAGAGATAATAAAACAGGTAGCGGAGGGATTCCCGGCTGCAGTCCGGCTGGCTGACCTCCTGCTTGATCAGGAAGACCAGGGGCTCCAGGCGGGAGTCGATATCCAGGATGCAGTTTTCGGACAGGGAAACCAGATCCGCGGATTTTACCATTTCCGCAGGGATGTTTAAGGTTAGGGCCGCTCCCGGGCATCCAAATTCGTGCTGGACTCCAGGTGGGACAAAGCCAATCTGGCGGGGCGTCAGGGAATAGCTGCGTCCCAGGAAGCGGAGATAGAAATTTTGCTGCAAAGGCAGGATAATATGCGCGTACTCATGGGAATGAACCTGTATGTCAACCGATGAGTTCAGCGTAAAACTGGAAATGGCAGACACGGCATGGCCTCCTTCCCGCTCCCTGCCGCAGAGCCTGCGGCAGAAAGGATTTCCCCGAAGGGAGATTCCCACAATTCTTGAAGCGTATCTTCATTGTAGCACAGAAAGGGGATAGATGTGTGCAGAATTTTGGTAATAGCAGTACATTATTTCAAGTTTTCTTGTTAAAGAAAAAACAATCTAAAAATTCAGAAACAAGTTTGAGTTTACGGACATTATCAGCCGCCTGTAGACTAAGTAAAAAAAGATGCCGGAGCATCTTGGATAAATTGCAAAAATGGAGTATAATATTTACACACCTATATTCACGGAGCTTCCGGCAAAGCCGGGGGCAAACATCCGGAAGAAAGGGGGATGAAGCATGCAGATCACAGACGTACGTATACGAAAGATAAATAAGGAAGGAAAGCTGAAGGCGGTCGCTTCCGTTACGCTGGACAACGAGATGGTTGTCCATGATATTAAGGTGATTGAGGGGGAGAAGGGATTGTTTATTGCCATGCCCAGCAAAAAGTCCCTGGACGGGACGTTCCGGGACATTGTGCATCCCATCAACACGGAAACCAGGGAGCGGCTTCAGGAGGTGATCCTGGGCCGGTACGAGGAACTGGGCGATCTGGGGACAGAGACACCTTCCCCGTAAGAAAAAGCAAAGCATGCGAAAGGAGCCGCCGGGCGGGAGAGATCCCATCCGGCGGCTCCTTTCATGGTGCGTCCGGCGGCGCTTCCCCGCGTGGCCCCGGTCCGGCGGCGCTTCCCTGCATGGGAAGCCTTGGCCTCAGCGGGCCCGCCGCTTCCACGAAAGCAGCAGGGCGGAATGGAGAATCACCAGCACGGAGCCGGCGTTGTGGACCAAGGCTCCGGCCACCGGGTTTAAGATCCCAGAGATAGCCAGGCCGATGGCCAGGAAATTCAGGCCCATGGAGAAGGAAAGGTTGCAGCGGATGGTGGCCATCATCCGCTTGGACAGGGCCAGCAGATGGGGCAGCTCCTGGATCTCGTCGTTTACCAGGGCGATGTCCGCCGCGTCCACGGCAATATCGCTGCCGACGCCGCCCATGGCAATGCCCACATTGGCTTTCTTTAGGGCTGGGGCGTCGTTGACCCCGTCCCCGATCATGCAGACCGCCTCGCCCCGTTTCTGGCATTCCTCAATATAGCGGAGCTTATCCTCCGGCAGGCAGTGGGCGCGAACTTCTGGAATGTGAAGCTGCCCGGCGATGGCGGAGGCGGCGCTTTGGTGGTCGCCGGTCAGCAGGACCGGCTGTACCTTCAGATCCCGCAGCTGGCGGATGGTTTCCCCGCTTTCCTCCCGGACCGTATCGGAAAGGATCAGCGCCCCAGCCAGGCGGCCGTCCACGGCGGCGTAGATGGCGGTGCAGCCCTGGGCCAGATCCCGCTCGATGGGTTCCTGGAAGGAGGCCGGCACCGGGATTTGGCATTCCTCCATCCTGGAAAGGCTGCCGGCCTGCACCTCCTTCCCTTCCACCTGGGCGGAAACGCCGCGGCCCGGCTCCATGCGGAAGCTTGAGGCGGGCAGGAGGGCCTCCGGCCGGCTTTTCCGGTAGCTTTCCACCACCGCTTTCCCCAGCGGATGTTCGGAAAATTGCTCTGCGGCGGCGCAGAAGGCGTACAGCGTATCCTCCGGCCAGGCGGCGTCCGCGCTGTAAAGCCCCACTACCTGGGGCGTGCCGTGGGTCAGGGTGCCGGTTTTGTCAAAGGTAACCCGGGAGACGGAGGCCAGCCGCTCCAGGGCGTCCCCCTCCCGCACCAAAAACCCGTGCCGGGTGGCGTTGCCGATGGCGGCCATAATGGCGGTGGGGGTGGCCAGCACCAGGGAACAGGGGCAGAACACTACCAAAATGGTGACGGCACGGAGGATCTGGCCGCTGAAAAGCCAGGTCAGGGCGGCGGCGGACAGAGCCGCCACCACCACCCAGGTAGCCCAGCGGTCCGCCAGCCGGACAATTTTGGCCTTCCCTGCGTCCGCGGACTGGACCAGGCGGATCATCCGCTGGAGAGAGCTGTCCTCCCCCACCCGCAGGGCCCGCATCTCAAACGCGCCAAATTGGTTGACGGCTCCGCTTTCCACCGGGTCGCCCACCGATTTTTCCACCGGCAGGGATTCCCCGGTGATCACCGCCTCGTTGACGGAGGTCTGGCCCAGGACGATCTCCCCGTCCACCGGGACGGTTTCCCCTGGAAGCACCCGCAGCCGGTCCCCCACCTGCACCTGCTCCGCCGGGACAATCCGTTCCTCCCCGCCGGAAAGGATCCGGGCGGTCTGGGGCGTCAGATGGACCAGCTTTTCGATGCCGGCCCGGGCCCGGGCCACGGTGAGATCCTCCAGCAGGGCCCCCAGCTGCATGATAAAGGCCACCTCCCCGGCGGCAAAGGTCTCCCCGATGGCCACGGAAGCCAGGAGGGCCAGGGAAACCAGCTCGTCCGCCTTTATGTCCAAGGCAGTCACCAGGCCGTGCACCGCTTCCAGAATAATGGGGACGCCGCACAGGACGATGGCAATCCAGGCGGCGTCGAAGGGCAGAGGCGTCCAGCCCAAAAGGCTGGCCAGCAGGCCCGCGCCGGAAAGGGCCAGAAGAAGGATCTCCTTTTTTATGCCTCCCCACTCTAAAAATTGTTCCAGTTTTTCCATAAGACGTTTCATAACAGGCCTCCTGTATACCCATAGGGGTATACAGGCATTATACATATAGGGGTATGGGTTGTCAAGAAGGAAAAAAGAACCGGAGGCAGGGGATGTCCCGCCTCCGGTTCCAGGATTCAGGTCATATTGGCGAAGCGTTCCACCGCTTTGGTGAAATTTTCAATGGTTTTGTCCGCGTCCCCGTGCTCGATGCCGTCCCGGACGCAGTGGCGGATATGGCCTTCCAGCACCACCTGTCCGGCCCGGTGCAGGGCGGATTTGGCGGCGTTGATCTGGGAGAGGATGTCCTCGCAGGGGATGTCCTCATCGATCATCCGGTCGATGGCCTGTACCTGCCCGATAATTTTTTTCAGCCTGCGGTGAAGGTTGTCCGCGTCCATGCACTGTCTCATACTGCTTCCTCCCCGGCCCAGGGGCCGCTTTTTCTGCGGCTATTATAGACCGGGACGGCGGCGTTTGTCAACCGGCGGGGGTTAGACAATCCCCTGCTCCTCCATGGCCACCACAATCCGCTCCGCCGCCGCCAGGTTGGCGCCGGCAATCAGGTCGCCCTCCATGCCGTACTTTTTGGCGGCCTGGGAGATGTTGGTGAAGATATTGTTCATAATCACATGAAGCTTTTCGTCTACCTCCTCGGCGGTCCAAGCCAGCTTCATGGCGTTCTGGCTCATCTCCAGGGCAGATACGGCCACGCCGCCGGCGTTGACGGCCTTGGACGGGGCGATGACCCAGCCGCGCTCCTTCAGGTAGGCGATGGCGTCCAGGGTGGTAGGCATGTTGGCCACCTCAATCAGGGTGGTGCTGTGGCCTTCCTCCGCCATGCGCTGGGCGTCCTCCAGGCGGATGTCGTTCTGGGTGGCGCAAGGCATGTAGACATCGGCCTTTACCCGGCCCCAAGGCTTCTGGCCCGGGAAGAATTCCACGCCGTATTTGTCCGCATAATCCTGTACCCGGTCCCGGCGGGAGTCGCGCATTTCCACCATGTAATCCAGCTTATCGCCGGTAACGCCGTCCGGATCGTAGATATAGCCGTCCGGGCCGGACAGCGCCACAACCTTGCCGCCCAGCTCCGCAATCTTGCAGGCCGCGCCCCAGGATACATTGCCGAAGCCGGACAGGGCGAAGGTGGTGCCCTTGACGTTCCGTCCCAGGGACTTCAGCAGCTCCTCCGCAAAGTACACCGCGCCAAAGCCGGTGGCCTGGTTGCGGCCCTGGCTGCCGCCGGCGCTGATGGGCTTGCCGGACAGGGCGCCGTTGTCAAATTCGCCGACGATCCGCTTGTAATAGCCGAACATGTAGCCGATTTCCTTGGTGCCGCAGCCCAGATCGCCGGCCGGGCAGTCCAGGTTGGGGCCAATCTGCTGGTACAGGCCCAGGACAAAGGACTGGCAGAATCGCATCAGCTCCGCCTCGGATTTGCCCTTGGGGTCAAAGTCGCTGCCGCCCTTGCCGCCGCCGATGGGAAGGCCGGTCAGGGAATTTTTAAACATCTGCTCAAAGCCCAGGAACTTCAGGACGCTGAGATTTACCGTGGGATGGAAGCGGATTCCGCCTTTGTACGGGCCGATGGCGCTGTTAAACTGGACCCGGAAGCCGCGGTTTACGTGGGTCTGGCCCTGGTCGTCTACCCACGGGACCCGGAAGGTGGCTATTTTTTCCGGCTCGCAGAGACGTTCCAGCAAAGCGATCTTGCGGTAACGGTCTTCGTTGGGTTCAATCATCGGCCGCAGGGATTCCAGCACCTCTTTGACAACCTGCAGAAATTCCGGCTCGTTGGAATCCTTTTCGGAGACTTTTGCGAGAACCTCATCTACGTAAGACATAGTCTGTTCCTCCTGGATGAATTTTGCTTGGGGATTTCCTCCCTCGTTTCCATTCTAACTATAGCGCGAAAAGGGAGGATTGTCACGAATAGATTTAATAAAAATATAGGCAAATATCTTCCTTATCAAAGAAAAAAAACCGTCCGGCAAAAGATTGGTTATCCGCCGGGGAAGGAGCGGAAACGGGTTGCAAAAGGCGGCTTCTTATACTATAATGAGCATCACAGTTGTTGGTTTTTTGGACGCCTGCAGGCGCAGGCGGGTTTTGCGGGGAAACAGAATGATACACAGATATTTGAGAGCCATCGGTTTCAGCCAATATAAGGAAAACCGTACCGTGCGGCCGCTGCTGGAGATGGTCTGCCGTGCGCCTTCCTCCTCCTCCCTGGTGCGGGACGGGCAGGAGGTGTACGGCCTGCTGGGCAAAAGCTTTGGGGACGGGATTGGCCTGCGGGTGTACGGGGAGTTTGAGGATGGGAAAAATTTCCGTCCGGAGTATTTCTTCCCCTACGCGGACAGCCGCACGGTTTCCACCACCGTGCCCTGCGTGGTGGAGCGGCAGAACGACCGGAACGCCTACGGCGGCATGTGCGAGGACCCGGCGCTGGGGGTATCCCTGATTTTTTATCTCAGCAACGGCATGGAATATGCTCGCCGCCAATCGGTTTCCCAGGAGGAGCCCCAGATCCGCGCCGTGTACCTGAGCGCCCTGTGCCTGTCCGGCAAGGTGCTGCTGCCGGTGCGGAAGACCGAGCGCCAGCGCGCCAGCAGCCAGGAGGCTGGCCAGGCCCGGGGGATGCTGATTGAGGCGGCCCGGAACGGGGACGCCAAGGCCATGGAAACTCTGGCCATGGAGGACATGAACCTGGTGCAGGAAATCTCCACCCGGGTGGCCCACGAGGACGTTTATTCCATTGTGGACACCTGCTTTATGCCCTGCGGCCTGGCCTGCGACCAGTACGCGATTATCGCGGAAATCTTAAACGTGGAGACGCTGCAGAACAGCCTGACCGGGGAAAAGCTGTACCGGATGCTCCTGAACTGCAACGACCTGAAGCTGTCCCTGCTGATGAACCAGGAGGACCTGCTGGGGGAACCGGCCCCGGGCCGGCGGTTTAAGGGCGATGTGTGGCTCCAGGGCCGGGCGGATTTTTCCCAGGATTAGTTGCGCCGGAGCTGGTTTTATGGTATGATAGCCCCCAGAGCGGCGGTCATGCCATGCTAAATTCTGCGTACAAGTTTATATTTCTTCTCATGTCCCAGTAGCTCAGCTGGAGAGAGCACGAGCCTCCTAAGCCCGGGGTCGCACGTTCAAGTCGTGTCTGGGACGCTGGAAACATCGCCGGAAGCCTCGATTTTTCAAGGTTTCCGGCGTTTTTGGTTTATCCGAACCCTTGTTTCTCAAATCAACATACCGCATATCCGGTGATTTGTTTGTTTAGGAGTTTCTTTAAATGCAGTAGGTTAGTAAAGCTGGGAAAAATCGAAATATTAAGGCAAATATAAGGGGTGCTGAGCGTTTCTCGGGGAAGAGGAGGTATTGCTGCTAGCTAAAAATTGATAGGCCAGACAACTTAAATTATCTTAGGAATCAGATTGGTCTAAACAAAAAGTGCAAAACGAAATGCAAAATTGTGAAGAGATATTATTTTAATAAAACGAAAATAAGCTTAAAAAAATGCCAGGGAGGCTGGAAATTGTGTTAAAAATTTATGGGTGCACAGAGACAAAAAAACCAGTTTTTGAATCAGATCCATATATTTCTCTTAATTTGATATTTAGAACCCGGGAAGATGGAAATAAAAAAATAATATATTGGCGAACTGGTGATTTGAAAAAAAATTTGTTGGAAGTTGGAATTGGAAAAGATAACGGAGAATTGTATTCGATAACTCTTGTTTGTTGTGAACGTAATAAAATTTATGAAACGGATAAAGTGGGTCTAAATATATTAAAAAAAGAAGAAGGATGTCCTGTGTTTGAATTTGTGCGAGAAGAAAACGAGCAGGTATTACAGGTGTTAAATGAACCGCATGAGTTCAAAATTTTTCTTGGAAAAGAAACAATTAACATTTTGTATACAGATGAGGCTATAGATTCTAGTCTAAAGAATGAATATGTTGATTTTTTTGTCAATAAAAAAAGAGAATGGGTAGGAATATGCATTCACGGGGTATCTGATACCTTTTACGCTTCCGTCCATAATACGATGCCCTCCTTATTTACATTCTGATAGAAAGGCGTTACCTTTTCCCATTTGCGGAACATATCATAATCAATATCAATGACAGAAAAAACCTTATCATATTTCAGGTTCATATCTACCACAAAGTCGGAAAGCTTATCTTCCGTGTTTTTATCTAACGCGTCTTTTACAAGGATCGCTATATCTACATCGGATTCTTCCGTGGCTGTCCCACGGGCCACGGACCCGTAGAGGATAACCCGCACAACAGAGGATTTCAGGATGGCGAGGATTCCTGTGACCAACTCATTTAAAATGTTTGTGTCCATAAGCAGCCCCCCTAGGATTTCTAATCTCATTTTACCCTTTTCGCAGCTTCCAATGTGAGTTCCTGGTTCAGAGCGCGCAGGCTTCAAAGCGGTCCCCATCCGTCTTATTAACGCTCCTATTATAGCAACTCGGTTCAATCGTATCAACGAGCCTGAACCGATTATGAACCGATTGCGAACCGATAAATAACACCATAAGAACCCTATCGAAATTGCGGTTCCGTCGGTTTGTCCCGAATAATAGATAACATTCGGGACAAATCACAAATATCATGCAACGGCTTTCCGGTTTTCTTTCGTGTTTGCAAAACGGTATGGTGATAAATCTTGGCAGAGTGAAAGTTTATATAAGATTACAAGGGATAAAACAGTTCTTCGGATCGATCGGTATGACTTCTTCACACATGCAAACAATACCGCCGCTGCCACGTTTTAAGGTTGTCTTGTCGAGTACCGCATATTTTTTGATGTCTCTGCGATCCGGATTTGCAGATTTTTTGATTTCCAGCGGATGAACCAGCCCATTTTCCTCTACAATCACATCGATTTCCTTTGCGTTAGAATCACGGTAGTATGTCAGGTTTGCTTTCTCTGCTGAGTAAGAAAAACTTTTCAAAAGCTCGATCACAACATGGTTTTTAAAATAGTGACCATTTGCGGCGCCATTCATTAGGGTATCTCTGGTAAGCCACATGGATAGGTAGGCACACAGTCCGGTATCACAGAAATACAGTTTGGGTGTTTTTGTTAATCGCTTCAGTTCATTATTGGCAAAGGGCGGCAGAAGATAAACAATACCTAATCCCTGCAAGATCCGCAGCCATTCTTTTGCCGTGGGCTGAGAAATTTCGGCTGCCTCCGCCAAAGTTTTATAATTTACCTGCTCGGCTGTCAAGGCAGCACAGGCAGTAAGAAATTTTCGGAAACGTACAGAATCGGTAATACCGCCTTCTTCCGCCACATCCCGCATCAGGTAGGTTTCAATATAAGAATTGAAATATTCCTGTCTCTGCTCGGCATCGGCCCGTAGCGCGTCAGGCATCCCGCCGCGCCAGATATGCTCGAACACATCTACAATATCATTCTTTTTTGCCGTTTTCTGCCGCTCCAAAAGACACGGCAGAGAGAAATCCAGTTTGTTTGTAAAAACTTCTCCGTCTACTTCATTTTTGGAAAAGCTGTATAGCTCCAGAATCCCGATTCTTCCGGCCAGTGTATCGCGGATATTTTTCATCATCTTATACTGCTGGGAGCCGGTCAGCCAGAATAAACCTCTTTCTTCGGTTTCATCGCACATAATTTTAATCTGTTCAAACAGCTCCGG
>CALWEC010000043.1 GCA_944376945.1 uncultured Lachnospiraceae bacterium | reverse complement strand
CGGAAGTCCATCCGGAGAAGCCAGACCAAGGCTCCCAGAGCGGAGACGGAGGTCCTAAAACCGGGGACGACAGCCTCCTGGGCCTTTGGGCGGCATTGGGGCTGGCGGCGGCTGCGGCCGGTTTGTTCTCGGTGTGGGGGAAAACGCAAAAAGAAAAATTGTAGGATGGTATTTTGGCGCCGGACGGTATGAGCCCGGCGCCTTTTTGCCGCTGGTGAAGCCTGTTAAGAAAAAAATCACTTTCCAAATGGCGGATTCTATGTTATTTTAAAAGTTGTACTGTGGAAAGGCCGTAAAAGCAAATGCTTTGGCGGCGCTTGGAAAGGGATCGTTTATGAATACGCTGAAAGAACTATACGCGTACCGTCAGATGGTGTTCAGCCTGGTAAAGAAAGAACTGCGGGGCCGGTACAAAGGATCGGTGCTGGGGTTTTTGTGGACGTTTTTGAACCCTCTGCTGCAGCTGGCGGTTTACGCGCTGGTGTTTTCCTTCCTCCTGGGAAGCGATATTCCCAAGTATTACCTGCATCTGTTTGTGGCGCTGGTGCCGTGGATTTTCTTCTCCTCCTCCCTGACAGGAGGCTCGGTCAGCGTGATTGCCTCCAAGGATATGGTAAAGAAAATTTACTTTCCCCGGGAGGTGCTTCCGATTTCCTATGTGACCAGCGCTTTTGTGAATATGCTGCTGTGTTTCCTGGTTATTTTTGCGGTGATGCTGATTGGCGGTACGGTGCCGCCGGAAGGGGAGCATTTTCACTGGGAGGCGCTGCTGTATCTTCCTATTATAATGCTGGTGGAATATCTGCTGTCCCTGGGCGGCGCGCTGCTGACCTCCGGGCTTACGGTGTATTTCCGGGATCTGGAGCATATTTTGGGGATCTTGACCATGGCCTGGATGTACCTGACCCCGGTGCTGTACGCCCCCACCCTGGTGGAAAACCAGCTGGCGGCCCACGGCATGAGCAATCTGTACTGGCTGTACTGGGTCAACCCGATGACGCCGATTACGGTGGCGTACCGGGACATCCTATATTACGGCCAGGTGCCTCACATCCGCACGCTGCTCAGCGCGGTGATCCTGGGGCTGTTGGTGCTGGTGCTTGGCTACTGGGCGTTCCGCAGGCTGCAAAAGGGCTTTGCGGAAGAACTGTAAAGCAGGAAGGAGACAGGTTTGAAAGTCATACAGGTCCTGACAACACTGTCCTTTGGGGACGCGGTGGGAAACGATACCATCGCTTTGGCGGGCGAACTGAAGGAGATGGGGTTCGGCGCCCATATTTACGCGGAAAATATAGACCCGCGGCTGCCGGAGGGCACGGTCCGGCCCATGGGGGAACTGCCCCGGCTGGAACCGGAGGACGTAGTGCTGTACCATCTGTCCACCGGTACGGAGCTGAATTACCAGTTTGCAGAGTACCCTTGCCGGAAGGTGGTGATTTACCACAATATCACGCCGCCGGAATTTTTGGCGCCCTACGCGCCGGAAAAGGCGGAGCAGTGCCGGTATGGCTTAAATGGCGCCAAGTACCTGGCGGATTTTGTGGATTACGGCCTGCCGGTCTCGGACTTTAACCGGCGGGATCTGCTGGCCATGGGTTATACCTGCCCTATGGACGTGCTGCCGGTTTTGATCCCCTTTGAGGATTATAAGAAGGAGCCCAGCCGGAAGGTGCTGGCAAAATACCGGGGGAAGCGGGGGGCCAATCTTTTGTTTACCGGCCGGATTGTCCCCAACAAATGCCAGGAGGACGTGCTGGCGGCTTTCGCGGCTTATAAAAAGTATTACGACCCGGACGCCCGCCTGTTCCTGGTAGGGGACTGGAGAGGGATGGAACCCTACTATGCCCGGCTTTTGGCCTACCAGAAAGCCCTGGGGGTTTCGGATGTGGTATTTACGGGCCATATCCCTTTTGACGAGATTCTGGCCTACTACCGGCTGGCGGACGCGTTTGTCTGCGCCAGCGAGCATGAGGGCTTTTGTGTGCCGCTGGTGGAGGCCATGTTCTTTGATATCCCCATTATCGCCTACGACAGCAGCGCGATCGGGGATACCTTAGGCGGAAGCGGCATTCTGATGCCGGAAAAGACGCCGGCGCTTACTGCCGGCATGATTCACCGCGTGCTGTCGGATGGGCCGCTGAAGGAGGCGGTCCTGGCAGGCCAGCGCCGGCGGCTGCAGGATTTTGACCATTCCAAAATCCGCGCCCGGTTCCGGGAACGGCTGAAGGCTTTTCTGGAGAAAGCGGGACAAGAAAAGAAAGGAATCCAATAAAATGGCAGAGGAAAAACAGACGGCGGAAGCCATAGAAAAGATAGACGTAGAGAAGATCATGGAGGAGATCCGTCAGGAAATCCGGGAAAAGGGCTACGACGCCAGCATGCTTAGCTTTCAGGATGTGGAGGGGCAGGAAGAACTGCCGCTGGGCCAGGAAGAAAAATTCCGCCTGGAGGAGTTGGAGCGCCGGGTACAGGAGTCCTCCCTCCACGCGGAGGTGCCGTGGTACTATCCGGCGGAGGGCAGCCTGCCGGTGCGCCTGGTAAAAAAAGTGATCCGGAAGCTGATCCGCTTTGCCTATGTTCCCATTGTGGAAAGCCAAAACCGGGAAAACCAGATGCTGGCCCAAAGCCTGCGCCAGGTGCTGGCTTATGTAAAGGAGCAGCAGGAGCGGGTAGAAATTTTGGAAAAACGGCTGGAAGCGGTGGAGGACGCCTGCCTGAAGGAAAAATAAAAGGGGAACTCCTGCCTTGCGCAGTGGAAAGGGCAACAGAGTGGAAAAAAAAGTTGCGTTTGTGATACAGCGGTATGGCCGGGAGGTGAACGGCGGAGCGGAGCTGCACTGCCGTCAGCTGGCGGAGCATATGGCCCGGCGCTATCCGGTGGAGGTGCTGACCACCAAGGCCATCGACTATATTACCTGGAAAAATGAATACCCGGCGGATACGGAAGAAATCGAGGGCGTCCTGGTAAGGCGCTTCCCGGTGGCCCGGACCCGGAACCTAAAAAAGTTTGACGCGTTGTCCGCCAAGGTGTACGCCCGTCAATCCAGCCCGGAGGAAAACCGGCGGTGGATGGAGTGGCAGGGCCCCTACTGCCCGGCACTTTTGGATTTTATCCGGCAGCGCCAGGAGGAGTACCGGGTGTTTATCTTTTTCACCTACCTGTACTATCCTACCTTTATGGGGCTGCCGCTGGTGCGGGAAAAATCCATTTTGATTCCCACCGCCCACGACGAGCCGCCGATTTATGTGCCGATTTTCCGGGACTTTTTTCATCAGCCCGGGGGGATTTTTTACAATACCCGGGAGGAGCAGAAGTTGGTGGAAGGGCTTTTCCACAACACAGAGATCCGGAACAATCAGGGGATGGGCGGCGTAGGGGTGGATCCTCCGGCGGATCCGCAGCCGGAACGGTTCCGGCAACGCCACGGCCTGGACCGGTATATTCTGTATGTGGGCCGGATCGACAAGTCCAAAGGCTGCGGCCAGCTGTTCCAGTATTTCCCGGAGTACAAAAAGCGGAATCCGGGCAGCCTGAAGCTGGTGCTGATGGGAAAGCCGGTGATGGACATTCCCCGGCACCCGGATATTTTGTCGCTGGGCTTTGTTTCGGATGAGGAAAAGTACGATGGTCTGGCGGGGGCGGAGGCGCTGGTGCTGCCGTCTCGGTTTGAGAGCCTTTCTATGGTAGTGCTGGAGGCCCTGAGCCTGGGGACCCCGGTGGTGGTAAACGGAAAATGCCCGGTGCTGAAGGAGCACTGTGTCCGCAGCGGCGCAGGCTTGTATTACCGGGATTACTTTGAGTTTGAAGGGGTTTTGCGGTATCTCTTGGAACGTCCGGAGCTGCGGAAGCAGATGGGACGCCTGGGA
>CALWEC010000042.1 GCA_944376945.1 uncultured Lachnospiraceae bacterium | reverse complement strand
TTCGAACCGCTAATAATGGTAATTGGGTTTTTCAAGATTTAATTTATACCGCCTCTGATTCCTTAGCTCATTATATGCGGAAAAATATTAACAATGAAGGGTGGTCAAGCTGGTATGAATATGCTACAAAGTGATTACTAATTCTACCCGACTAATTATTCCTCGTAATTATTAAATCAAAGGAAAAATCTTCACCTGCTGGGATAGCAGTATTGGATTGCAAATTCATTCCAACTACTTTAAATACACCCGTAAATCCATTTAATGATATGGCTGCAATATTATTGACTTGCTGCATATCAGGTACATCGGATATTCTTACGAAGTCATTACCATCCGAAGTTTGTTTTTGCGTAGTAAATCCGAAGTGTGCATACACAAATGTCCCAAATGTAAGAGAGTATGATGTTCCATACGGTTTGGCCATGTTAGTAGAAGTCCAATCAAGAAACTTGATTGTGGGATTAAAATCGCTTTCAAGCTGATTTTGCTTGGTATTGAGCACATCAAGCTGCTCCTTCAAGTTCTTCCCCATCGGCCCTGAAAGCACCGTTTCAGCGTCCGTCGCCAGGAAGTTGTTTACGATCTTGCTTTTAAGGACATAAGCTCCCAGCTGCTCCATGAGGGACGAGTTTGTCACCAGCTGCGTCATGATCCGGTTAATGATAGCGTCCATCATCGCCTGCCCGGTCGATGAGGCCCCTTCATCACCGCCAAGGAACCCATACGTATCTGTTGCCTGCATATTCTCAGCCCGGAAGGTTTCCTTTGTGATGATGCTACCGGGCGTTACCGCCGCAACTACGCTGGATACGCTCCCGATCAGCATATACAAGGTGAACTCCGCAAACTTAGAGCGGTTGCTGGAGCCGTTGGCATAGATGTAGGTTGGGTCGGTTGAGATGTCCATATAGCCGTAGAGGATCTCGCCTTCATCCGGGTCCTCCGCAAAAATCCCTACCTCCGTTGCCAGGAAGCCTTCCTGCACGTTGTCGCTGCTGATCTGGGCCGTTACATAAGCCGTATCATCCTGGACTCCGTAGTCGGAAATCTCCGCATCCATCTTATAGGCGTTCAAGCCGATCATGGATTCCGGGGAGTATCCTTCCGGCGGCTTGCCGGTCCCTACGGCGGCCCTGGTAAATTCCAGCGTGGCCTGGGCTGCCGCCAGCTTTGTAATCAGGTTAAATCCTTTATTCGTAACAAATGACCCAGTTGCCTGGATTGCGTTCGCATTGTCCATCTATCTTCCCTCCGGATATACAATCATTCTTGTGTGCGTATACACTCCGTCAAACATCGGGATGTCCGCTGTCCCGGACCGGATCCCATTGGTGTCCTGCGGCTTCCCTACATACCGGACGTAGGTTCCAAGGCCCGTGCCGGTGTAAAGCTTCCTGGTCCCGGTATAAACCTGGAGGAATCCGTGGATCACCTTCAGGTGGGCCGGGATATACTTTAAAATCTCTTTCTCCTGTTCCAGATCCGGTTCCTGGGCATCAAAGTAATAGCGGATCGTTAAGGTCAGGTTCTCGGCATCCTCAAAAATCTCACAGTTCCATCCCGTGATCTGCTTGATCTTCGCCTTCAGGTTCGGGATGTTCATGACCACCTCGCTGAGCAGCACCATCCGGTCCTGGAGCCATTCCACCAGCTCCAGCACCACATCCAGGTAAGCCTGCTCCGCCTGCAGCAGGTCCGCCATCTGCGGGATCCTGGTTTTGATCTTCGGGAGCATTTTCTCATCCAGAAGCATTTAGCGTCAGTCCTTTCAGGTCAAAAAACTGGCTGTAGGAAGCGTTTAAGGATTCCTCCCCGCCGTTGACCGTATAACTTATAATCTCTTTTACCCCATCTATGGCCCCTATGATCATGCCGACCCGGTAATAGTTCAGCGCCGTATCTGCGCGCCCATCCAGCGCAGTCTCGGCCAGGTAAGCCTTTACATCCGCCTGGGCCTGTGTCCGGATCGCCTCGATGTCCGCGCCTTCCTGAAGCTCGATTACGCCGTTGATGGTGACCTCCAAAGCTTCCGCAGCGCTGATCACCGGCTTGGCCCCGACCGGGCGCTGGGTCTGGATGTAAGCTTCCACCAGCTCCACCACGTCCTCCGTTGGGGCAGCGGCCTCCGGGCTGATCAGGGCCAGGTACACAGTCCCGGAGCCGTCCCGGACACCGTAAGCCCTGGCATTGCCTACCACCTTTGTCCCGGTTTCATCCTCCACCTGCTTGGCCCAGAACACATAGTGGTTCTCATTGCCGGAGGTAATCACTTCATCAATCCGCAGGTCCATCTCGTCCCACATGGGCTGGATCAGCATGCTGCCATACCGCGCCAGTTCCTCGGCCACCGCCTGCAGGTTATCCATGGTGAAGCTGCCCTCAATCCGGCTGTCCTCATTCTTAAGCCCGGCCTTCAGCCTGGCCAGGATTTCCGCTGCCGTCCATTCCATCACACCACCGCCTTTATTTCATAGCTCACCCGGTCGGAGCCGTAAACCGTCCGGCAGTTAAAAGAGGCTTCGATCCCATCCCGCAATAGGGTGAAATCAAAGTCCGAAAGTTCTTCAATATACGGATTGCACATTAATGCCTCCGTAATGTAGCGTTCCAGCTCCATCTGGGTCACCTCGTCGCCCATGGGCTGGCCGACCAGCCCCTCAATCTCGCTCCCGAAAGCCGTATCATAGGCCGTATAACGGTAGCGGGCCGTTGCCAGCGCGAAGTAAATCCAGATCCGCAGGGCTTCATTGCCCTCTACCAGGTAGGTCTTTCCTGTGCTGTCCTGCTTCAGGCAATGGTTTTCAAAATCATAGGCATATTCCCGGAAGAGGGGAAGGGACTGGGAAGCCGCTTCCTGGGCTGTTTCTGTATTAATGAATGGAAATACTCCCATGTTACACCACCTTGCAAATGATATAAAAAGAAGAGCCAATCTGGGCCGCCAGCACCGTGTCCCCGGCCTGGGCCGTACAGTCCGGATTGCGCCGGACGCTGTGGGAAAAGAGCTCCCCGCCAATCCGGATCGCGCCGGGGGATACATACTCCGCTGTCAGGATTGTCCCTCCCGTTTCTGAAGCCTGGCCCTTGATCCGTCTGGCCAGCTTGCCTGTATATTCTCCCATGGTTGCTCCCTCACTTTTTCTGTTCTTCTTTGGGATTGTCGATCTCCACTTCCTCCATCACATTCTGGAAAGCCAGGGTCAGGCTCATGGTGGATTCTCCGTTGGCGTACTTATGGCTGTCGGCCTCGATGAAGAACTGGCCGTACAGACCGGTTTCCACCTCCTGAACCAGCAGGGCGTAGCCGGATACGGCCCGCACATCATCCGGAATACCTGTGACCGTGGCGTTTGGGTCGCTGCCATGGAGGAGGTTCCTGGCCTCCGCCGCTGCGTCTTTCCCTTCCTCCTGTTCCACGATTTTCTGGATGATGCCGTATGCCGCCTGGCTTTCCGTATCTTCCACGGTGCCTACCACAGCCCCTTTTTGATTGGTGATTAACACCCGGTTAACAAGGTTTTGAAGGGTGGTCTTGTAGGTGGCATCCGAAAGGTTGGCGTCCCCGGTCAGGATGACGCCGCTGTCCTGGCCCTTCTCAATCACCGACACCTGGCTCACATTTTCCATCACAATCATGTACTTTTTGCCGTTCTGGCGGGCAGCAGCCGTGTAGGAGGACTGGATCACCTGGTAGCCGGTCTTTTTCACACAGGGGTTGCGGACCGCCAGGCCCGTGGCCGCCATGGTCCCGGCGGCAATCCCAAGGGTGCTGCACACATCCCTCGCGATATCCTCCGGGGCGGCATTGTAGTCTTTTGTCAGCTCAGACCCGTTGACGTAGAAGAGCAGGTCATAGGCCAGGTAGCGGGCCAAGTTGCTGCTGGCCGTCTTTTCAATGTCAAAGATAATCCCGCCGAACACAAAGCTGCCGGAATCCGCCTGGAGGAGGACCTGGTCCCCTTCGTTGATGGTAACGTTCGGCATATTAAGGTCTTGGCTGTTCTTTGCTATGGTAAATTCCAGCTTGCGGGCAATCTGCCCGGAATCGCCGCTCCAGGTGATGGTTTCCACCAGTTCGCTTAAATCTTGGTCCCGTACCAGGATTTTCATGTTCTGCCTCCATTTTTCTGGGACATCAGGGGATCGCCAGGACAGTGCCCGGATAGATCCACCAGCCGTTGTTGCTGTTGGACTTTCCATGCTGCTGTGCCGCCGCTTCGATAACAGCGCTATTGGCAGCGTAGATCTGGGTATTCTGCGCCCCGTTCCCATAATACTTTTTGGCAATCCCCCAAAGGGTATCGCCGCTTGCCACCGTGTGGGTCTTGGCCGGGGCCGCCTCATCCGGGCGCTGCTTTAGGCCGTTATCCCGTACCTGAAGGGGAATTGCTACCGTGGGGACGGTGAGCGTCCGGTACTCGGAGAGCTCCAGGGTATAGTAGATGTCCTCGCTGCCTTCCTTCACCTTGAAGCTGCACTTGTCAATCAGCATGGCCAGGTTGATCCCCATATCCGTGATGATCAGCCGCTTGGTTTCCTTGTTCTCTTTCCAGTTCTCAATCTTTGCCCGGTACTTCTTGGGCGTCATGTCCGCATAACGGTAAAAGGGGGAGTGGCGGCCTGGAAAGAAGGAGGATATGGTCACGGTGGCCACATCCCGGTTCCCTTTCATGTTGACCGTCCCCATGTTCAGCAAAGTCAGCCGCTTGTTTAACTGCGGCATCACCACTTCCAGCTCCGCCGGGTTGATGGGCAGCACAATGTCTCCCAGCTTGATCTTCCTTGTCTTTCCCATGGCCGTCCCCTCCTTCCTTTAGGCCGTATTGTCCAATTCCTCAATGATCTTTTTAGCCGTGCGCTCCGCGATCTCATCCATATCGCTGTCACTGCGGACCGTTACGTTGTCGGCGATCTTATTGATCTGCACCGTCACGTTCCTCCCGCTCCCTCCAGAACCTGCGGCCCCGCCGCTGGGCTGCCACTGCGGGCCGGATAAAGGCCGTCTGGACAGCTGGATGACATTGTTTCCCTGGCCCGCCGCCCAGGCCATGCTTTCCTTGGTCGGCAGGATGCGGGTGCCCCTTGGCAGGTCAATTAATTCCGGGCCTTTTTCACCGACCCAGGTAGGGCCGCCCCGCCAGTTGTTGTCGCCGCCCGCATTGGTTCCTGGGCTTGTGCCTCCGGATCCGCTGCTGCCTCCTCCATCGCCGGTGACCAGGTCCTTTACCGTTGCCCAGGCCCCGGCCAACAAGTCCGCGCCCTTTCCGATCGCCGAAAAGATAGGCTCCAGGACGCTCCATACCCCCTGGATCACGCTCTGGATTCCCGGCCACACCTTCTGAACGACGGAAAATACCAGTTCAAAGGTGGTAATCAGGATGTCCATAATCGGGCTGATGATCCCCCAGGCTGCTGAAAGAACCTCCGCGATGGCAGGGCCTACGGTTGCGATCACGGAATTGATAAATTCGGACCTCTCCGCCAGGAAGGATACCACGCCGCCGATCTTCTCGCCGATTCCCGCCATGATAGTAGTGATCACCGGGGCTACCGCACTGATGGAGGTTCCAATCCCGGAAGCGACCGCCCCAATCACGGTAGCGGCCTGGGTAATGACCGGCACCAGGGCCATGATCACCGGGCCGATCCCAGACATAGCCGTTGAAACCACCGGGGCAATCTGTCCAAAACTTTGGGATATGCCGTTTACCAGGCTGTTTGCCAGTGGCAGGGCCGTGGATACCACGGTGGTGATGGCCGGGCCGATCTGGTTAAAGGCGGACCGGGCAGCGCCGATCCCTTTCGCCAGCCCTTTCCCAAAGGACTGGGTAAACTTCTGGATCGTGGGCTGTGCCGTGTCGATCAGGTTAATCACATCGGACAGGACCGGCTTTAATTCCTCCACAACCCCCAGGCCGAAGTCCGCCGCGCTGCTCTTTAGCTTGCCGGTGATGGTGGACATGAGCCCTGCCCCGGATCCGGCAAGCTTCCCGGCTGCCCCGCCGTAAAACTCCTGCAGATCCGCCGTGACTCCCTCATAGCCTTTTGCTTTGAAGTCTTCCGCAGATACCTTAAAACCAAATTCCTTCAGACGCTCCGTTTCGCCTACCTTGGCGTCCGCCAGGGCTTCCATGGCATCCATGATGGTCTTGGTCCCGCCGCTGGCTGCCGCCATGTCCTCCGCAAGCTTTACCATGTCCATGGCTGCGGAGGTATCGCCGTTCGCCACCGATATGGCGCGGCTTCCGGCCTGGATCACCTCGCCAGTTTCAAAAGGCGTGCTGTTGGCGTTTTCCCGCAGAGCGGCGATATAGGACTGGGAGGTGCTCTTGACCTCCTCCTGGGACATGCCCTTATTGGTTGCCCCGACGAAATGCTCGATGGAGATCTGCTGCTGTTCCAGGTTCATCCCGGCACTGACCGCGCCGGTGAGGGCCGCCCCGCCAACGGCAGCGGCAATTCCCACCGGGATAGCCACCGCCTTAGCTGCCTGCCCAATCTTCCCAGCGATGCCTTTGATGGCGCTGCTGGCCTTGTCCACCACCCGAATCACTGGTTTGGCTACATAACGGTTCAAGGTTTTCAGTCCCGTGCCTACGCCCTTGATAACCTTCGTAGCCACATCCTTGGCCTTTAATGCGATGGTCACAGCCTTGTTTTTCTTCACCATGTCCGTGACGCTTTTCAGTTTTTTCTTTGCGTCCGTTACATCCGCCTTCAGCTTCCTGGGCGTGTTCCAGGCGCTCTTTAACGCGCTGGAGGTGGCCTTGGCGTCTGCCCGCAGCTTACTCTGCTCACTGCGGATGTTCCGCAGGGTCGCGCTGGCGTTATCCTTGATGCTGATACTGCCGGTTACTCCAGCCATGGCCTACCTCCTCCTTAACATGATCTTTAACAGCTTTTCCTTTTCCTCCAGTTCCCGCCGCATGGACGCAATAAAAAAAAGCCTTTGCGCAATGCCCATGGTAAGCAGGTACTCTGGTGTAAATCCCTTCTGGATGTAGTAGCTTAAAAAATCCGCTTCCCCATCCCGGAGGATTAGTTTTTTAGCTGTTCCGCCACTACCTCTACTTTGTTCTTGCTTGTGATGCCGGACAGCTCCATGATCTGTTCGGCCATCTGCCGGATTTCATAGATTTCAAAGATTTCCGTCACCTCCAGGTACTCCGTGATCTTTCCCTCTTCCTTCAGCTTCTTCGCCAGCTCCTTTAAGTCCGGCTCCACCATGGACAGGTACACGGAATAGCGGTCACCTGCAAAAGAATCCGTGGAGGTATCCGCATCCATCGTCTCCGCTACCTCTGAGGCGGACAGCCCGCGCAGCCGGACCACCTCCCCGAAGCTGGGGAGCTTTACCAGACAGGTGCGCTGTACCTTCTTTGCTTCCAGGCGTTTTTCGGCCTTTACCAAAAATGTGTTGAAAATATCCTGATTCTTCTTTTCCATAGGTTCCTCCTGTTATGAAGTGATTTCATCCAAATTTTTCAGGTCTGTGGGGGTGAAGCCAAATTCCCAGTCATCCTGTACCGGTGTCCCGGTTTCCCAGTTCGCGACCGGGATGGTATTCCACCAGACATTGTCCACGCTCCAGCGCTCGATCTGCCCGTCCAGTGCGTCCGGATCCTTCAGCTTCGCGATGATCTGGCAGCGCACGTCTTTTCCGGCAGTCAGGTTGTCCATCACCGTTTTCGCCCTGGTGGTTGCCTTCTTGACGGATAGCGTCCCGGAGCCTTTCAGCCCGGTCATTTTGCTGTCCACGTCCATCCCGATCTGGACATCCTCACGGTTAACCTCCACCTTAATCTCAATCTTCTGCAGGACGAAGATTTTCTCCCCGTCTACCCACACTTCGCCCCAGGTTCCCGTCAGGGTCCTGTTTCCTTTTATTCCGCCCATCTCTTCCTCCTTACATGTTCACGGTCATCTGAAGGTCCTCCATGGCGTCCACAAACTTCACGTTGGACACCAGGAACACCTGGGAACCGGTGTTGGCCGTCAGGATCTCCGTATCCGTCATCTGGGACACGTCCTGCCCCTTTTCCGACAAGTACTGCTTCTGGGCCTCCGGATCCACCGATACGGTATTGGCGTAGCTGGCATCCAGCACATCCCCGGCAAGCCCTGCCTGGTATGCCTGGATCGCCGCCACCAACATCTGCTTATGGTCATAGTCATTCACATACTTCCCGACATAGCTGTTCTCAAAAGTGCTGCGGATGTCATCCTGGTACAGGTCCATCCCCTCGATAATCTTAATCTTGCGCATGTCCTCCGTCTTATCCCCGGTAAAGGTGGTCAGGCTGTTGACCCCGCGCCCGATCTTGTAATGCTCCCCGTCGTAAACCACCACCAGCTCCCCATCGTCAATCCGGTCATCCGGGTCATCCGGGCAGGCGGCGGAGAGCACGTCGGACAGCTCGTAAAAGGTGCTGGACCTGGATAATGGAAGCCCGGCCAAAAGCCCGGCGATCCGGCTGCAGTACTCCTTGGCCGTATGGGTCTTCCCGGTGATGGAGGACTGGATGCTTTCGGTCGTCAGGTTGATGATGCCCTCATGGTCGCTGGCGCTGGATGCCAGGACTGCCTTAAAGGTCTTGTGGGATTCATCCCGCATCTCCTTGATCCAGGAGGCAAGCGTGGTTTTGTCCTCATCGGAAATCTCCGGGTAACAGATGTAGTTCCAGCGCAGGTACATCAGTTCCTTTAAAGCCGCCGCAAGGTTGGCGGAAGACGTTTTTTCACGGATGGCGATCACCCGGATCGGGCCGCCCTCAAAGACCAGCTTCAGGTAGCCATAGTTGGCTTCCGTCCAATGTTCAAAATCAATGTCGATGACACTGTTGTAAACGGACAGGCGCTGCCCGCCCTCCGTGTCATCCTTCAAGATACAGGCCACGATGCCCCGCTCGCTGCGCTCAATGGCGGAGGAGGCCAGGCCTTTGAAAATAATGGTAATGTTCGGTAATCCTAATGCCATATCCTTATCCTTTCCTGATTATTGTTTCAATTTCCTCCATCATAGGCAGATCCTCCGGCTCATTGGGTACCAGGAATGTCAGCGGGAAGGTCAGATGCAAAAGCCCGCCGCTGATATTGGCGCTCACCCTGGCAACGGTGATGCCGCGGGTTTCACCGCCGTGGGAGAACCGGAATACGGGCCGCAGCACCCGATCCAGGGCGATGGCCTTCTCCCCGTATCTCCGGATGGATTCCTCCGGCTCGTGGTAGTCGATGGACACGGTCAGGGCTACCTCTGTCAGATCCGGCCCTGCGGTGGTAAAGGAAGTAGGAATCACCTCAACAAAGTACCACCTTCTCCCGTCCTCATCCTTTGTTTCCAGCGTCCCGTCCGTCCGCATGATTTCCTCGGCATAAACATCCGTCTCCGGGTCATGTTCCTTTAAAAGGCCGATGGCGGCATCCTTTACCGTCTGCAAAATATTCCCGTCCATAATCCCTCCTTACACCACGTCGTGGGTGTTTAAAAAATTGTCCAGCCATTCCTTCAGGAAACCGGGGAGTACGGTTTCCAACTCCTGCAGGGAAATCTCCATCATGTGCGCCCCCTTGACCGTCTGGGCCTTCAGACGTTTCCCAAGGGCCGGGACATATCTCCCTGCTTCCTGGCGGTGGCCCCATTCCACCGCCTCGGCATATTCCACGTTGTTGGAAACCTCAATGATATACTCGCTGCCCCGTTTTCGGATCTCGCCCACCTTCCAGGCGTTCTGCAGGCGGCCCGTCTTTTTCGGGGTATTTTCCTTTACCTTCCCCTGGAGCTCCTCGGCTACCTGGATGACCATGCGCTTAAATTCCTCCGGGTATTGCTCATCCACCGCCCGCGCCAGGGCCGCTTCCCATTCATCCAGGCCGTCCAGGCGGTACTCGGTCCCCGCCATCAGACCCGCTCCTGTTCCAGCACCAGCGGGATGTTGTTATGGCTGGGCTGGCGCTCCGCAAGGCCCGCCATGGCCCGCGTCACCTTTCCCCGGCTGGTTATCTCCAGGTAGTCATTGGGCTCGATCTCCACCTCAGGCCGCACGAACAGCTGGTACTGGGTGGGGACGCTGCCCGCTGGCAGTTCCCTGGCCAGGCTCCCGCCCGTATGGGTGGAGAGGGCGCAGGGGATATTTTCGTAAACCTTCCGGCCATCCGCCTTCCGGTAAAATACCGTTTCACCATTCTTTAACTGGCCTTTAAAGGGCCGGTAAACGGTCGCCCGGTCCCAGTAGGTCATGGCCAAAATATCCGCTTCCCTCATGGCTTTTCCCCGTCCTTTGGCAGGTTCATCTTTTTAAAGCGCCGGATCTGGGGCTCGTAGTCCTTCATCAGCCGGGAGGCTGCCTGGGTCAGGGCGGTATCGTCCCGGTAGGAGATGGAGGTATCGCCGCGGGTGATGGCTGAGACGGCCCCGCCATCGGCGTCTTCAGGGCCGGATCCGGAAGGACCTTCCTCCCGGATCATGTCCTCCGCCATCTGGGCGATCACCGGCTCCAGCATCTTGGGGATGTCCTTCCGGTTGCAGCGGATCAGGACCATGTTCCCAATCCGCCCAACTAAACGTTCCACATCCGCTTTACGCTCCTCCGGCAGCTTCAAAGCGGCCATTGCCTCACCCGCAATCCACTCAAGCTGTGTACTGGTCATGTTTCATTCCCCCGATCATGTGGATTCTTCATCCTCCGCAGGTTTGGCCTGCTTGAAGTTGGCACGGCAGGTTTTGAGCTTCTCCTTGGTAATCCACAGGTCATGGTACCTGCGGTAGTCCCATCCCCAGGCGCGGGCCTTCTGGTTGGTTTCCGGGTCGAAGATCCGCATCTTGTCCGTCTTGGAGACGGCAATGGGGGCGTTCTGGGGCGTGACCAGCCAGTTAATGTCCAGGGCGTCCGCCGCCGCCGTAAATCCGCCTTTTTCCTGGCCGCTGGTCTTTCCGTCGTTAAAGGTATACTTGGACTTCATCCGGGCGGATGGCACGGACCGCAGCGGGATTCCGTTTAAGGACTTGACCTTCACGGCTACATCCCCCTGGGAGAAGTCCGTCACATCCAGCTTTTTGGAGAGCTTGTCGGAATTGTTCAGGATGTTTAACACAGGGGTGGAAATGGAAATGATGAGGGGCGTGCTCTCGCCCACAATGTCCTGCACCGCCGCGATGTCATCCAACAGTGCTTTTAAAATTGTGCTCTCCGCCGGGGTATAGCTGTACACGGCCACATCCCCGTCCATACACTTCTGGGCGATGGCGCTGTAGCGGTAGGCATCGATCTCCGGCACCACATGAACCCGCTGGAACTCGCCCATCAGGCTGGCCGCCGCCAGCACGAAGCCGGACTCGTCCACATCATTCTCATCGATCTGGAAAGCACGGCCACGGTCCTGGGTCATGGTCATCGTCTGCCAGGAAAGGTCTACGCTTCCGGCAACGAATCCGTTTGCCCGGTCATAGTTGGCCAGGCCGTCCATCACCACGTTGGGGATCTTGACCTCGTTCCCCCCGCTGTACTTGACCAGGCTCCGGTTGACCTCCATCCAGCCGGAAGTGGCCTCGGCCACCGCCGCCTTATCTAACTCCTCCTGGAAAATCTTTGCGTACTCGATTGTATTCGCCATCTTATAATCCTCCTCTAATTCGTTTCGCGATCTCCGCGCTGATCATGCCGTCCGTCAGGTTTGCCGCGCTTCCAAACCCCTTGGGGGTCTGTCCCTTCAGCCGCTCCTTAATCCCGGCTTCCAGGCTCTCCTGGTACATGGAGCCGATCTTTTCCAGGCTGGCGGCCATCTTTTCCTCATCCGCATAGTCCAGGAAATCCGCCAGGCCGGAAGGGAGCTTCTTCTCCGCCAGTTTCACGGCAGCCTTCTGTTCCAGCTCCATCCGTTTGATTTTTGCCGTCAGCTCCGCGTTCTGTTTCTTCACGGCTTCCTGCTCCTCAGCGGCCCGCTGTTCCGGCGTCAGCTTCGCCAGGCGCTTTTCCTCCGCCTGTTGGGCTGCCAGCTCCTCCCTGGCTGCCTTCACCGCCGCATCCAGGTCCGCCTGGGTGTAGGACTTTTCCGCCTGTTTCCCGGCAGGCCCGGTTTCCTCCGGCTTTTTGCCTTCCGGCTCTTTCTTTTGCTCTTCCTGCTTTTCCTCCTTCGGCTGCTTTGTTTCCGGGCCTTCGGGCTTTTCCTCCTTTTTAGGGCCAAGCCCTAAAAGCCTGCGGATCTGGTCCGCCAGGCCGCCTTCCGCCTTCGGTTCCGCCCCGGAAGCCTCCGGGCTCTGCTCTGTTTCCGTTACCGTGGTTTTGGTTTCTTCTGCCATATGCTCCTCCTTATTCCTTTTCCTGCTCATTTAACCAGTTCTGGGTGGCGCTTTTCCAAAGCGCCGGCACATCGCCAATTGTCAGGATCCCTGCCAGGATCTTCTCCCCGTAATACCGTCCCATCAGCTCACCTCCCCGGCCTGCTCGGCAAGCGCGCTGGTGGCCTCCGCCAGATCCCCGATGGCCCCGTCGTGGACTTCGATGGCCTCCGTGTTGGCGTCCACCTGGTCAGAGAGCAGCTCCATCTGGGTCTTCTCCCGGATCCCCCAGGATGCGGACAGTGTGCCGTCCGCCAGGATGTCCACCTGCAGGGCCGGGTTCCCAAGGGTCAGGTTCTCATACTCCCCAGTGACGGTGTCCCCGTTTTTGACCTGGGCTTCGGCCAGGTTCTGGGGCGTCAGTGTCAGCTTCTCCCAGTGCTCCGTCAGGGCTTCCCAGTCCCCATACAGCGCCTTGACCTGGCCCAAGCTGGAACCGGCCTCCAGGGGGATGGCCGTTCCGTCCTTTAAGATTAACTTGCTTTTTTCCATGGTTTTCTCCTTCCGTTTGCTGAATTTTGCGTAATAAAATAAGCCCCGGTATGGGACTTATAAAAGGTGCTTTATTCTTCCGGCTTAACGTATTTGGGACATAACGTTTTCCCGTTCCATATCTCAGGCGGGATCCCCTCTTGGTAGTCAAGGCAGTAATGGCGTTTCCATGCGTCCTCGTCATCGCAGGGGTACAGGCCCATGTCGATAAATTCATCATATCCTAAGCAGTCCTGGCAGTTTTTATGTTTCATATGCCTTTAACCTCTTGATCAGATTTTGGATGTACTCCGGCAGCGGCTCCCCGTTCTCATACATGACCGACGCTTCTGCGGCAAATTCCCTCGCATTGGCGGCGGCCCTATAGGAAATCCGGTAAATGCTGCCGTCTTCCATGGCCCTATTATAGCATTCCATCAGTTCCCTGTCATCCTGGATGCCTTTATCATTTAAGATGATGTGCATCATCTCATGCTGGATGACGCTGGCGATCTCGCTTCCCTTATAGAGTACGTTGCTTCTGGCGTATTTTTTAAGTTCCAGCCTGTCCGCATACTTTTGGCGCAGAGTGTCAGACGGGTTCCCTGCCAGCTGCGACCGTATCCGGCTAAGGGCATATTCCAGGCGTTTCTGCCAGTCGCGGACAGCCCCATGATAGAAGTGTTCCGGCTGGTCCATCAGCTGGTCCGACAGCCGCAAAAGCTTTCCCCTTGCGGAGCCCAGCTTTCCCGGCTCCCCGCCGCTGTCAAACACTTCGAGCCCATCCAGTTTCTTAAAAGGCACTTTTGCAAGCTGACGCTCAAGTTCTGCCGCCGCTTTCCGGTAGTTATCCATATTCACCGCCCCGGCCACCTTCACTTTTTCTGCGTAAGGCTTTAAGAGGTTTACCGCCTCCCGCCGCTCCTTCAGGCTGGAAAACAGGCCTTTTTTCCTGGTTCCTTCCGTATCGCCGGTGGTGTCCGCTTCCTCCATGTGCCGCTTCTTCCACTCCTCAAACTTCGGGTTATCCTTTAGCGGGTTACCCTGGCGCTTCTTAAACACCGGGATGTCGTAGGCGGCAATGGTGGTACACTTGCAGTTTGGGTGGATCGGCGGCAGGTTCTCACCGGCTTTCGCCTCCTGTAAGTCAAAGACCTTGCCGTTCAGCCGCTGGCAGACCTCGCAGCCGCCTCCCAAAAACTTATATTTGCTGACCCCTGCCTCCTGATAGGCCAAAATCTGGCCCTGGTTGGCAAAGTAGCTGGCCTCCGTCCGCACCAGGCGGGTGGCAGCGTAGCGGCCCTTATGCATTACCGCATCAATCTCTTTCGCAATCTTATCTACGCCTGACCCGGCTATAAAACCCAGTGTCAGCTCCCGGCGCGTTAAAGCCGCCAGCTGGTCCGTGTTGTCCCATAAGGTTTTCGAGTAGTGCTTCCCGCTCCAGGGATACTGTAAAATCTGCTTTAACAGCCCTTCATCCACCTTTGAAACGTCCCAGGCTGCGCCCCCGATGGTCTGGATGTCGTACATCTTCCGCTCATAGTTGGTCTGTACCAAGCCGGAGAGAAGCCCCGTTAGCTCTGTCTCCGACCGCCCGGCCAGCCGGGCCATGGACCGGTAGATGCCCGCCAGCAGCTGCTCCTTGCGGCTGACCTGGGACTTGGCAGCCAGGGTGTTGAGCTCCAGCATGAGCTTGGAATCCTTCCCTTGATCCCCGATGTCCTTTAAGTACCCTTCCAGGGACTTGCGCCACCTGCTGTATTCCTTCCCGGTCAGGAGCTTAGAGGCTTCCGTCTCCGTCAGCTGGTTGTCCTTCGCATACTTGCTGTAAAAGGCCCGGATCTCATTCTCCAGGCCGTTGGCGCACTCGTCGTACAGGTCCATCAGGTCGGACTCGCACCGGTCGGAGGCCCTGGCGTTCCTTAGGACCTGCTCCTTGGCGGCCTCAATCCACTGGTTTCTCTGGCGCTGGTTCATGAATCATCCGCCCCTTCGTTATGCGGCGCAGGTCCCGGTTCCACTTCTCCCTCAGTCGCCTCCCCGGCGGTTTCAAAGGCTTTGGCAAAATTCTGGTAGAGCCCGAAGTCCTCCGTATCCTGCTTCTTTTCCTCTTCCAGCTTTTCGATTTCCTCCTGTGGGTTGTCCACGAAGGGCAGAAGCTGCAGAAGCGTTTCCTTGGAAAGCATACTGGACAGATTCCCGATGATCTGGGACTGCTCCAGGATGTTTTGGGGCTTGTTGCGCCTAAACTGCATGTCAATGTCCCGGTAGTCGAAGTTATGGCCCTGGAGATTTAAGATCCGGGTGATGAGCTCGATCCGCCGCTGCAGGGCACGCTTGAACTTGCGCTCCTTGATGGCACAGATCTGCTCCAGGCCCCAGAGCTTATAGGAGACGGCCACGCCGGAGAGGTTGCCGCCAAAGGCTTCATCGGTCATGTTAGGGACGTTGGCCCCCAGGTGGATGTCCTCCCGCAGCCGGTTCTTGTAGTTCTCCAGTGCCGTGTCGTCCACGGTTTTGAGGAGCCACTCCACGTCCCCGCCGTCCTCCAGGATGATGGCCCGCTGCCGTTTCATCTCCGCCACATCACCGGTGCTGACGTCCCCCAGCTTCATGATCTTTAAGATGGCATCGTCGTTGTACTGGAAGTAGTTGGCCGTGTTGGACTGCACCCGGTTGTAGGCGTCGATCTCCGAGATCACGCCCTCAAAGTCCCCAATCCGCTCCCGGTTGTTGATGAACTCCGTAAAGGGCACATCGTTCCAGTAGTGCTCCTTCCAGCCGGTGACCTCCAAAGTGCCGCCGTTGAAGGACTGCATGTAGATGACAGTGGACCAGTTCCAGAACTCCGCCTTTAAGAGCACGTTCCCGTCCTTGTCCAGGGAGCGGACCATACGGATGGCCGCTAACGGGGAGGTGAACTCGCTTTCCGTCTCATAGAAGAAAATCATGTTATCCGGGAATACTAACCCCAGGCGGATCCGCCCGTCTTCATCCAGGTAGACCATCTCGAAGCAGTCCCCCTTGATGCTGCACTGCTTCCCCAGCTCCGTGTTGTGGTCCTGCTCATCGTTATAGTCAAAGATGTCCTTAAGGATCTGCAGGTACTCCTCATTTTCGGAACTGTAGACCACCGGCTGGCCCAGGAAATACCCGGTGGCCGTGTCGGTGATGTAGCGGGCCATGTTGTTGACGATCCGGTTGTCCCCTCCAGTCTTGTCCGTTTTCTCGGAGTGGAGGATGTCGTGGTCCCCCATGTAGTAGCGCTCCAGCTTCCGGTATTTCATGTGGTAGCTCTGCTTGACCACGATCTCCCGGATGTCCTCCACCGTCAGGGATTCGATGGAGGCCCGGTCCATATAGACAATCATAGGCATTTCTCCTTTAAACCAGGCTGCTCCGGGAAATGATCCGGAACTTCTTGCCCTTTTTCGCCAGGGTCCGGCAGCCTTCCAGGGCGTCCGGGCCGTCGTCATGGGCCCCCATGGGGAACTGTAAGAGCTGCTCCAGCAGGCGCTTGTGGCGGCGGTTGAACTTGATGTACTTGTTCTTCACATCCGGCTGCATGGTCTGGATCCGCAGCGTCTTATCCGACGTCTGGGGAACTTCCTCCACCGGGAGGTAGAGCCCCGCCTTGGCGCTAGCCTTTACCAGTTCCTCCTTTAAGAACCACTGGAACTGCACCGTCTCGCAGCCGAACCGCTTATAGCCCCGGCCAAAGTCCCGGACTAAGCGGCGTTCCTTCTCCAGGATGTCCGCGATGATCCGATCCGGATGGCGGCGCTCAATGTCCGCATCGTACACATACATATACCCGGTGGCCTTGTGTTTGGCCAGGGTGATAATGGCCGAAAAGTCGCTATGCTTGGTCTTCCCCAGGGACGGGTCCACGAAACCGAAGAAGTCGAAGGCCCGGTCCTTGAAGTCCATCTCCGCCTCGTTGTAGTAGTCCAGCCATTCCTCCTGGAACAGGCAGTCGTCCGGGTTGATGGGCTCGTTCTGCTCCTCGGAGTTGAAGGCCGCCTCGCCTTCATCCACCCGCATGACCATCAATTCATAGTAGGGGAGTTTCTCCTCCCAGAGTACCTTGGTTCCCGCAAGCATCTCTTCCCGGTGGGCCTCAAAGAAGGCCCTTGCATCCTCCTGATGGGCATCATTGGCAAGGTCAGTGTAGATTTCCTCCCACTGCCGCCACAGCTCATCCGCCGTGGAGAAGGAGAGGACCGCCTTATATTTGATGGACTTATAGCCGGGATTGGCCAGGGTCTTGGCTAAGAGGCTGTCATAATGCAGGAGGGTCCCGATGTAGATAATGTCGGTGTAATCGTCGCCCGCCTTGGAAACCGCCTTGTTAAACCAGTTTGCCAGCTTGGCCCGCTGCTCCGGGGTCCGCACATTCTCATCGTTCTCAATGTCATCCAGGACCAGCAGGTCCGGCCGCCAGTTGCGGTGCTTCCGGCCACGGATCTTCTTCCCGGAGCCGATGGCCTCAACCTTGATATTGGTGGAGGTCAGGATCACGTTGTTTCTCCAGACCTTGCCCTGGAGGTTCCCGAAGTCCTCCCGCAGGAGGCCGTTCTCCTCAAACTCCACCCGGATGTTCTCCAAAAAGCCTTCCGCCTGGTCGGAGCTGTCGGAAAGGATGATGGGGTAGTGCTTATAGCCGTAGAGGACCGCGTGCATGGTCCCCTTAAAGGTCAGGGTGGTGCTCTTGGCGTGGCCCCTTGGGGCTGCCACCGCCCGGCGGCAGCCGGGAAGGCGACTGATCTCCTTCACCGTCCCCGGAGCCAGGGGGAACCGTCCCTTTAAGACGCCCTGCTGCCAGATGGCGTCCAGTTCCCGGTGGAACTGGGGCGAAGGGCGGGAAAAGTAGTGGGGGAAGTAGGCGCGGCCAAAAAACTCCATGTCGATGGCCCCCAGCTTCTTCCGGATTCCGTTTTCCCCGGTCACGGGAAGCCCGGCTTCATAATCGTTTAAAAGCCGGAGCCGCTCCGGTTCCGTTCCCTTATGTAAAAAGGCGTTTAACAGGCGGTCCAGACCGTTTAAATACGAGTCCATTCCCGTTTCAAAGGCCCGGCTTTCCGCCTCCGCAAGGGCCATCGCCAGGGTATCAATGCTCTTTTTCCTGCCTTTCCTCATCCGTTCCACCTCCCTCCCGTCTGGCCGGCTTCCTGTGGGGGCAGTATTCCGGTTTTTGCGGCCCGGCGGGCATTTCCCCGCCCGCAGGGATTTAAACGTTTTTAAACGGGTTCTCGCGCGATTTAAACGGGGTCCTGTGGCAATCAAAAAAGGAACCCCGGCCTCTCTTCCCATAAGGCTGGCTTCGCCACCCTGCCGGGACCTCCCGCCTGGTTCCTTTCCGCTATGTCCACGCGCTTCCTGCACCGGGACGAATCAACCGTCTGCCGCCTGCCCGCTTCCTGGTTCTTCCGTTTCTGAGTCTTCCGGGGCCTCTTCCCCCGGCAGCCGGATGCCTAGCTGCACCTGCTTTTTCTCCCCGCAGATGGACAGTTCAATGACTGCCCTGCGGTTCCGCCTGTCCATTTTGATGACCCGGCTTTCAAACCGTTTCAGGATCCCCTCCTGGATCTCCAGCCTTCCGTCCGCCTCCCGTACCAGTGTCGGCTCCAGAGGCTCTCCCCTGCGCCCGGAAAGAAGTAAAATCCATTCCGCCTCCAGATAGGAAAGGGTGCCGGAAAGCAGCTTAACCACTCCCGGGATCCGCTTCAGGCGGTAATAATTCTCCGCGTTGTATTCCATCTGCAGGAACACATAGCCTGGGAAGAGGGCGTAACGCTGGCTGCCCCATTTGCCGCCCGTGTGGATGGGGCGGTTCTCCTGTGGGGACAGCGCCCGGATCCCCTGCTCCTTAAGCTTGGCGGCGACGCCCGCCTCTTCCCCGGTTTTCACCTGGACTGCATACCACAGCAAGCCTATCCCTCCCTTCCCTCCTGTTTCTTTTTGTTTAAGAACGCGCTGACCTTCCGGTACAGCTCCGGTTCCTCCTTGGCCATGGCCTCGAATACAAGCCCCTTGACCGCCTCCAGGCCCTCCTCGTAGTTCTCACGGTTCTGGACCTCGATCCGCTTCTTGTAGGCCGCCGCCCGGATTAAGCCGTTGGTTTCCTTAATGAGCTTATCCACCGGGACCTCCTGCATCTGCTCCTCGTCAATGTTGGTCAGGGCGTTCATCACATGGTGGCTGGCCAGCCGGATCAGGGCCTCGGAGGTGTCCAGGTCCGGGTAGCGGTTCATCTCATCCATCAGCATGGAGAAGTTGCTCTGGGCCACGTTGATCATCTCCACGGTTGCCAGGTACTTCTTGGCATAGGTGCAGATGGCCATCTGGCTCATTTCCTCGCCGTTTTCCTTTAAGAACGCCACGATCTCCTTGTAGGTGCAGCCGGTCAGCAGCATCTGCTCCACGGTGTCCTTTAGCTCCGGCGGGAGCCGGTCCACCTTCCCCACGCTGCGCCGCTTCCTCTCGCCGCTCATACCTTCACGCATTCATCGGCAATGGTCCCGGCTAAAAGCCGGATGCCTTTTTCGGAGGCACGGACCTCGATCTCCTTGTAGTCGTAGTCCGCCAGGTCCGCCCCTGGTAGCTTCCCGTCAATGGTGCGGGTTTCGATGTAGCCGGACTGCTTTAAGAAGTGGATGCCGTCCAGGAAGGCCCCCTTGTCCACGCCCCAGCTCTCGGCCCCCATGCGGACCTGCTCCAGCGGGGAAAAGCCGTGCCGGTTTAACAGGTTGATACAGGTCAGCACCGTCCCGTTGTTGGCCGGGAAGGCATCCGCCCGGATCTGCTTCATCATCTCTTCTCGGTTCATTGCCCTCATCCTTCCTTAAAATATCTCAGCTGCATGTCCAGCATCTGGTCAAGCTTCCGGTCCATCTTGGAAATTTCCCGGATGAAGTCGTCCTTGGTCAGGTAGTTCTGCCGGATCTCCTTGATGTCCTTGCGGCACTCGTCAAAATCCTTCTGGTGGGTGTTCCGTGGGGTGTAGTCCTCCCGGATCTTCCGGATGTCCTCCTTCAGTTCCTTGGTCTGCTCCTTTAGGTCCTCCCGGCTGGCCGTCTGCTGTCTTATCTCCTGGATCTGGGCGCTGTGACGGTCCACCAGGGACATGGTGCGCTTCAAAAAGTATGTGATCACCCCGATCCCCAGGGTGATGGCTGTCGTGATAATCCATTCGTTCATGGGCAAACTCTCCATAAAAAAATACACCTGCAAACTAGTGCAAGTGTATCTTAGTTCGGGGCAATATTCAAAAAAAGCAGTTGAAAACTTTAGTAGAGGATTCCCTTGAAGGAAATCTGGCCGTCTATGGGCTTGGCCTTTAACTCCCTAGCTTTATCTAAAACTATATTCCGGATCCAGGTTTCTGTCAATCCATATTTCAGGGCCAGCTCCCGGTAGTTCCTGCCGTCAAATTCCTCCCGAATCAGCTTGTCCCGCACCGGCTTTTCTAGGCTCTCGATCTTGGGGATATAGATCGGGGTGCCGTTGTAGCTGCGCACCAGCGCCCGGAACCCCTCCATCCCGATCAGCCCCGCCAGGTTCTGCTGCTCCTCATCCAGGTCCTCCATTCGTACCTTATCCAGCAAGTCCATCCTTACACCCCCGTTTCTTCCTGGTGTTCTCGATGTACTTTTTTAGCGCCTCGATCAGCTGGCTCCCCTGTTCAAAATTGACCCAGGCAAAGGGCGTCCTCGCGATGGCGTCCGTCCCCAGCTCCTTCTTAATCACCGCGCAGAGCCTCTCGCCAAGGGAAACCGTGCTGGGGGCTTCGTCATACTTCTGGAGCTCGTACATCAGCGCCCAGATTTTCTTCTGCTGGCCGCTTGTCACGCCGCCCGGCCTGGACGGGTGTTCCCGCTCCCTCTTAGGGTTAGGAGGGGCCTGGCTTCCCTGGAGCTGGGACAGCCTTCCGATCACCGCCTGGGCCTCCCGGTAGGTAAGCTCCTTCAACGACTCCTTCCCGGTAAGCCCCGCCACCAAAAGGTGCAGCTCATCCTCCCGGTTTCCCTGCTCCGTCATCCCCAAAGCGCCGGAGATGGCATAAATCTTTTTCATCTGGTATGGGTCAATCTTCCGCATGGCCCCTCCTTTCCGGCCTAAGCCTTCTCCATTTCCACCGTTACCTTCACGCCCTCGTCCACGATCACCGCCGCCCGCACCAGTTCCACTGCCTCCTGGGGTGTCCCCTGCCATCCGGCAGCCGCCAGGACCTGGACCATCCACTCCCAGCCGATAATCTCCTGGGTCAGATAGGCCCAGTCGCTGGCCTCCTGTTCCTTAAGCCCCGCCACCTGGATTAAGGTCTGGGTGTCCTTCCCGTACTTGCCCTTCAGCTTCTTTTTCAGGGTCCGCTGGGTCTTCCCATCCTGGGTGATGGCCCGGATCGTCTCATCCAGGGTCCCTTCCGTGTAGTTTCCCAAGAACATCATTGCCATCAGGCGCTTGCAGGGCTCGGTCATCTTGTAGGAGGTTTCCTCTTTCACAAAGTCCGGGTATACGCTCCCTAAAAGCTTCTTTACCATCTGCATGGATACCGGCTTCACCGTATCCGCATTCCCCACAACGACCTTGGCCCCTGCGCTTCCCCAGTATTCCACCGTCTTGCTCTTGGTGTCCTTTAAGTCCTCCTGGGCCTGCTTCTCAAACTCAGCCTTCAGTCCCTCCGCCTCGGCCTTAACCTTGGCGGCCTGGCGGGTCAGCTCCGCCAGGCGGTCCACCTTTTCCTTACACTCCGCCGCCGTCATCAAAACACCTCCAGACTTTTTTTGCACAGCTGCGGCAGATCTCAATCCCCAGGATCTCCTTCACATCGTCCACACTGCCGCAGTTAAAGCAGGCTGGAACGTGCTTTGAAAGGTGGATCCCGTCCTGGTCTGCCACCATTTTTACCGGCACTCCGGGCAAGAGCCCTGTTTTCTGGCGTACCTGACGGGGCAGAGTAATGCTGCCGCTTCTCGTGATCTTCTTTGTAACCATCGTTTTAGCTGTAACCATCCGCTTTCTCCTTTCCCACTCTGCATTTGCCAGGGCTTGTGACCTGCGCTGGTCCGGCTGATCAGCGGCTGCATTCGGAAGGGGCGGATGCCCCTTGGGCCATGGAACCGGTCTGGGGGGCTGCCCCTACAGGTCCATGATCGGCTTGATATGGTCATATTCATCTTTCATCGTGAAGCGGCCAGGTCCGTCCCCATCCGCCCTTTGGTACATCCGCCAGCATCCAGGTGATGGCCCTGGAAAGGAGGAGGGCGTCTGATAGGGAGGCAAGGTTCATTTCGCTGTCCCATGCGGCCTGGACTTCCTCCTTGAACCGTTTCCGGTTCAGCCTCGGCTTGTCCGGTGGGAGGATCCCGGCCTCCTGCAGCTCCCTTTTTACCATCGCCCGTTCCTGCTTTTCCCGCTGAGTCAGGCGCTTTTGTTTTGGGGCCATGCCCTTTTGCCCCGCTTTCCTGGTGCCCTTATTCATTCCTTCTCCCGTACCGCCAGTTCCCGTTGTGCTTCCAGATCCGGCAGACCAAAAGGAACTCTGCTTTGGCTTTGCCTTCCCTGTGGAAGTCATCACTGTCCATGATGTAAACGAAAAGCCGTGTGCCGCTGTCCCTTATGTAGACCGTTTCTTCCGGATGGTCCATCAGTTCATCCGCATAGTAGGTTTCCCCGTACCAGTGGATCCTCCCTGCCGTGACCACACGGGGCTCAAAGTAAAATTCATCCCTTAAGGCTTTCATATCCGATTTCCCCTTGAAGTTCATAAAATCATAACGGTCAGCGCCCAAAAACCAAGCGCTACCCCCATTCCTACCACAATCCCAGTCCATAGCAGTCCTGCCGTTACACGAATCCATTCTTTCAGCGCGTTCAACTTATTTCTCGATTCCTCCGTTTCCTGTATTCTGTTCCACCCTGGGCTTATACACCCGTTTCCCGTCCAGGTACGCCTCCACCGTCCGCTGCTTGCCAAGAAGCTGCCTCATCCGCTTCAACAACCCCTTCTGTCCCTGCTCTTCGAAGAACTTCACCACCTCCTCGTTGCGCTGCAGGATGTCCTTGTTCTTCCGGCGCAGCCTCCGGCTCTGCTGCAGCTTGGTGGCCGCCCGGTTCCGCTCGTTCCGGTTCGGGGCAAACTCCATCTCGTGCAGCAGATCCTGGAGCCGCCTTTCCTCATGGGAAACGGCCTCGCAGGCCGCCGTGTAGCGATCCCTGCATTCCTCCACCCAGCCCAGGAACTCCTCCAGTTTCTTTGCAGGGCTCTCCTGCTGGTCCATTTAACCTCCCTCCTTCCAAGTTTCGCCTCACTCTGCATTTGCCAGGGCTTGTGACCTGCGCTGATCCGGCTGATCAGCGGCTGCATTAAGGCGGGGCTTTAAAAGAGCCCCGGCCCTCCAAGCCTTGAATAAACGCTGCAGACAAAATCAGCCCGCTGGTCCTCCTGGTATTTCTCCAGCCCCTCTTTATAGCCTTCCAGCCAGATCCGGTCCCGCTCCAGCTTCACCCGCATCTGGGTCCCGATCATCCAGCCGCTGATCCCGGCCAGCACGATCAGCAGAAGGACCGCGATCAGCCCCCAGCCTCCCAGTATCCCTCCTGCCGCCAGTGCGGCCAAAAGGAAGGCTACACCCGCCCCCAGCGCCATCCCGGCTGCCATCATCCTTGCTTTTCCTGTCATGTTCCTCATTCCATTTACCTCCATGATCTTTGATTTTAGATAAACCGGATGCCCATGGTGCTGGCTACCCGTTCCAGCCCGGACACCGATACATCCTCGTTGTTGACCGCATTGTTGAATACGTTGACCATCCCCCGGATCCCCCACTTGCTCCGGCTGATGCTGTGCAGGTAGTCGATCTCCTTCTCCATCCCCTTTTCCTTCAGGGCCGGGAACAGCTTCACCACATCCTCCCTCCGGATGTCCGTGGTGCGGTAGCGGCTGTGCATCCGGGTCCGGTTGAACTGCTGGGCGAAGATGGCCTCCTGGCGGCCCAGCATCTTGTTGTAGACCTCCACGTTCCCAATCAGCACGATCCCGATGCCGGGGCGGCCCGTGAACATGTCCTCATCCGTCCAGCGGCTGATTTCCTCCAGGGCGGAGAACTTGATGTTCTGGGCCTCGTCGATGATCAGGATCTTGTCCGTAGCCTTTAACTTCTCCTGGATCGCATAGGACAGGTCTTCCGTCCGCTGGTTCTCCGGCAGCTTTAACGCCCTGGCAATCATCTTTAGCAAACTGCGCAGGGTGCCCGTGCTGGGGGCCGCCTTCAGGTAAAGGGTGGTGGTGGGGTTATCCTGCAGGTACTTGGCCGCCGCCTTGGTCTTGCCGATCCCGGCGTCCCCGTCGATCACCACGATCCCCTTTTCCAGCTGGCAGTAGCGGATCAGCTTGTAGGCCCCCTCGGAAATGGAGGTGGGGATGTAAGCCTGCCCCGTGCGGCCTGCCTGGAAGGGCTCCGCCTTCCGGCTGTTGGCCGCCTGCTCCTCCTTGATCCGGAAGAACTCCTCCAGCTTCTTTTCTACCTCGGCAATGTCGCCCCGGTCGTACACGCTCCGGCGGTACTGGCTTAAGACCGCCGCGCTGATCCCGATCACCGGGGCCGCCTTGGCCTGGCTGAGGCCCTCGGCCTCCAGGTAATCTTCCAGCTTTTTCTGTAGCTCTATGTTGTAAGTTTTCTCCATCACATTTACCTCCCTGTCAGTTCGCCCTTTCTTGTTATCTGCTGCTGTCCTTGCGCTTGGCGGCGTTGCGGTTCATGCGGTCTAAGTCGATGCCGCCGACCACCTTCTGGAAGGCAGGCTCCTCATCCGCCCGCACGACCTCGATCACCTTTGGATCTGCTTTGCCCTGGTAGGCGGCCTTGTTCCGCTGCGCTTCCTTCAGGACCAGCTCCATGGCCGTAACCTTATCGCAATCCGCCAGCACGGCGTTTTCAATGTATTCCCTGGCAACCCGCTCCATCCGCCTGGTCTTGGCCATGGCTGCCTTTACATCCTCCTTGCTGGAGTTGTAGGAAAGGACAGCTTCATTATCTGCCGGTACTGACATGATGTAGCGGTCTTCCAGGTCGTAGATCCTCACTTCGCCCAGGTTGTCCGGGTCATAGCGGAAGTAGACCTTCTTCCCAAGCATCAGATGGATAAAGTCATCGTTCCAGTAATCGATCCGGCCTCCGGCGATGTCCAGATGGACGCCCCGCCTTCCAACGGTCTGGGCCCGGCTGCTCCGCATGAGCATAAGGTTTAAATCCTCCGCCGCGGCAGTACGCTTGCGGACCAGATGATCGTTGAATACCGTCATCTTGGGCTTCCCACGGTCCGCGGGGACGGCCCCATTGTATGCCTGGAGGTTGAAGTAGTATTCGATGACCGCCTCGACATATTCGCGGAACTCGTCATCCGTATAGATGGCATCTTTCTTTAAAACGCCCTTTAAACGCTCCGGTTTTTCCACTACATTTCCGCCGGTGTAAGTGTTGAAGAGGCGGGAAAGGGAATCCTTCACGTCCCGGAAGCGGCGCTCAATGATCTTCGCTTTGGCGTTTCGGACAATGGCGTTTGTCATGTTGATCCCCAGGCGTTTGAACACGCCGGGCGGCTCAAATGGCTGCTCCCCATCCTTGGGCTTCTTTTTCCGGTGCCCCAGGCCGCCGATGTCGAAGGTCAGGAACTCCCGGCCATTGTCCACGTAGATGTTATCCGGGATGCCATATTGCAGGATCCCCTTGCGTAGGGCGATCAGCGTTGCCTCTGAGCTGGGATTGTAGGTTATGTAGTACCCGGTAAAGATCCCGCTCCTGGCATCCAGGAAGGCCGTCAGGTATGGCCTGTGGAGCTTCCCGTCTTTGTCCTTTACGATCACATCGAAGGTATGGTTATCGGCGATCCACCACTCATTGCTGGCAATGTCCTCGTAGATCCGCCGAATATACGGGGCGCACCGGTCATTGTATGCCTTATGTCCCTCCCGGCCCAACACCTTCACGCCTTCCGGCACTTCGCTGTTCAGCCTCCGGTAAAAAGCGGAATAGCTGGGGATGTCCGCATATAACTCCGGGCGTTTCTCCCGGATCCACATCTTGGTATAATCCAGGCACTTCTGGATCGGGTGCTGGCTCTCATCCAGGTAATAGTAAAGGAACGCCTGCCAGACTGTCTCGTCAATGGCGCTGGATCCTTTCCGCCACTTGCCCCGCTTGTCGATCAGCCCGCCCATGTCATCCTCCCGGACGGCTTTCCACTTCCGGTACAGGATGTCCAGTGAAATGTTCCGGTCCGGGTATTCCAGGCTGCACCAGGCGACAAATTTCTGGTCTACCTCTGCCTTGGAACCGCTGGGGGCCATGGAGCGGTACTCCTGCCACTTACGGATCAGATCCATCCAGAAATCCATTTCCTTCCGCTCTGTCTCTGAGTACCGGTCAGCCTGATCCGGCTCTGCCTGGACCAGATCGGCCCCTTCCAGCAGCTGTTCCTTCTGCATTTGGTACCAGCGCTGCTGGAGCTCCTCCGGGAGCGCCTCCAGGGGGATCTGGTAGATCTTGCGGTTCCGGGAATTGACGGTTTCTATGGCTTGGAGTTTGCCTTCCTGCAAAATCCGCTTTACATATCTATAACTACATCCTTTGACTTCCGCCACCTGCTTTGCGGTAAGCATCTGTCCCATATCCTTATCACCACCTTATGGCCTGTCATCTTCAGATACAGGAGGCCATCCCTGCATGACGGGGATTTCTTCCCCGTTTCGACTGGTATTTTTATAAATTTTTTGAATTTTAGGTCCTTCTATGCTACCATCCTATTATCAGTAATAACTGAAATCTTAAAAGGAGGATCAATCTATGAAACGAACTTACGTTTCCCCTTCTGACTTCCAGAAAAACTGTGCCTGCGCTTTCTACCTTACCGCTTTTGCGGAATCCCTATTTCCGCACCAGGCACAGGTCACTTTCTGGAAGGGCCGCCAGGTATCTTCCGAACCTGAGTCCTATGAGGCCGAATACACAGTGGATACTGGAAAGGAAAAGTATCATTTGGCTGTTTCCTGCACGAAACAGCCGGATGGATCCTACATCTACAATGAGGTTAGTAGAACTGAAATCCTTTGATAATTAAACATCGTAGTGATCCAATCCCCACTTTAAATGAGGCGATGGTTTTGAATGGCGTAAGCTCATCCATCACCCGGACTTCAGCCGATTCGGCATCCCCATATATGTAGGCGGATGCCGATCCGTTTAGGAGCCGCTCCGCAACGGCAGCTGAGGCGGCCCTATCCCGGTCATTCAAGGCATTCTGCTGCATCCGGACTATTTTTGCGATACGGGTAAGCATATATGCCTCTTTTTGGGCCTTTCGGAATTCTTCTGTCCCTGCTTTTTGTGTCCTCCTAAGTTCTCCGACTTTATCATCAGCAGCTATCATCAGCTCCTCCAGCAATTCCATTTCTTCCTCAAATCCGCTTCCTAAAAAGCTGTCCTTTTTCAATTCCATAAACAATCCTCTCTCTTCTAAGGGGTGAGAATTTCTCTCACTCCTTAAATCTAAATGGCTTTTAAAAACTCTTTGAAATTCTCATCATCCCCATCCAGCTTCCGGATGATCGGGATGATGAACTTGTTCCCTGTGCTCCGGCCATGGATGGCATCGCTGATCCGGGCCTGGGGGATCTCCATCTGGCGGGCTAACTCCGCCATGCTGATCTCCTTGCTTACGACCTGCATCCTTACCCAGCGCCGGAACTCAGCTGTATTCGTAATTTTCTCTTTCACTTCCTATCAACCTCCTTTTCCGGTATTGTAGCAATTTTCAGAGCCCTTTTGGCCGTTTTGTTACATCCTAACGGTTTTCGTTACAAAATCTCGTATACAGTTAGAATGTAACGTGTTATAATGCTTTGTAAGGTTCTTACAACTAGTATAAATTCGGTTTTCCTAAAAGTCAAGCTATATTATTAGTTTTTCCGAATTTTTGTGGGGTGTATTATGGAAATTAATGAGAGGATTTTTTATTTATTAGAAAAACAGAAACGTACCGCAAAAGAGCTTGGTGACTATATTGGTGTAAGACCAAGTAGCATAAGCGCTTGGAAAACCGAAGGGAGCTATCCATCATCGAAATATATAATTAGGATTTCCGAATTTTTTGACGTGTCCATCGAATACCTTTTTACAGGTCAAAATAGCAGTACATTGCATTTAAGCAAACAGGAAAACGAATTGCTGGAAACATACAACCAGCTAGATCCTCGTGGACAACATAGTGTTCATATGGCTATCTATAAAGAATTAGATCGAATAAAGGAAGAGCGTGGGCACACGAAAATCAGTTAAACCTACCGACTGTAAAATCATACAAATTGACTTTCGCCGGTTTACATGATACACTTTTTATACATTTACCACCATGCCAGATCGCCCTCTGGCAAATACTAAGAGAGAGCCACAAAGCATGGCTCTCTCTTAGTATTTTTAGTTCCCATTAATGGTTCCCATTAAGTTGCCATTAAGGTTGCCATTAAAACTCAATAATTTTCCAAACTTGATACCTTTTTAAAAGGGGTACTTTCAAGAACGTTCAAACGTAAAAAGCAACGTAAAAGCGTTGGTTTTAACTACTTTGTCGATTGTCTTTTGAAAGGTTGTTAAACGCTTTTTGAAAGGTCTTTTCTATCAATCCTTTGATGTGATTTTCTGTCTCAAAAATGGCCCGTTTAACGTCTTTTCTTTTTTCAAGTTGCCATTAAGTTCCCATTAAAAATTTAAGGTATTTTCTCTTTCTATAAGTACAAAAAATCCCCATTTCATGGGCTTTCTGGCCATATCAGGGGATTTAAGGGATTGTAAGGGTTCGAGGTTCCCTCAATTTGTATTTTATACGAAAAATTACACCGCCTTTCCTCTACTTCATCGGCAGTTCCTAAGATATGCCAGCGGCAACACTCCTTGTTGAAATTCATCTGGTATTCCTGCATTTCAATATCCCGGCCTGTCAATGAAAGTTTCGTGTCCTCATCCTCTCGTTTCTCTTTCGACATAACAATCATTGTATCTGCCGCACCAGTCAGACCCATTGTTCCAGATATATTGGCAAATGTGTCTGAAATATCCCTCATTTTCTTTGTGTGATGCACCAGCACCAAAGCGATTTTATATGTATCCGCAAAGGTTTTAAGTGTCCCGGCCTCCCTGTAATCGGCAGTATAGGCACTTTCTCCCCGTTTCATATCAGTGCGGATTTTCTGGAATGTATCAATCACTATCAACTTTGTGCGCGGGTTCTGCTCTATAAATTTGCTTAACTGCTCAATTAACCCATGCACCAAATCTGCCGCCCTGATACTCATTGCAAAATCCTGTGGGGCTTTCCTGCCGTTCAAAACCTTTTTCATTCTGTCTTGCAATCTATTGTTGCTGTCCTCTAGGGCCAAATAAAGCACACCACATTGATTAGTTTTATGTCCCAGAAATTTTGTCCCTGTGGCCGCCGATATGCACATATCCAAAACAAACCATGACTTGCCATATTTAGGGGGACTTGCCACAAAGCAGAGGCCAACCGGAAGCATATCCTCAACAATAAACAACGGTTTTTCAAGCTCCATAGTTTCTAGTTCGTCAGCACGAATGAAAGATAACTGCTGTATTTCTTCATAGGGCTTAATTACTCCGTTTTCAGTCGTAACCACCCAAGTTGTACCCCCTTTCTCTCAATATGTCCTCCTGCTCCCGCCTACTGCCCTGTATGCAAAGCACATCTAGCTTATAAGACACCTTTTGCAATTCCCTGACCGTGAACGCCTGCAGATCGGACAAGGGCGGGAATATTTTTTCTTCAACGGCCCGCTGGTAAATGTTCTCCCAGGTCTTGAGCCTGTCCACTTCTGCCACCCACGCCGTTTTAAATCTCTGTTCTTTCTCCTGCTGCTTCTGTCGTTCCCACTGCCTCTGCTGTATCTGCTCCCGGTTGTCTGTATGGCCTGATAGAGAGAAGGGAAGGGAAAACGCCTCAATAAGATAACGGCAAGCCTCCCAGTTGTTCAAACCCAGAACGGCAGAGGCAAAGCGGATAATATCGCCACCCATACCCGATGAAAAGTCATAGAATGACCGGGGATAGAGTTTACAAGAGGCTGTTCGTTCTTCCTTAAAAGGTGACTTGATAAATCCGGCTCTGTTCGGCGCATATCCAAAATGACGGGCCACATCTGCCATTAGCAAGCTCTCATTTACTGCCTTGAAAATCTCGCTCACTGCTCACCTCTATACACCGTCGTGACATAATTATAAAAAGTGTCCCAATCGACCCTTGCGACACGACCGATTTTGATAAGCGAATTAGATTCCCTCGCCAATCTTATCACGGTCCCGATTCCTAAATTGGACTTTTGGGCCGTCTGATCATAGGTAAGTAATCTTCCGTCTATATTTCTGTTTGTAAGTTTGTTCACTTCCTTCGTCTCCTTTCGATAAAGCGCGTTGCGCCCCGTCTAGTAAAATGATATAATAATTAATAAGAAAAAAATATTCTTTTATTTTTCATTTTAGGAGTGAATTTATGGGTAAAAAAGAAAAGCTTTTTCCTTTAAATACAGTTGGAGGAAAAATTCAGAATCTAAGAAAAAAAGCCAAATTAAGCAGAAGCCAATTATATGATTTGGTCTACAAAATAAGCGAATGTGATTACAATGCTGGAAGTGACAACAGTAAAGAAAAAACGGTCTATAACTGGGAATCTGGTAATACACAGTTAAACTATGAAACCATGAAGGCGGTATGCAAGGTATTAAAATGCAGCGCCGACTATCTCTTAGGATTAGAGGTATGTACCAACAAAACATCCCAATTTATAAATGAGATGACGGGATTATCTGAGCCAGCTATTAACACTCTCGTCGGACTAAAAGGGCTATCAAAGTTATTCCCTGGAATCTTGGATGACAAGTATCGCATTATCAATCTGATTCTGATGGATACCCATAAAAAGGAATCTCTTTCATCATTATTGGATATTCTAGTTGGATTCTGCCGATTTTCCGCAAAAAAAAATTATGCTTACACTGTAGATACAAATGGAATAACTCCTTTTCGGGGTCATAAATCTATATCTGGCAAAGGAATATCTTATAATCCATCGCAAGCACATTTTTATTTACAGGATATGGAAAGTATGTACTATTTAAGAATATGGGATTCAATAAAAGAATTGAAAGAAGAATA
>CALWEC010000041.1 GCA_944376945.1 uncultured Lachnospiraceae bacterium | reverse complement strand
GGAATGAACCAGGACAATGTCCACTTCCCCGTCCTTGCCCTTCTGGATGGCGTCGCCGGTGCCTACCGCCGTCCACTGCAGGTCAATGCCCGTATCCTCCAGGAACAGAGGCTGCAGGTAATCCAGCAGGCCGGTGTCATCGGTGCTGGTGGTGGTGGCCATCAGCAGTACATTGTCGTTTTCCAGCGCTTCCCCAGACGGCTCCGCCTCCGTGGAGCCAGCCGCCTCCGTGGTCTCCGCCGCTTCCGTGGAACCAGCCGCCGTGGTCTCCCCGTCTCCGGAGCAGGCCGCCAGGGACCCGGTCATTGCCACCGCCAGCGCCAGCGCCAGCCATGTCTTTGCCTTTTTCATGTTGCTTTCTCCCTTCAAGAAATGTTTTTGGACATTCCCGAAAAAACAACCTGCACGGGAAAGGGACGGGATCGGTTCCTATCGATTCTCCATTTCTTTCCAATGCGCTTTCTTTCCAAACGCGGGAGGCTCCGGCGTTTCCACCGGAACCCATTGGCCGCCCTCCGTAGCGAAAAAGAAACGCCTTAGGAAGGCCGGCTCGAAATATGAGTTTTTCAGAGATTTATGCCAGGGCCAGTATAGCACAGGGGCTTTCCCCTGTCAATCGTCCCCGCGCTACTCCCGGCCAAACTCGGAAAGCTCCAGCCCCGGGTTCCGGTCCAGCACCATGCCCACGCTCCAGCTGTTGACAAAAAGCAGCAGCGGCCGGCCCTTCAGGTCCTTGATCCGCTTCATGTCCGAGGTGCCCTGGATCTTTTCCACGTCCACGTCCTTGTTTTCAATCCAGCGGATGTACTCGTAGGGCAGCTGCTCCAGCTTAGCCTCCACGTTGTACTCGTTCTTGAGGCGGTACATCAGCACGTCAAACTGCAGCACCCCCACCACCCCGACGATAATCTCCTCCATGCCGGTGTTGAACTCCTGGAAGATCTGGATAGCGCCCTCCTGGGCAATCTGGAAAATCCCTTTGATAAACTGCTTCCGCTTCATGGTGTCCACCTGGCGCACCCGGGCAAAATGCTCCGGGGCAAAGGTAGGGATGCCCTCGAAGGCAAAGTGCTCCGGTCCGGCGCAGAGAGTGTCGCCGATGGAAAAGATCCCCGGGTCAAAGACGCCGATAATATCCCCGGCGTAGGCCTCCTCCACAATGGTCCGCTCCTGGGCCATCATCTGGGTGGACTGGGACAGGCGGATCTTTTTCTCCCCCTGGACGTGGAACACCTCCATCCCCGGCTCGTACTTGCCGGAGCAGATGCGCATAAAGGCGATCCGGTCCCGGTGGGCCTTGTTCATGTTGGCCTGGATCTTAAACACAAAGGCGGAAAAGGGCTCCGCCACCGGGTCGATCTCCCGCCCCTCCGCCTGCCGGGGGGTAGGCGGCAGGGTCATGTTCAGGAAGTGTTTTAAAAAGGTCTCCACGCCGAAGTTGGTCAGGGCGGAGCCAAAGAACACGGGGCTCAGCTTCCCGGTCCGCACCATCTCCATGTCCAGCTCCTGGCCGGCCCCGTCCAAAAGCTCGATCTCCTCCCGCAGCTGGTCCAGGGCCGCGGCGCCGATCTCCGCCTGGGCCTCCGGGCTGTCCGGGTCCAGATGCCGGGCGGCAATCTCCCGCTGGCCCGCGCCCTCGGCGGTAAAGGTGGTGATGGTCTGGATGTCCCGCTCGTACACCCCCTTAAAGGATTTGCCGGAGCCGATGGGCCAGTTGATGGGGCAGGTGTCGATGCCCAGGACGTTTTCGATGTCCTCCATCAGCTCAAAGGGATCCTTGGCCTCCCGGTCCATCTTGTTGATAAAGGTAAAGATGGGAATATGCCGCAGCATACAAACCTTAAACAGCTTGATGGTCTGGGCCTCCACGCCCTTGGAGCCGTCTACCACCATCACCGCCGAATCCGCGGCCATCAGGGTCCGGTAGGTGTCCTCGGAGAAATCCTGGTGCCCCGGGGTGTCCAGAATGTTGATGCAGTAGTCCCCATAGTGGAACTGGAGCACCGAGGAGGTAACGGAAATCCCTCTTTCCTTCTCGATCTCCATCCAGTCGGACACAGCGTGCCGGCTGGCCTTCCGGCCCTTGACGGAACCGGCCAGGTTGATGGCGCCGCCGTAGAGCAGGAATTTCTCCGTCAGGGTGGTTTTGCCGGCATCCGGGTGCGAGATAATGGCGAATGTCCGGCGTTTCTTTATTTCTTCCGCTAAATCTGCCACAGGTTGTTCTTCCTTTCCTACTGATATTTTCGCAAACCCCAAGGCCTGCGGCCTCCTGCCGCCCTCCCTGGGCTGTGATCCTCCTCCGCGTCCCCGGCTTACGGTGCCATCCGCGCCTGGATGGCGTCCAGGATCCGCATGGCCGTCTCGTCCTTGGTCAGCTTAGGAAGGGCTTCCTCCCAATCCCGGGCGATGAGGGTGACCACGTTGGTATCCGTCCCAAAACCGGCGCCCTCCTGGCGCAGGTTGTTGGCCACGATCAGATCGATCTTTTTCTTCTCCAGCTTCTTCCGGGAATTTTCCAGCATGTGCTCCGTCTCCATGGAAAAGCCGCACAGGAACTGGCCGGGCCGCCGCCGGGCGCCCAGGGTGGCCAGGATGTCGTCCGTCCGCTCCAGCTCCAGCACCGAATCCCCTTCCATCTTTTTGATCTTCTCCGCCGCCACCTGCCGGGGCCGGTAATCCGCCACCGCCGCCGCCAGGATCAGGATATCCTGGCGGTCCGCCTTTTCCATGACCGCCTCGTACATATCCCGGGCGGAAACCACCTGCCGCACCTCCACAAAACGGGGCTTGGGGATTTCCGTCTTTCCGGTGACCAGGGTCACCTGGGCTCCCCGGAGCATAGCCGCCCGGGCCAGGGCGTAGCCCATCTTCCCGGTGGAATGGTTGGTGATATAGCGCACCGGATCCAGGGCCTCCTGGGTGGGGCCGGCGGTCACCAGCACCTGCTTGCCCTGCAGGTCCTTTTCGCAGGCGATGGCCGCCTCCAGGGTGTCCAGGATCTGATCCTCGTCCGCCAGCCGCCCTTTGCCCACGTCCCCGCAGGCCAGGTAGCCTTCCCCTGGCTCAATGAGGGTAAAGCCGTGGCGGCGCAGGGTCTCCAGGTTTTCCTGGGTGGCCGGATTCTCGTACATATGGGTATTCATGGCCGGGGCCGCAAACTTGGGGCAGTCGCAGGCCAGCACCGTGGTGGTCAGCATGTCGTCCGCCAGGCCGTGGGCCATTTTGGCCAGCACGTTGGCGGAGGCCGGGGCAATCAGGCAGGCGTCCGCCCAGCGGGCCGCGGAAACATGCTCCACCTTAAACTCAAAATTCCGGTCAAAGGTGTCCACCAGGCATTTGCGCCCGGTCAGCTGCTCAAAGGTCAGCGGCGTCAAAAACTGCGTGGCGTTTTGGGTCATCATCACCTGGACGTTGGCCCCCCGCTTAATCAGCGCCCGGGTCAGATACGCCGCTTTGTAGCAGGCGATGCTGCTGGAAACCCCCAGCAAAATATTTTTTCCTTTCAGCATGGTGCGCCCCTTTCTCCGGATAGGACCGCGGCCGCCTTCCGGCGGCTGTTTACTCCCAACCCGATTTGTGCTATACTGTGGGAAAACCGGACCGGCCCTGTCCCAGGCAGGCCTGGCTCCCGGTTTGGCATCAGTAGAAAAGTATATCATATTTTTACCAGCTTGTCTATGAGACAGGAGGACGATCCCTTATGATTTTGACCATTGACATTGGGAATACCGTCATTACCGCCGGCACGGTCAGCCGCGCCGGCATCCACTTTGTGGAGCATATCTCTACGGATCCCCGGAAAACGGATCTGGAGTACGCGGTGGCGTTCCGGACCATCCTGGATCTCTACCAGATCCCCTGCCATCCGCTGACCGGCAGCATCCTTTCCTCGGTGGTGCCTCCGTTAACCGGCGTCATCAACCGGGCGCTGGCCAAGATCACGGGGACGCCGGCGCTGGTGGTAGGCCCCGGCGTCAAAACCGGCCTTTCCATCCGCATCGACCATCCGGAGCAGCTTGGCAGCGACCTGGTGGTCAACGCGGTGGCCGCTTTGGCCGAGTACCCGCTGCCGCTGGTGGTAATCGACATGGGCACCGCCACCACCTTCTCCGTGCTGGACGGGGAGGGGAACTACCGGGGCGGGGCCATTCTGCCGGGGCCGCGGATCTCCCTGGATTCCCTGGTCAGCCGCACGGCCCAGCTGCCCCGGATTTCCTTTGAAGCCCCTACCCGCACCATCGCCAAAAACACCGTGGATTCCATGAAATGCGGGATTGTCTACGGAACCGCCGCCATGGTGGATGGCATGCTGGACCGTATGGAGGAAGAAATGGATCAGCCTTTGGCGGCCGTGGTGGCCACCGGCTCCGCCGCCCAGGCCATTATCCCCCATTGCCGCCACCAGATCCAGTACGATGAGACCCTTCCCCTAAAGGGCCTGTACCGGATTTATCTGAAAAACCGGCCGGTCCGCTGACGCGCGCAGCAGGAAGCCTGCCCTATACCGCGGCCCAGGGCCGCAGGAGGAACCTATGATTTTAGCCATTGACATTGGAAACAGCAATATTGTAGTGGGCGCTATGGACGAGGAGAAAATCCACTTTGTGGAGCGTTTTTCCACGGATCTGCGGAAAACCGACCTGGAGTACGCCATCTCCCTGCTGACCATCCTGGAACTGCACCATATAAAGCCGGCCGACTTGGAGGGAAGCATCCTTTCCTCGGTGGTGCCGCCGGTGGCCGCGGTGATGAACCGGGCCGTCAAAAAAATCCTGGACCAGGAGGCCCTGGTGGTGGGCCCTGGCGTCAAAACCGGCCTGGCCATCCGCATGGACGACCCAGCCAAGGTGGGAAGCGACCTGATTGTGGACGCGGTGGGAGGCGCCGCCGTCTACCCGCTGCCTTTGATCCTCATCGACATGGGCACCGCCACCACCCTCTCCATTGTGGGAGCCGGCCCGGCCTACCTGGGCACCATCATTGTCCCCGGCGTCCAGATCTCCCAGGACGCCCTGGCCCAGACCACGGCCCAGCTGCCCCGGATTTCTTTTGAGGCGCCGGGGCGGGTCATTGGCACCAACACCGTGGACTGCATCCGCAGCGGCCTGGTCTACGGCAACGCCGCTATGCTGGACGGCATGATCGACCGGGTGGAGCAGGAGCTGGGGGAGCCCGCCACGGTGGTGGCCACCGGCGGCCTGGCCCCCTTTATTGTGCCCCACTGCCGCCATGCCATTACCCTGGACGATGGCCTTCTGCTCCGGGGGCTCTTCCGGATCTATCAGAAGAACCGCTGACCGTTTGTCCCGGCCCCGGATACCACTGGCAGATAAAGTGCAGGAAGGTCCGGCAGGACCGGGACAGGAACCGGTCCCGGCTCCAGACCATGCCCATCTGGTAGCGCATCGGCTCCGCGAAAGGCCGGCTGACAATCCCAATCTCCTCCAGGCTGGACAGCATGGGCGAGGTGGTGTCCAGCATAAAGGAAACCCCGTAATTCTGGGCCACCAGGTCATAGATGGTGGAAAAATTCTTAAAATACTGCTGGAAATGCACCGGCAGCCCCTTCCTGGCAAACTCCTCCCGGATCCGGTATTCGGTGTAGGAGCTGCCTTTTTCATACATAAAAATAGACTCATTGGCCAGATCCTCCAGGGTCAGGCTTTCTTTTTGGGCCAGCGGGTTCCGGCGTGAAAGCAGCACCCGCAGGGTTCCCTCCTCCATCCCCCAGTATTCCAGCCCTTCCGGCAGCTGCTCCGGGCGGATCAGGAACCCCGCCTCAATCCCGCCCTCCTGGATTTGGCAGATAATCTCGTGGTTGCAGATGTCCCGGATGGTCACCTCCACATTGGGCTCCGCCTCCGCGAAAAGCCCCAGGACCACCGGGTACAGCTGGGCGCAGGAAATAGGCGGGATCCCCAAAACCAGCTCCTGCCGCTGATAGCCTCCGGAACCGGTACACGGCTTCCGCGTATTCCAGTTGTCTTAATTCCATGTTCTCGCACCTCTTTCCGCCTTTAGTATGGCAGATCCACCGGGAATACGCAAGGGAACCATCCCTTTTTCCTAGATAAAAATTTTCAATCCGCTATAAAAATTCACAATTTCTTTTTCTCCTGCCCAGCCCCTTATAATAAAAGCATCACCGAATCGTTATGCTAGAAGGGAGATAACCATGTACGAAGGATTTTTTCACTTTGAAAAGCCTGTCAACGAACCGGTAAAAAGCTACCGGGAAAACGATCCTGCCTGGAAGGAGCTGAGGGAAGAAATCGACCGCCAGGCCTCCCATCCCATTGAGATCCCCTGCGTCATCGGCAGCAAGCGCCTTTATACCGGAAACACCCTGCCGGTGACGGAGCCCCACCGCCACAACAGCGTGCTGGGCCACGTCCACCTGGCCGGGCCGGAGGAACTGCGGCAGGCGGTGGAGGCGGCCATGGCGGCCAAGGCTTCCTGGGAAGCCATGCCCTGGCACCACCGGGTCTCCGTCTTTCTGACCGCCGCGGACCTGCTTACCGGGCCCTTCCGGAAAAAAATGACCGCCGCCTGCATGCTGGACCAGAGCAAAAACGTGTACGAGGCGGAGATCGACGTGATCTGCGAGCTGGCGGATTTCCTGCGATTTAACGCCTACCGGCTGGAGGAAATCTACGCAGAGCAGCCTGCCAATACCCGGGGCGTCTGGAACCGCGCCGAATACCGCCCTCTGGAGGGCTTTGTGGCGGCCCTGGCCCCGTTTAACTTTGCCTCCATCAGCGGCAACCTGCCTTCCGCCCCGGCCATGGCCGGCAATGTGGCGGTGTGGAAACCTTCCTCCTCCGCCGTGCTGGCCAGCTACTATTTCCTGGAAATCCTGGAGCAGGCTGGGCTGCCGGCTGGCGTCCTGAACTTTGTGCCCAGCCGCGGCGGCGATTTTGGCCGCGTGGTGGTGGCGGATCCTCGGATGTCCGGCTTCCACTTTACCGGCTCCACCCAGGTGTTCAACCAAATCTGGAGCCAGGTAGGGCAAAACATCGGCCGCTACCATAGCTATCCCCGGCTGGTAGGGGAAACCGGCGGCAAGGACTTTGTCTTTGCCCATCCCTCCGCCCAGACGGACGCCCTGGTCAGCGGCCTTGTCCGCGGCGCCTTTGCCTTCTGCGGCCAGAAATGCTCCGCCGCCTCCCGGGCCTATCTTCCCGCCTCTCTGTGGCCGGAAGTCCGGGAAAAGCTCCATCGGATCCTTCCCACCCTGCGCCCCGGGGACGTGCGGGATATCCACGCCTTCTGCAACGCCGTCATCGACCGGAAATCTTTTGACAAGATCCGGGAATACCTGGACTATGCCCAGGCTTCGCCGGACTGCGAGATACTGGAAGGCGTCCGCACCGACGATTCGGTGGGATATTTTGTGGAGCCCACGGTGATCCTAGCCAAGAAGCCGGATTTCCGCACCATGGTGGAGGAGATCTTTGGGCCGGTGCTGACCCTATACGTGTATGAGGACGAGCGGCTGGAGGAAACGCTGCGGCTCTGCGACCAGTCCACCGGCTACGCCCTCAGCGGCTCCCTCTACGCCTCGGACCGGGCCGCCATAGCGCAGCTGGAGCAGGCGCTGGCCCACTCCGCCGGCAACTTTTACATCAACGACAAGCCTACCGGCGCGGTGGTAAACCAGCAACCCTTTGGCGGCGCCCGCCGCTCCGGCACCAACGACAAGGCCGGCAGCCGCCTCAACATGCTGCGCTGGCTCAGCGTCCGCACCGTCAAGGAAAACCGGGTGCCGGACACGGAGGTTTGGTATCCTCATATGGAGTAAGGCCTATCCTTCCAGCAGCCGCCGGATGTCCAGCATGCCCCAGCCTTCCTGGAAGGAGGGGGCCCCGGTCCTCCGGCAGCTCTCCCGCAGGGCCAGCTTCACCTCCACGTTGGTCATCCAAGGGTACTTTTCCAGCAGCAGGGCGATGGCCCCCGCCACCACCGGCGTCGACATGGAGGTGCCGCTTTTCCGGGTGTAAAAAGGGCGGCGCCGGAGCAGGCCGGCGCCGCAGGATACAATGTCCGTTCCCGGCGCGGTTACCTCCGGCTTCATAATGCATTGGCCGGTAGGCCCCCGGCCCGAATAGCCCTGTAGCCGCCGTCCCCCGATTTCCGCCGGCCGGCTGTCGTCCGAGGAACCTACGGTAATCACCTTGCGGCTGACGCCTGGCGCGGTTACCGTGCCCCTTCCGGGGCCGTTGTTGCCGGCCGCCGCCGCTACCACCAGGCCTGCGTCCCACAGCCGGTTGACCTGGCGCACCAAAGGGGAATCCTCCTGGTCCTCCGCCGGCATTCCCACCGAAATATTCACAATCCGGATCCCCAGCCTCCGGTGATTTTCCAAAATCCAAGCCAGGCCCTGGAGCATGTGGGGGAGGCTTCCCCCTCCCGCCGCGTCCAGCACCTTCACCGCCGTCAGCCGGCAGCCGGGGGCAATCCCCTGGTACCGGCCGCCGGACAAGCTTCCGTCCCCGCCGATGACCCCGGCCACATGGGTGCCGTGGCCGTTGTCGTCGTAGGGCTCCGTCCGGCCGTTTACCAGATCCAGGAACCCGTTTACCCGCCCCCGCAGGTCCGGGTGAAGAAAAAGGCCGGTGTCCAAAACCGCCACCCCTACGCCGGCGCCGGTCCAGCCGGCCCGGCGGGCCGCCTCCGCGTGGACAGCCCGAAACGCCTCCTGCACAGGCCCACACCTTCTTTTTCTTTTATCTTATGCCAGGGAAGCGTCCGGCGTCCGCTATCTTATGTCCGGGAAGCGTCCGGCGTCCCCAGCATCAGGAACGCCGCCAGGGTCCCCCGCTTCCCGCCGGAAGCCCGGTGGGAAAACAGCAGGTCCGGATGGCAGCAGGTGCACAGGCCTGCCACCGCGATATGCTCCGGCCGCAGGCCGGCCCGCAGCAGGATCCGCCGGTTGGCCTCCCACAGGTCCAGCTGGTATTTGCCGCCTCCTTTGGCTTCCAGGATACGGGGCCACTCCTCCCGGGGGAAGGCTTTTTGAAAGGCCTCCGCCACATCCTCGCTGACCTCATAGCAGTCCCGGCAGATGCTGGGGCCGATGCAGGCCAGCAGCTCCTCCGGCCGGGAGCCAAATTCCCGGGCCATCCGCTCCACCGTTTCCCGGCCCATGCCGCCTGCCGTACCCCGCCAGCCAGAATGGCTGAGGCCGATGGCCTTATGGACCGGATCCAGGAAATACAGGGGCACGCAGTCGGCGTAAAAGGTCACCAGCATCAGCCCTGGTTCCTGGGTCAAAAGCCCGTCCACATCCGTGTAATCCCGGGGCCTGGTTACGCCCTTGCCTGCGTCCTCCGGCCCCACCACCCGCAGGTTGGTGGTGTGGGTCTGGTGGGAAAGCACCATCTGTCCCGGCTCCACGCCCAGGGCCGCCGCCATGCGCCGGAAATTCTCCTGTACGTTTTCCAGGCTGTCCCCCTCCCGCGGGGCAAAATTCATCTGGGCGTACGCGCCCTGGCTGACGCCGCCCTTCCGGGTGGAAAAGGCGTGCTCCACCAGCCCGGTCTTCTTCAGAAGGGGAAACTGCAGATACGTGACCCCCTTTTGTTCCTGTATTTCCATCTCCTGTATGTCCATCCCCTGTGGTTTCCTCTCCTGCCTTTCCAGCTCCCCCATGCCGTCTCCTCCTTGCGTGTTTTTCCTACAGCCCTCCAAAAGCGTCCCGGTAATGGCGGAGGGCCCCGCCGCCTTCCAGGGCCACCACGTCAAACCGGCAGGCCGTCTCCTCCGGCAGGCCCTGGGCCGCCAGATACCACTGGGCCACCCGCCGGATCCGCCGCTGCTTGGCCGGGTCCACCGCCGCCTCCGGGAAGCCGAACTCCGCGGTTTTCCGGTATTTTACCTCCACAAAAACCAGCGTATCCCCTTCCCGGGCAATCAGGTCGATCTCCCCCAGGCGGCATCGATAGTTGCGGGCTAAAAGATCCATCCCTTTTTCCTGCAGAAAAGCGTCCGCCTTTTCCTCAAAGCGGCCGCCTATTGCCCGGCGGTTCAAAGCACGCCCTCCGGAGCCTCCCCGGCAGGCCCGCTCTCCGGCACATGCCCCAGCAGCTTTCCCAGGAAGCTCCGGCGGTGGATGGGGCAGGGCCCATAGCGCCGGATGGCCTCCTGATGGGCCGCCGTCCCATATCCCTTGTGCCCTTCAAAGCCGTACTCCGGGTACAGCTTTGCGTACTGGCGCATCATCCGGTCCCGGGTCACCTTGGCCAAAATGCTGGCCGCCGCGATGGAAACGCTCTGGGCGTCCCCGTGGACGATGGGCACCTGCGGGTACGGCAGGCCTGGAATGGTCACCGCGTCGTTTAAAAGCACCTGAGGCTCCAGCCCCAGCTTTCCCACTGCCTGGCGCATAGCCTCGTAGGTGGCCTGCAGGATGTTGATTTCATCGATAACCTGCGGCCCTACTATCCCGATCCCCCAGGCAAGGGCCTTCTCCTGAATCTGGTCAAACAGAAGCTCCCGGCGCTTTTCCGTGACTTTTTTGGAATCGTTGAGATAAAAAATCTCCGCCTCCCGGGGCAGGATTACCGCCGCCGCCACCACCGGGCCCGCCAAAGGGCCGCGGCCTGCTTCATCGATGCCGCAGACCCGCACCTCCGGCCCATACTGCCTCTCGTATTTTTTCATTTCTTCCAGACGCAGCCGTTCCTGCGCCGGATCCAGCTTCCCTGGCATGGCCTTCCTCCTGTCCTTTTGGATCCCAGATCCCTACTGATGGCGCAGCAGCCCCATCTCGTTTACCGGCCAGAACCGGAACAGGGCTTTTCCAACAATCCAATCTTTTTGTACCGGCCCCACGGAATCGCTGCGGCTGTCCCCGCTGTTGTTCCGGTTGTCCCCCAGGACAAAATACTCGTCTGCCCCTAAGGTCAGCGGCTCCGCCGCAATGCCGGCGGAGGCCATCGGCTCCAGGCCGTAGGCTTCGTCCAGCGGTTCCCCGTTGACCAGCAGCACCCCGTCCGCCACCTGCACCGTCTCCCCCGGCAGCCCCATAACCCGTTTGATATACAGGGTCCCGCTTCCATCCTGGGAATCAAACACCACAATGTCAAACCGCTGGGGGGACTGGTAGCCCAGCTTCTGCACAATCAGCAGATCCCCATCGTGCAGGTTGGGCTGCATGGAATTTCCATTGACCACCGCCACCTGCCCCACAAATAGCAGAACCACCAGGGCCGCGGCCCCTGCCAAAAGGAAAGAAAGAGCGGTGTTGAAATAATCCTCCAGGAACCGGGGATACCGCCGCTCCCCGGCTTCCGCTTTCGGCTTTTTTCCTGCTTTTTTCTTTTTCACTGTACTTCCATCTCTTCCTGTTCCTTCTTAGGCGGCCGCTCCAAGCTTAGCCCGCCCAGGCGTCCGCTTCGGAAATCCTCCAGAAACAGGCGGGCCGCCTTTCCTATATCCGGCTCTCCGCCCTTTTGCAGGCACTTGCGGGCCACCGCGATTTCCTTTAGGATCGGATAGGGCTCCCCCTCCTCCTGCGCGCCGTACCGTTCCGCCAAAACGCCGGGATATTCTGCCTGCAGGAAGCGGATGCCCTCCGCCGCCAGCTCTCCCAAATCCAGCACCTCGTCGTTCACCGACCCCAGCAGGGCCAGGTGGGTTCCCACCTGGGGATCCTCGAAACGGGGCCACAGAAGCCCCGGCGTGTCCAAAAGTTCCACCCGCTGGTTCAGGCGGATCCATTGGTTGCCCTTGGTGACCCCTGGCTTGTTGCCGGTTTTGGCCGCCGCCTTGCGGGCCAGGGAATTGATGAGGGTGGATTTCCCCACGTTGGGGATCCCTGCCACCATGGCCCGCACCGGCCGGTTTAAAATCCCCCGGCGGCGATCCCGCTCCCGCTTTTTCTGGCTGGCCGCCTCGATGGCCTCCTGCACCCGTTTCCTGCCGCTGCCGCTGCGGGCGTCCAGCTCCACCGCCAGGATCCCCTGCTCCGCAAAGTACCGGATCCACTGGCGGTTTACCTCCCGGTCCGCCAGGTCCGCCTTGTTCAAAAGTACCAGCCGGTCCTTCCCTCCTGCCAGGCGGCCAATGTCCGGATTGCGGCAGCTTAAAGGGGCCCTGGCGTCCAGCAGCTCCATGACCAGGTCCACCAGCTTTATATCGTTTTCCATGGCCCGGCGGGCCTTGGTCATATGGCCCGGATACCACTGAATGTTCATGGATTTTCCTCTCCTTCCGCCTGCAGGCCTCCCGCAAAGCCAAACTCCGAAAAAGGAGCCACCCGCAGCCAGATTTTTCCCAGGATCTGATCCCGGTGTACGTTCCCTACAATGGCAAACCGGCTGTCCTCGCTGCTGTCCCCATTGTCCCCCAGGAGGAAATATTCCTCCTCTCCCAGGTGGATGGGGACCTCCGCCAGGCCCGCCACCGTATAGGTCTGGCCAAACCCAGCCTCCTTCAGCGCGGTCCCGTCCACCAGCACCTGGCCGTTTTGGATCTGGATGGTTTCCCCCGGCAGGCCGACAACCCGCTTCATGTAGGTCTGATCCCCGGACTGGGGATTGCGGAACAGCACCACGTCAAACCGTTCAATGGAAAAAAAGGAATAGCTGAGCCGGTTGACCAGCACCGTATCCCCTGCCTGCAGGGCCGGCTCCATGGAATGGCCTTCCACCCGCACCGTCCTTCCCAGCATCTGCACCAAAAAAACGGCCAGGGCGACCACCGCAATCACCCCCACCGTCCAGTCGGTTATGGTGTGGAGCCGCTTTCCCTCCTGCTTCTCCCCCTGCTTTTGTTTTCTTCTATGCGCCATGGCAACTCCGTTCCGCCCGGAGGGCTTTGGTTGGTGTTGGGATGTAAAAGAATAAGGGACAGCATATTTTCATATGTGTCCCCTTCCCCGCATTGCTTACTTTACCAGTTCTTTTACCTTGGATGCCTTGCCAACCCGGTCTCTCAGGTAGTTCAGCTTGGCTCTTCTCACTTTACCTCTGCGAACCACTTCCACCTTCTCAATCTCCGGGGAATGTACCGGCCAGGTCTTTTCCACGCCTACGCCGTTGGAAGTTTTCCGCACCGTAAAGGTTTCCCGGGCTCCGCCGTGCTGGCGCTTCAGCACCGTGCCTTCAAACACCTGGATTCTTTCCCGGTTTCCCTCTTTGATCTTGGCGTGTACCCGCACCGTGTCTCCTACCCGGAAATTGCCGGCGCCTTCCCGCAGCTGCTCCGCCTCAATCTTTTTGATGATCTCGTTCATGTTTCCTCCTGAATTCTTGGATGTTCATAACCAATCTTCCTTGGCAGCGGACCATCCGCATTTTTCACAGCGATTTATTTTACCACAAACCTACCGGCCTTGCAAGCCCTTTTTCGCCAAATATTCCCGATCTTCCTGGGTCAGCTGGGCGCTGTCCAAAAGATCCGGCCGCCACCGGGCCGTCCGCTCCAGGGATTGCTCCCGCCGCCACTGGGCAATCTTGGCGTGATGGCCGGAAAGCAGGATTTCCGGCACCCGCATGTCCTCATATACCTCCGGCCGGGTATACTGGGGATACTCCAGCAGGTTGTCCTGGAAGGACTCAAACTCCGCCGAGACCTGATTGCGCAGCACCCCCGGCACCAGCCGGGAAATGGCGTCGATCATTACCATGGCCGGCAGTTCCCCGCCGGTGAGCACATAGTCCCCAATGGACACCGGATCCGTGACAATCCGCTCCAGGACCCGCTCGTCCACCCCTTCGTAGTGGCCGCAGAGAAACACCAAGTCCGTCTCCTGGGCCAGTTCCTCCGCCATGGACTGGGAAAACACCCGGCCCTGGGGCGTCAGGTAAATAACCCGGTGGGCTCCGGGAATCCGCTCCCGGGCCGCCTGATACGCCCTCTCGATAGGCCCTGGCTGCATGACCAGCCCTGCGCCGCCTCCGTAGGGATAATCGTCGATCCGGCCGTGCTTATTGTCCGCGTAATCCCGGATTTGGACGGTGGAAAGGGAAATGTACCCGTTTTCCATGGCCCGCCCCAGAATGCTGGTGCGGCAGCCCTGCTCAATCAGCTCCGGAAACAGGGTCAGCACATGAAAGTTCATAGCTCCTCCAGCCCCTCCATCAGATGCACCCGCAGGTACCCTTCCTCCGGACAGATTTCCAAAATACACTCTTCAATGGCCGGCAGCAGCAGCTCCCGGCGGCCGTCCGACACCACATACACGTCGTTGGCGCCGGTGGGAAGCACCTCCTTCAGGCGGCCCAGCTCCCGGCCTTCCTCATCCAGCACCGGCAGGCCCAGCAGATCCGCCACGTAAAATTCCCCCTCTTCCAGCGGGATGGCGTCCTCCCGGGCTACCAGCAGGTCGCTGCCCCGGTAGCGCTCAATCTGGTTGATGTCGTCCCAGCCCTTGAACTTTAAAAGGGCCATGCCCTTCAAAAACCGGACCTGCTCCACCTCCAGGGGGATCCGTTCCCCCTTCCGGGTCTCCATCACCAGCTTTTTCAGCTGCCGGAACCGGTTTACGTCCTCCGTGGTGGGGAACACCTTAATCTCCCCGCGGATCCCGTGGGTGCTGGCAAAAACGCCCACCCGCAGATATTCTTCCATCTTTCCTCCTCTTGCCGCGGCGGCGGAGGGAGCTTGTTTGCCCTCCTGCGTCCGCAGCCTGACGGCGCAAGCGCAAGCGGGCAGGCAGGCCCTTTCCGGGGCTTGCCTGCCCGCTTGGCGGTGCCCGAAGTCCGGGCACGTCCGTTTACTGGATGTCCAGCGTTACTTTCTTATCCTCCTTGGAAGCCGCCACCTTGACCACCGAACGGATGGCCTTGGCAATACGTCCTTGCTTGCCAATAACCTTTCCCATATCGGAAGGCGCGACTTTCAGTTCCAGAACGGTTTCCCGCTCCTTCTCTGTTTCCGTAACCACCACTTCCTCCGGGTTGTTCACCAGGGCTTTGGCGATTACTTCCACCAATTCCTTCATGTCTGGCTACCTCCCTGGCGGATTATTTCTCTACGCCGGCAATCTTCAGGAGCTTGGCTACCGTCTCCGTAGGCTTAGCGCCCTGGGACAGCCACTTTTTCGCCTTCTCCTCATCGATCTTGATCACGCTGGGATCCTTCGTGGAATCGTAGTAACCGATCTCCTCAATGAAGCGGCCGTCTCTGGGAGCGCGGGAATCCGCCACGATCACTCTATAAAAAGGAGCTTTCTTCTGTCCCATTCTTCTCAAACGAATTTTTACTGCCATTGGTATTTCACCTCCTTGGGTTTTCTTTTATAAAAAGGGAAGGGGAAGCCTTCCGCTTTTCCGATTGTCAAAAGGGCAGGGAAAACCTTCCCCGTTTTCCTTTTTTGCCCATAAGCCCGGACATCTGCTTCATCATCTTCCGGGACTGGTCAAACTGCTTCATCAGCCGGTTGACCTCGGAGATGTCCACTCCCGCACCCTTGGCGATCCGCCGCTTCCGGGACGGGTTGATCAGCTCCGGCTTGCTCCGCTCCTCCTTGGTCATAGAGAGGATAATGGATTCCACCCGCCGGATGGACTTGTCGTCCGGCATTTCCACGCCTTTCAGCTTGTTCCCCATGCCGGGGATCATGCTCATCAGGTCGCCTAGGCTTCCCATCTTGCGGATCTGGGAAAACTGCTCCAGGAAATCGTTGAAGTCGAATTCCGCTTTGCGCAGCTTCCGCTCCATCTCCTTGGCTTTTTCCGCGTCCACTTGGGCTTCCGCCTTTTCGATCAGGGAAAGGATGTCTCCCATGCCCAGGATCCGGGAAGCCATCCGGTCCGGATAAAACTGCTCCAGATCCGAAAGCTTTTCTCCCATGCCTACGTAGAGGATGGGTTTTCCGGTCACCGCCCGGATGGAAAGGGCCGCGCCGCCCCGGGTGTCGCCGTCCAGCTTGGTGACGATGATCCCATCGATCCCCACCTTTTCGTTAAAGGTGCTGGCTACGTTCACCGCGTCCTGTCCGGTCATGGCGTCCACCACCAGGATGGTCTGCTTGACCGGCACCGTTTTCTTGATTTCCTGCAGCTCCTCCATCATCTGCTCGTCGATGTGGAGCCGCCCGGCGGTATCCAGGATGACCACGTTCTGCCCGTTTTTCCGGGCGTGTTCCACCGCGGCCTTGGCAATGTTCACCGGGGAATTGCCGTCTCCCATGGAGAACACCGGCACGCCCTGCTTTTCCCCGTTGACCCGCAGCTGCTCAATGGCGGCCGGCCGGTAGATGTCGCAGGCGGCCAGCAGAGGCTTTCTTCCTTTGGCCAAAAGCTTCCCGGCGATCTTAGCCGCCGTGGTGGTCTTGCCGGCGCCCTGCAGGCCCGCCATCATCAGGATGGTCACCTCGTTGCCTGGGTTCAGGGCCAGTTCCGTGGTCTCGGAACCCATCAGGCGCACCATTTCCTCGTTGACGATCTTCACCACCATCTGCCCCGGCGTCAGGCTGTTCATAACGTCCGCGCCTACGGCCCGCTCTTCCACCGACTTGACAAACTGCTTGACTACCTTAAAGTTGACGTCCGCCTCCAGCAGCGCCATCTTGACTTCCTTTAACGCCGCCTTTACGTCCGCCTCGGTGAGCCTGCCTTTGCCCCGCAGCTTCTTAAATACATTCTGCAGTTTTTCGGATAAGCTTTCAAAAGCCATGAATCACAATTCTCCTATTTGCCTGGAAATCTGTTCAATCCGCTTGACGCAGGCCTCATCCCGGGTGGCGTCGAATTCCTGGGCCAAGCGGTGGATTTCCCCCACCAGCTTCTGGGTTTCCTCAAACTTCCGCACCAGCCCCAGCTTGCGCTCGTATTCCTCCAGCGCCCGGTCGCACCGGCGGATCAGGTCGTGGATCCCCTGGCGGCTGATGTTTTCCTGCTCCGCCGCCTCGCTTAGGGACAGGTCGTTGAACACCACGTCCTGATAGATCCGCTTTTGGTGTTCCGTCAGCAGTTCGCCGTAGAAATCATACAGCAGCGCCCGCTCCACAAACTTTTCCATGGAACCCCTCCCGGAACGTATCCTCCGGTTTTCCCCCTGTACCTTCCGTTTTCCGGAAGGCACATCCCGGGTTTCAGAAAGCTTCCCCCGGTTTTCTGCAAGTCACCTTCCGTATCATACCCGAATCCCGCCACTTTGTCAAGGCTTTTTTCTTGACAGAAAGCCCCGCCAAGCGCCTAGGCGGCGGGGCGGGCTTGCACGCACCGCGGTCCGGGCATTTGGCGGGGCCGGGAACATGAGCAGGTAGGCGCTACAGCCGCGCGCTGTCCCAGATTTCCCGCTTGGCCTCGTACTGCTCATTCAGCCACTGGGCCGCCTGCCGGATCCCTTCTTTCGAGAATTCCAGCTCTGTCTCCGTCCGGCTTTCCTCCGCCGAATTTTCAAAGTTCATGGGCTGAGGCCAAACCACCACTCCCAGCCGGGGCGCGTCTTTTTCCCCTTGCTTCCGAAGCAGGTAGCGCATGCCCCGGTAGCTGCCGGTAAGGTTCTGTTTTTCCAAATATCCCACGGACATCAGTGTTTTTTCCTCAATCAAACCCATCGCTCCTTTCCCTGCGCTATTTTACAATTTTATCAAAATATTCTTTGCGTATCAAGGACATACATGGTAGAATAAAGCTGGGATAAAAATCTTCCAAGAGGAAAGGAAGGATGACTATGAAAAAAATCTTATTTGCGACTTCCGAATGTGTACCTTTCATCAAAACCGGCGGCCTGGCCGATGTGGCTGGCTCTCTTCCCAAATATTTTGACAAAGAGCGCTACGACGTGCGGGTAGTGCTGCCCAAATATCTCTGCATCCCGGAGCCCTTCCGGAACCAGATGGAATATATGACCCATTTTTACATGTATTACAACGGACGCAACCGCTATGTGGGCGTTCTCAAGCTGGAATACCAAGGAATCCTCTTCTACTTTGTGGACAACGAGGAGTATTTTTCCGGCCCCACCCCTTACTCGGATCCCCTGTACGATCTGGAAAAGTTCGGCTTTTTCTCCAAAGCCGTGCTTTCCATTCTTCCCTCCATCGAATTCCAGCCAGACATCCTGCACTGCCACGACTGGCACACCGGCCTGATCCCGGTTTACCTGCGGAATGAATTCGCGGCGGATCTGTTCTATACCTCCATCAAGACCATCATCACCATCCACAACCTGCGCTTCCAGGGCACCTGGAACATCCCGGATATAAAGCGGATTACCGGCCTTCCGGATTACCTCTTTACCCCGGACAAGCTGGAGGCCTACGGGGACGCCAACTTCCTGAAGGGCGGCATCGTCTACGCGGACTATGTGACCACCGTCAGCAAGACCTATGTGGAGGAGGTAAAGACCCCGTTTTACGGGGAAAAGCTGGACAAGCTGCTGTGGGCCCGCTCCAACTGCTTCCGGGGCATTGTCAACGGCATCGACTACGAGGAATACGATCCGGAAAAGGATCCGGCCATCCCCTACCACTTTAACGGGGAAACCTTCCGCAAGGAAAAGGGGAAGGATAAAACTGCCCTGCAGCAGGAGCTGGGGCTGGAGGTCAATCCCAAAAACATGCTCATCGGCATTGTCTCCCGGATGACGGATCAGAAGGGCTTTGACTTGATCGAGCGGGTCCTGGACGAAATCCTGTCCTACGACGCGGTACAGTTTGCGGTGCTGGGCACCGGGGATCGCCATTACGAGGACATGTTCCGGGGCTTCGCGGGCCGCTATCCCGGCAAGCTGTCCGCCAACATCTGTTATTCCGAGGCGCTGTCCCGGCGGATTTACGCCGGCTGCGACGCCTTCCTGATGCCCTCGCTTTTTGAGCCCTGCGGCCTGAGCCAGCTGATTTCCCTGCGGTACGGCACCCTGCCCATTGTCCGGGAAACCGGCGGCCTGAAGGATACGGTGGAACCCTACAACGAATTTACCAACACAGGCACCGGTTTTTCGTTCTCCAATTACAATGCCCACGAGATGATGGCCACGGTGCGCTACGCGGAGACCATCTACTACGACCGGAAACGGCGCTGGAACCAGATGGTAGAGCGGGCCATGGCCAAAGACTTTTCCTGGAAAGCGTCCGCGGCCCAGTATCAGGATCT
>CALWEC010000040.1 GCA_944376945.1 uncultured Lachnospiraceae bacterium | reverse complement strand
GACGCGGAAACGGAGAGGCCGCCCAGGGAGGAACCGGTACTCACCAGATCGTCCTCCGACACCGGCACGCCAGGCCGGTAGCCCTGGATTTTCTTCAAATCTTTCCGGGCTTCCTCCAGGGACAGCTCCATCTTCTGGATTTCCAGGTCCTTCCGCTCCAGTTCCAGGGTCGAAAGGGTGGTATCGTAGGAAAGCAGCAGGTCGCCCTTCCGCACCGTCTGCCCTTCCTGGACATAAATTTCCTGTACCATCTGGGTGGTACTGATGTACACATTCTGAATCTGATCCGTGGTCACCATACCGGAGGTGGTGCGGGAATCCCCCCAGTATTCCGTCATCCCCACATCGTAGATGGAATACACGTTGACTTCCGCTTTCTGCCGGTTTTTGGCCAGGTATACGCCGCCGGCTCCCAGGCCTGCCACCAGCGTCACCGCCAGGCCTGCTGCCAGCACCCGTTTTCCGGTTCTATTCATGGGCGCCTCCTTTCCCGGCGCTGCCCTGCAGCACCCCGTCCCGGATGTGGTACAGGGTCCCGGCATGCTCGGCAATCTCCCGCTCGTGGGTGATCATCACAATGGTGCTGCCCTCCTGGTTCAGCTGCCGGAACAGGTCCATCACCTGCTCTCCGGACTTGGAATCCAGCGCGCCGGTAGGTTCATCCGCCAGCAGCAGCTTCGGGTTGCCTACAATCGCCCGGGCAATGGCCACCCTCCGGCACTGGCCGCCGGACAGCTGATTCGGCCGGAAATCCAGACGGTCTCCCAGCCCCACCTTTTCCAGGGCTGCTTTGGCCCGTTCCCGCCGCTCCCCGCGGCCCACGCCGCCGTAGAGCAGCGGCAGCGCCACATTGTCCAGGGCGGTCAGCTTCGGCAGCAGGTTAAACTGCTGAAACACAAAGCCAATCCAGCGGTTGCGGATCTGGGCCATCTGCGCCTCCCCCGCGCGGGAGACGTCTTTCCCCAAAAGCCGGTACGTCCCGCGGGTAGGCACATCCAGACAGCCGATCAGGTTCATCAGCGTGGTCTTTCCGGAGCCAGAAGGCCCCATAATCGCCACATATTCCCCTTCCTCCACCGAAAGATGGATGTCCTTCAGCACCGGCACCACCATCTTTCCCTGCATATAATCCTTATAAATTCCTTCCAATTCCAGGATCATAGGCTCTCCTCCGGGAGGGCTTCCACACCTTCCTCCGCCGGGATTTCCTCCGCCGGCAGCTCTTCCATGCCGTCCTCCGCCGGGATCTCCTCCGCCGGCAGCTCTTCCATGCCGTCCTCCGCCGGGATTTCCTCCACCGGCGCTTCCACACCGCCTCCGAAGGAGGCGTCATCGTACCGGGTCACGCTCCGGCCTTCCGTCAGCCCGTCTTCCGGGATGGCAATGTAATCCTCGGCTGTCAGGCCTTCGGTAATCTCGTATTCCTGCGTGGCCTCATCCTTCATGCCTAAGGTTACCGGACGCTTTTCCAGCTGATCCTTCCCGTTTGCCGCCCACACGTAGGCATCGTCCCCGTCCTGCACAATATAGTAGGAAGAAAGCCACAAGCCTTCCCGCTGGTTTTCCTGGCCCACATCCGGCTCAATATACACATGCTGGCCCAGCATCAGCCCGCTGCTGTCCTCCAGGGCCACATAGAAGGGATAGCGGCTGGACTGGGTCATCGGGTCCCCGCTGCTGCTTACCATTATGTAGCTGTTGTTATTCCCGGTCTCCGGCGTCTCCATATCTACGCTTTCCAGCGTCCCGCGCCAGATCTGGCTGTCGTCCACCCGGGAGCGGAGGATCATAGGCGTCCCCACCATGGACTGCAGCTGCCACATATTCTGTTCGTTGACCGTCCCCTTGACCCGGTAGGTCCCCACCTGCATGATGACCATATAGGGGAGAGGGTTGCCATAATTGTCGTAGCCTTCTTCGTTGATACTCTGCACCACGCCGTCTATGGTGGTGGTGACCTCCGCGTTTTCCAGGGACCGCTGCAGCCGCTCTACCTCTACCTTTTTGGCTTGGATGTTGTACTCCGCCTCTTTGATATTGGCCTCCGTGGTCTGGATTTCTATGGTATAGGAAAGCTTTTCCGAGGAAGGCGCGTTCTTCCGATCCTTCTCCAGCTCTTCAATCTGGCTCTCCATGGTGACGATGCTGTTTTCCAGCCGCTCCACCTCCAGGTTTCCCTGCTCAATCGCCAGGCGGATTTCCTCGCTGTCGTAGGCAAAGAGCACCTGGCCGGCGGATACCGAATCCCCCGCCTTTACAAAAACCTCCTGAATGGTCCGGTCGCTTTCCTTTTCAATTTCCAGGGTTTCCTGGGAAACCACCTGCCCCGCGTACCGGTTCTGAAGCCCGCTGTCCGTTCCGGTCAGGAACGCCACCGACTGCACCGCTACCGGGTCGCCGCTTTCCGCGCCGCCGGAGCATCCGCCCAGCGCCGCCAGGCATACTGCCGCCAAGGCCAGCAGCCTGCTGATGTTTTTTGTCCTCAACTTTTGACACCCCTTCTTTCTTGGCTTCTCCCAAGCCATATTGGATTCGGCCCCATCCTAAACAGGGGCGGTTTCTCTTTTTTATTATAGCAGGTGCAGCCGACATTGTAGGGAAGAAATCCTTAATTCTTTCTGAAAATAAAAAAGGCTTGCATCTTTCGACACACGATTCCCGCTGGTCCGCCTCCACGTACGGTTCCAAATGGCCTCCCCCTCCCCGGAACCGTACACAGCTGCCTTGCCGTACGGTTTCAATCCGCCTCCCCCTCCCCGGAACCGTACGATGCCGTACTCATAAAAAGAGCGGGAGCCTTGGCAAGCCCCCGCCTACTTTTTCTAAATTTACTTCTTTTAAATTGGCTTCTTCTGAACCAGCCGCTTAGTCCAGCTTAATCCCCGCCAGCAGATCCTTCAGGCTGGTGGAAGCTTTTCCGGTTTCCTTATAATTGTAGGTTTCCTTTTCTTCCCGGCTGCTGTACTCCCGGTCTCTGTCCCGCTCCCGAGCCGGGCGGTCCTTCCGCTCCCGGGCCGGAGCTTCCTGCAGGGCCTTCATGCTCAGGCTCAGCTTGCCGTCCTTGATGGCAATAATCTTCACCTGCACCTTATCGCCCTTCTTCATAACATCCGAAGGCTTCTCCACCCGCTTGTAGCTGATCTGGGACACATGAAGCAGGCCGGACAGGCCGTTCTCCAGCTCGATAAACGCGCCGTAGTCCATCAGGGAATCCACCGTGCCCTCCAGCACCTGGCCCACCTCGCAGGCCGCCAGCTTGGCTGCCTTCTCTTCTTTCGCTTTCTGCCGGGCCACTTCCTTGCCGGACAGCACCAGCTTCTTGTTGGCCTTATCGGCGGTAATCACCATCACCTCGATGGTTTTCCCCTTGTAATCCTCCAGGTTCTCCACATAGCCGGCAGCCAGCTTGGAGGCCGGAATAAAACCGCGCACCTCGTCCACGTAGGCAACCACGCCGCCTTTTACCACGCTGTCGATTTTGACCTCAAAGATGGTCTTTTCGTTCAGCATCGTCTCAAATCTATCCCATACCGGATCGTCATTGGGCGGTCCCTGCTCCAGAGATGCTTCCAACTCCGCAGCATAGTCCGCCATGGTCTCCACCGGCGCTTCCTGGTTCTTCATTTCTTCGCTCATAACAACCTCCCGCTATCCTACTCTTGGCGGCCTATCCTGCCCGGAAAATCACCGCTATTGGTACGATTATAGCATCTTCGGCCTTTGAATGCAAATGCTTTTTCAATTTTATTTGACACCTTCCGGGGCTTTCTGCTATACTCACGCTAACGAAGTATCCTAAAAAAACAACATTGGGAGGCGAATCTTGGAAGGACACGCAAAAAACCGGCCCCGGCGGGCGCGCATTCAAAAATCCCTGTACGAAATCTCTTTTTTCCTGGAACTGGCCGTGGCGGTTTTTGTCATTGTCCTGATTCTCTGGTTCCTGGCCCGGCTGGTCTTCCAATTTTTCCAGGATCCGGCGGGCGCCACGTTCGCGCACTTTTTAGAATTGTCCCTGGACATTGTGATTGGAATTGAGTTTTTAAAAATGCTCTGCCGCCACAATATGGATTCGGTGGTGGAGGTTATGCTCTTTACCCTGGCCCGCCATATGATTGTCACCGAAACTTCCATGCTGGAGAACCTGCTCTGCGTCGCCGGTGCAGCCCTCCTGTTTGTGGTAAGGAAATTCCTGTTTGTCCCGCAAATCGACAATTCCATGGACGCCGCCCCAGGGAACACCGGGCTGCTGGAAGAACCGCCGGAAAATTCTCTGGAACAGCTGCCGGAACAGTCGCCGGGACATTCCCTGGAACAGCTGCCGGAAAAGGAGGGCGCTTCCCGCACCCGGACAGGCGGCGCCGCATAACCTAGGGTATACCCGTTCACAAATCGCATCAGGCTTCTTTTACCCTTTATGTTTTGAGTGATGTACCGTTTCTTCCTGATGCTTCCGCATATACGGGGATGCCGGTTCCGGCATCCCCTCTACATATTCTTTCATAAGCCCCGGCGTCAGGCGGTAATTTCCTCCGCCTGCTTGACCAGGATCAGCCGGTCCCCCGGCTTTACCTCCTCGCCCAGGCCCTCGTTGGTGGCCCGGATCCCCTCCACCGTGGTATAAAATTTTTTGGCGATTTTCCACAAGGTGTCCCCTGGCTGCACCCGGTATCCCACAATCCCTGGCATCCGGCGGATTTTTTCCGGGTCGTAGGGCACCAGCTCCGCGTCCGTCAAAATGGTCCGCTCTTCCTGGGACAGCACCAGGGCCTCCAGCACAATGCCGGCCCGCACCTCCGCTTCTTCCCCGCTGGCCATCAGGATATTCAGGTTTTCCGCCATGGACTTTAGGCGGTAGGTACACTTGGCGTCCATGCCTCTGGCTTCCATCAGATGCTGGAACGGCAGCGCCGCCTCGGCGGAGCGCAGCGGCTGCTGGTCGTCCGCGGTGGCATACAGTACCGTTACATGCAGCGCCCCTTCCACCTCCAGCCCTTCCTCCGTCACCGCTGTCCGGTCCACAATCACCCGGCCGCTTCCCCGGCAGATCTGCAGGACCCGCTCGCCCTCCGGCAGGCGGATCCGCTGGGACAGCTTTGCCCGGGAACGGTTGCGCACCAGGATCTTCTCAAAGGAGGCTTTCTTTTCCGTCAGCACCGCCTCCTTGGCCGGGGAATACAGCTCGCAGACGGCGGAAATCTCCTCCGTATCGTACAGAATCACTGGCAGCTCCAGCACCGTCTCCGCCCCCAGCAGCCGCAGCTCCCCGTCCCCATCCTCCCGGGGCTCCAGGCTGCTGTGGATCAGCCGGACGTCCACATCCGGAATCATCTCCTCCGTGCTGTCCGGCAGCTCCAGCTGGCCGGAAAACGGCACGGAAAATTCCTCCCACTGGACCGGCATAGGCCCCCCGTCCCCCTGGTATAGGACAAACACAGACAGCTCCCCCCGGAGAGCCAGCGCCCCGTCCAGCGGGCGGCAGTCCACGCTCCGCAGTTCCACCTCCTGCCAGAGGATTTCCCCCAGGTTGGGCTTGTTGCCCGGAAGCTCCCACTCCTCCCGGATCCGGTATTCCTCCCGCTTCTGCACGGCAATCCGGGTCACCCCGTAGGTCTCCTGCCGGGTCTCCAAGGGTTCCTCCGCCGTGGCCGCGGTGATCAGGCTTTCCTGCCGCAGCCCATCCGCCGACACGGTAAAGGTCAGCACCGCCCGGATCCGGATCTTCCGGGAGTGGACCATCTCAATATCCAGGTCCTCCACCGTCCAGTCCAGCGTCAGCGTGTCTTTTTCCTCCGCCCCCTCCAGACGGACCGGTTCGCTGATGGGAAGGTTCCCGGACAGGCTCTGGATTTCTCCTCCTTCCGCCGCGTACAGCACTGCGTACCGCAGCTTGCCCCGGATTACCGCCCTTCCCTCCACACAGGACAGCTCTTCCGGCTCCACCTCTCCTCTCTGAAGGATCAGGCGCTCCATATCCGGCTTGGCGTCCGGCACATTCCGGTCCTCGTCCATGGTCACCTGGGTCACCGCCCGGGCCGTCTGCCGATTCATGTACAAGTTTTTCCTTTCAAATTCCATACGCTCCTCCTAACGAAATACCACCGGCTCTTCCCGCATCTGTATTTTCAGCACAATATAAGGGTAGGAGGCCTCCTCCCCGGACTCCGCCGGTTCCTCCGGGCCCAAAAGCTCCGTATCCAGCACAATCCCGCTTTCCGTCAGATACAGCTCCTTAACCTGGATACTGTAGCCGCCGCTGGCCTGGGCTCCATAGCCTACCGCCAGGTACAGATCCTGTCCGGCGCTGTAGGTCAGCCGGAAGTCCTCCTCCCGCCGCGTCTCCACGGCGGTTTTCAGCTCCGCCGGCAGCTCGCTGTCCGCCACCACCGTAAAATCCAGATCCTGAATTTTCTCCTCCGGCTGCCGCCCGCAGCCTGCCGCCCAGATCCAAAGCGCGGCCAAAAGGAATAAAACCCCTCTCCTTCCCACGGTCACCCCTCCCATATCCTATCCTGTATGAATTGTATGTGCCAGAAGCAAAAAAATGACAGCTGCCTCCCTGGCCGCTGCCATTTCCCAAAATATTTAGCGGTAGCTTTTCCGCCCGCTGGCGTCCGCAATGCCCATTTCCATCCGGTATTTGGCCACCGTTCGGCGGGAAATGCCAATCCCCGCCTCCTTCAGCAAATCCGTCAGCTTTTGGTCGCTGAAGGGCTTCTTCTTGTCCTCGCCGTCCATCAGCTCCCGCATTTTCTCCCGGATTTTTTCCGGCGTCCACACCTGGGCGCCCTGGGCCGCCACGCCCCGGGTAAAGAAATAGTTCATGGGATAAATGCCCCAGGTACATTGCAGGTATTTATCCCGCACCGCCCGGCTGACGGTGGATTCGTGCACTCCGATTTTCTCCGCCACATCCAGCAGCCGCAGAGGCTGCAGATGGCCGGGGCCCTGCTCGAAAAACTCCTTCTGGCATTCCACCAGCGCCCGGGCTACGGACAGCAGGGTATTGCCTCTCTGCCGGATGCAGGAAACCACCCATTCCGCCTGTTTCAGCTTCTCCCCTATGTAGCTCTGGGTCTCCGGCGATGGATCTTCCTGCAGCATCTGCACATAGTAATGGCTGATCAGTACCTTGGAGTAGGCGTTATCGTTGAGCAGCACCTCAAAATAATCCTGGAACTTAACCACCGTCACGTCCGGCAGGATATAACGCAGATGCTCCCGGGAAGAAAAACCGCTTCCAGGGATGGGATTCAGGCTGCGGATCCGCTGGGAGGCCTCCTCCACCTGGGACAGGGAGGAGCCGGTGAGAGAGGCGATCCGGGGCAGCTGGTTTTTCCCCAAAAGCTCCAGGTGCTGGGACACAATGGCCTCCGCCAGAGGATCCTCCTGGTGCAGCCTCCGCAGCTGCAGCAGCAGGCACTCGGAAAGATCCGCCGCCCCTACCCCTGCCGGCTCTACGCTCTGGAATACCCGCAGATAGGACGCCGCCTCCGCCGGCGACAGGCCGAATTCCTCGCACAGGGCCTGGGGCAGGTCCTCCAGATAGCCCCGGGACGCCGGGGCATACGCCAGATAATGGAAGATCCGCTCCTCCCGGCCGTCCCGGGCCAGAGGAATCAGCTGGGCCAGCACATATTGGGGAAGGTTTTCCTCCTCTGCCGGCAGGTTCCAGGCGTCCCGTTCCTGCTCTTCCTCGCATTCCCGCCCATAATACACCCGGTTCTGCTCATCCGCCGCCTCCAGCCACTCCAGCTTCCGCTGCAGGTCGCTTTTCCCTTGGGGCGCTTCCCGATTTTCCTCCAGCTCCACCAAAGGGTTTTCCAGGGTCAGCTCTTTCAGAAAGCTGTCCAATTCCTGGACGTTCATCTGTAGGATTTCCACCGATTGAATCATCCGCTGGGACAGCACCTGTTTCTGCTCCAGAGAAATCTTTAGATCCACCGTCAGTGCCTCCTCTCTTGTCCGTACCTTATAGGGCCTTTGCCAAACGCCCCATAAGCTTTACACAATCTCCGTAAAAAAAACCTCCGCCAGATCCGGCGTCTCCTCATAGCCGGAAGGGGCCTGCCCGCCCAAAAGCCACTGGCCCAAGGCCTCTATCCTCAGGGACAGCTCCGGGGCCTCCCCCGCCGCCGGTTCCATCCGGGAGCCCTCCGGGCCCAGCCGCCAGCGGAAGGTTCCCTGGTTTTCCGGCAGCAGCGGGTCTTCCACCCGCAGGCAAAGGGTTTTCTCTCTCGGGCTGCGGATTCCCTCCAAAAACGCCTCCAGGCAGACAATCCGGGCCATGGCATACGGCTGCCGCTCTCCCAGCCAGCCGGTATTGACCAGCGTCACCGGGCCCTGGGCCGGATAGCCGCACGCCTGGCGCAGGTAAGCCGCGGCCGCCTCCTGCACCGCCTGCCGGCGGCGGCCCCACAAGGCCGTCTCCGCCTGGCCCAGCCGCAGGAAATCCGGCAGGAACCCCGGCTCCAGCGCCATCTCCCGCACTTCTATCCCCGCCTCCGCCGGCCAGAAGGCAAACACCCCCACCGGCGTGCCTCCCTGCTCCAGGACGGCTACGCCGCCTCCCTCGGACGCGGTTTCCCGGCGCAGCCGGGCCATGTAGGCGGCGTTTCGCTCCGGAAACAGGGAAAAGCGCCCCGCCAGCTGCCGCATCCAAAAGGCGGCGGCCCAGGCGTCCTCCTCCGGCTCCAGAGGCCGGACCGTAAGGGGGGCTTCCCCGCCGCTCCGGCCCGCTCCCGGTTCCGGCGGCTTTGCCGCAGACAAGGCTTCCCCGGCGCTTCCGCCGGCCTCCGTCCGCGTTCCCCGCCAGAGCCAGCTGACCGTGCGGAAGCCGAAGGGGCGGTAGATGGCCTCCTTGGCCGGCACCAGCCATACGAAAGGCATCCGCTGCCGCCGCCAATGCTCCAGGCCCTGGCGCAGCTGCTCCGCCATCCTTCCCTGATGCCGGAACGCCGGGGAGGTGGCCACCGCCACCAGGTACCGGCTGTCCCACCGGCGTCCCCGGACCCATAGGGGATAGGGGTTCCAGTGGATCATGGACACCAGCCGCCCCTCCGCCTCCTCCGCGGAAATCTCCGCCTCCGGCGCTTTCTCCCGGTAATAGTAATCCAGGAAGGAGGCGGAATCCTCCGGGAACATCTCCTCCCACAGGGGGCGGGTCGCCCCCTTTTCCTCCTGCCTCAGCCAGCGCATCGGGCTTCCTCCTTCCCCACCTGCCTCAGGGCGCGCAGGGGGCTTCCTCCTCCGCGCCCGGAGGGTTCTGCGGCTGGTAATCCAGCTGGGTCATGGTATACTTGCGCACCATAAAAATGGGATGGTACGACTGCTTGGCCTTCCGCAGCGCCGGCAGCCCTACGTCGTCCTCCCGGTTGACCAGCACTGCGTCCGGGAACTCGTGCACCAAAAACTGCTGGTTGATCAGCGGGTACAGCCCCCGGATCTCCCCGTTGGCCTTTTCGATGTGGATGATGGCCATCCGGTCCACTGGGTTGTAGCTGCCTACGGTAAAGGCTTCCAGCTGCCCGTCCACCCAGATGCCGGCCACATAGGTGCCCAGCACCTCCATATGGTGCAGGATGGAATGGATGCCTTCCACCTCCCCGTCCAGGTGGTGGCCTGCGTCGTCCCCCTTGCTCTCCCGCCAGCGGTCCAGGAAACGCCAGACCTCCTCCCGGTTTTCCACGGTAATCCGCCGGTACTCCCAGCGGCCCCCATACTCGTTTAAAAACGCGTTGATATGGTTCTTCTTTTTGTGATATTTTTTCCCCGCCAGGGTCCGGAGGCTTTCCGCGTCGTACACGTAATCCGCCATGTCCGCCTCTTCCTCCACGGCGTAGCGGCCCTCCGGCAGCTTCAGCGCCTCCATGCCCTTTTCATCGGCGAAAATCACCTTCATAGGCCGGCGCAGGCGCCGGTTCATATACTCCTCCAGCACCTGGAAGTAGTAAGGCAGGTCCTCCGCCCGGCACACCGGCAGGGAGGCCTCGTACCGGTCCCCCACATGGCTTAAAAGCAGCACGGCGCGGCCGTCCGCCACCGCAAACTCGCAGCCATAGTAGTCCTTCCACAGATAACTGTCCAGAATCACACTGTCGCAGGTCAGGTTGGAGCGCAGGGAAAAGTAGGGACGCAGGTTCTCCACATCCGCCGCCTCCAGGGCCTTAAATTGCAAATCCATTGCTGCCGTCTCCCTTTTTGCCCGGTTGTTTCCCATTTTTTGCAGAAAAGGGCTTTTGCCTGTTTCGCGGCAAAAGCCCTCCCCCTGTCCTCTCTGTTTTTACTCGGTGATCGCCGTATACTGGATGGAGGTTACCGCCCCGTCCTGTACCAGGAGTAGCAGCGTGCAGTCGCCCTTGGTATAGCTGTAGGTGCCTTCCTCCGCCGGCTCCCCGTAGGCCGCCACCACGTCCTCCGCGGTGGAACCGATGGAAATCCCCTCCGGCGTGGAAACCAGGTCGTCCCGGATTTCCACAGAGGAAACATAGTCCACATCCTCCAGCGGATAAGTCTTCAAGATAAAGCTGCCGTAGGTATACTGCTTGTCCAGGCCGTCAAACGCGCAGCTCTCGGACTCAAAGTAGTCGTCGTACTCGCCCAGGGCCTCCACAATGGGAGCCGCCTCCGCGTTCATGGCAATGGTCACATCCCCGGACTGGAACACATACGCGTCCGAACCGGCGGCCTCGCCCGCCGTCTCCGCGGCCGTCTCTCCACCGCCGGCCCCTGCCGCCGCGGTGGTATCTTCCCCGCCGCCTCCGCAGCCAACCAGAACCAGCATAGCCGCCAACAACATCGCTAACTTTTTCATCTCGTTACTCCTCCTTGTCTTACCGCCTGCGCGGCGTTCCGCTCCCCCGTCATTCCTCGTTGGGGTTTCTGCCTCCGTAGCTCTTCAGATACCCGTACTCCTCCAGCTCCCGGTACTGGTCCTCCTCCATGGCGTGGTAAAAGTCTGCCTTTTCCTGCCATTGGGCCGCCACCTCCGGATCCTGCCGGTGGTCCGGCAGCTGGTAGGTATCCTGCAGGATCTTGCCAAAATAATGGGCCATTTTTTCCGCTCCGGACAGGTTCAGATGTAACCCATTATCGTACGTATCCGTGTTAAAGTCAATACCCACTTCCTCGGTCAAATCCAAAAAGTTCAGATACAGCAGTCCGTGCTCCTCCGCGTACTCCTCCATCTGCTGGTCCCACTCGTCGTACCACACCGGGTAAATGCTGGGCGCCTTCATCAACACCAGCTCCACCCCGTTGGCCTCGCACAGCGCCACCATCTTATCCAGGTACTCATAGCAGGTATCGCTGAACTGGTAATCCGCCAAAGGGGTCTCGGACGGGTAGGAGGTCACCGGCCGCACATCCACCCGCATCAGGTAGCCCTGGTGGAAGGACTTTTTGGTCTGGAACAGATACTGGAAATCCTCCCCGGACAGCTCGCTCCAGCGGGAATGGTACCGCAGCAGCGGGAACACATAGCTGAGGAAATCCTCCTCCTCCGTCATGGAGGCCTTTATGGAATCCACCTTGGACTGGGACCAGCGCATGCCGTCCAGGGTCATCCGGTTGTAGGCCTCGTTCTGAGGCTCATCGTACATCATGGACAGGACGTTAAAGACCATTACCTTGGGCGTTTCGTACTTCAGCGTCTCCTCCATCAGATAATAGGACTGCCAGATCAGCTGCTGGGCGCTGCCCCGGATGTAGCTGGTGATGCCGTACTCCTCCCACAGGGTGATGGGGGAGATGTTTTCGTACACCTCGCAGTCCCCCACAAAAATCACATCGTTGCCGCCGGCGTTGTCGTAGTATTCCGAGATCAGGCGGCCTTCTATGATGTCGTGGATATATTTGGGCATCAGCAGCCGCTGCAGGAACCACAGGCTTCCCACCAGGAGGCACAGCGCAATCAAAACCGTAAAAAAGCGTTTTTTCTTCATGGTACCTCCTAGAACTGATTGTAGATAAACTGGCTGGCGTCATAGCCGATGCCGTAAGCGCCGAACACCAGGATGCTGACAAACAGCACCCAGTACAAGGCATAGCGCACCGGAAGGGGCTTGGCCGCCAGCTTTTCCCGGACGCTGCCGGAACGGCCCGCCAGGCTGACGCACAGCATCACCGCCACGCCTATGGCAATCACCGCCCAGTCCGCCTCGGAAAGGCCCAGGGCCAGCAGGCTGCCGTCGGCAAAAATCCCCCAGTTGCCCTGGGTGAAGATGGTCCCCACCTGGTGGAAGGTCAGGGGCACATCCCGGTAGCAGTCCAAAATCCGGATGGCGCTCATGAGGCAGAAGGTCCGGCCCACCTGGAACAGCCGGTACCAGAAGGTTTTTCCCACCTTCGGGAACTTGCCGTGGAACCAGGCGTAAAAAGGCTCAAACTCCTGGGAGACAATGAGCACCAGGCAGTTGAGCATGCCCCAGACGATAAAGTTCCAGCTGGCGCCGTGCCACAGGCCGGTGACAAACCACACAATGGCGGTGGACAGGTACACAGGGATCCGTTTCCCCAGGGCCTGCCCCAGCTTTTCCCGGGACGCCTTGGACAGCTTCAGCATGGGCTGGCAGACCGAGATAGGATAGAAAATGTAATCCCGGAACCAGGTCCCCATGGTGATATGCCAGCGCCGCCAGTACTCCGCCGTATTCTTGGAGAAGAACGGCCGCTCAAAGTTTTCCACCAGCTTCACGCCAAAGACCTGGGCAATGCCGATGGTCATGTCGATGCCGCCGGTAAAGTCCGCGTACAGCTCGATGGCGTAGAGGAACATGGCCAGCAGCACAAAGGCCCCGGTATAGTCTGCCGGGTTCTGGATCAGTTCATTCACCGCCACCAGCAGCCGGTCCGCCACCACCAGCTTTTTAAAGAAGCCCCAGCAGATCCGCTGAACGCCGAAGCTAATGTTCCGGTGGTCGTAAGGGTGCTCCTCATAGAGGGTCTGGGCCAGGTCGTCGTACCGGCTGATAGGCCCCTGGACCACCTGGGGGAAGAAGGACACAAACAGGGCGAATTTGCCCAGGCTGTCCTGGGCCGGATATTTGCCCCGGTACACGTCAATCAGGTAGCCCATGCTCTGGAAGGTGTAAAAGGAAATCCCCATCGGCAGGGCGAACCGCATAAAGGCCAGGTCGGTGCCAAAGATACCGTTGACGTTGGAGATAAAGAAATCCGTGTACTTGATCACCGCCAAAATGCCCAGGTTCAGCAGCAGGCAGGCCAGGAAAGGGCGGCGGGTTTTCTTTTTCCCCTCCGCCTTGTATGCCTTCCTCTCTTCCCGGGACATCTCCGCCTTATGGGCCTTCAGCCAAGCGGCCTGCTCCGCCTGCATGCGGGTAATCCACCGGGCCGCCAGCCAGGTGGTGCCGGTGGTGGTCAAAATGTACGCCAAAAAGTGGGGGCCGGCCCAGGCATAGAACACATAGCTTCCGGCCAAAAGCAGCAGCCACTGGAACTTTTTGGGCACCAAATAATACAGCAGGAACATCACCGCCAGAAAGGCGATGAATTCAAAGGACGTAAACAGCATGGGAATCCCCCGATCAGTCTTCGTCCTGCAGGCGCTCGATCAGGTCGTACAGCGCCTCCGCCGAATTAAAGTTCTCCGGGACAATCTCCTCCGCCGGGATGGACACATCGTACTCGCTGTTGATGGAGGTGATGATGGAGATAATATCAAAGGAATCCAGGATTTTATCGTCAATGAGGGTGTCGCACGTCTCAAAGTCCACCTCCGGGTGCAGCTCCTTCAGAATGTCCAGTAACGCTTCCATAACTTGCTTCTCCTTTCCGGGCCGCCGCCTTCCTGCGGCCTTCCCTTACGCTTTTTTGTTTTGATATTTTTGCTTCAGAAAAACGCGGTCGATCTTGGAGTTGGGTGTCAGGGGCATGGCGTCCAGCACCTCCACCGCGTTGGGGATCATATACCGCGGAAGCTTGTCCTTCAGGTACTTAACCGTCTCGGCGGGCGAAGCCTCACCCACATAATACAACACAATCTTCTTTTTGTCATCATCAAATATGCAGCAGGCGGTCTGGATGCCGTCCATCATGTTGGCCACCACCTCAATCTCCCCCAGCTCAATCCGGTGCCCCATGTGCTTGATCTGGTAGTCCTTCCGGGATAGGAAGCACAACTCGCCCCGCTCGTTCAGCCGGGCCAGATCCCCGGTGCGGTAGATAATCTCCGGGTACGCGTCGTTCAGCGGGTTCTGGACAAAGGCCTCTTGGGTCTTTTCCGGGTTATGGTAGTAGCCCAGGGTCACCGAAGTACCGCGGATGCAGATTTCCCCCGGCTCCCCCGGCTTGGCCGGCTGGTCGTGCTCATCCAAAAGCAGGATCTCCGTGTTCCGGAAAGGCCCGCCAATGGGGATGGTCTCGTCCAGGGCAAAGTCCCGGTCCACCTTGTAGTAACAGCACATGCCTGTGCCCTCGGTGGGGCCGTAGAGGTTGGTAAACTTGGCGTCCGGCAGGGTCTCCCGCCAGATGTTAAACTGCTTGATGGGGAACACCTCGCTGCCAAAAGCCACAGTGTGCAGGTACTCCGGCTTCACCTTGTCAAAGGCCTTAAAGGCGGAGATCATGGTCAGGGCCGAAACCACCCAGCAGATGGTATTGATCTTATACTGGTTCAGGTACTCCACCAGCTTCACCGGGAACATAAACAGGTTCTTGGGAATCAGGTACGCGGTGGCCCCAAACTTCAGGGTCGGGTACAGCTCCTTCAGGCAGGCGTCAAAGTAAAGGGGCGTCTGGTTGCCGAACACCGTATCCCGGTTAAACTCCAGCACGTCCGACAGGTTTTCGATATAGTCGATGACCGACCGGTGGCAGGCCACCACACCCTTGGGCACGCCGGTGGAGCCGGAGGTAAAGACGATATACAGCGGGTCCACATCCAGGGCCTTCCGGCGGATGTCCCTAAGCCGCTCCTCCTCCGCCGGGGTCCCCGTCATCTCCTCATAGAGGAAGGCGTCCCCTTCGTAGGAAAACTCGCCCAGCATGGCCTTGGTCTTTTCGTCGCAGACCACCGCCCGGGGCTTCAGGTTCTGGAAGATCAGGGCCACCCGGTGCTTGGGCATCTCCTCGTCGATGGGCACGTAATAGCAGCCGGCGTACACCACCCCGTAGAAGCTGACGATCATCCGGGGATGCCGGGTCATAAACACCACCACCGGCTCCCGGTACAGGCCCCGGCGGCTTAAAAAGGTGCCGATGGACCGGGCGTCCTCATAGACCTGCCGGAAGGTCATATCGTCCGTCCCATCGGAGTAGGCTACTTTGTCCGGCACCTGGGGCGCCGTCTGTTCCAGATATTCCAATACATTGGTCTGCTGCATGTCCTTTACCTCTCTGTTTCCTGCCCGGTAATCAGGCAGCGGTATTCCGGCTTCAGCGGGGCCTGGCATTCCTGCACCGCCCGCATGGCCAGCACTTCCATGGCGTCCAGGAAGCCTGGGCCGATGGAAAACTCTTTCTTAATCATGGAAAGCTCCGTGCAGCCCAGGACGATGACCTCCGCCCCAGCCGCCCGCAGTTCCTGCTCCACCTGGCGGAACAATTCCAGCTCAATGGGCTTTCCGGCTTTTACATTCTGGTAGATCAGGTGCATCACCTTTTCCTGGCCTTCCGGCCCCGGGACCACCGCCTCCATGCCCTGGCGCTCCAGCTCCTGCTGGAACAGGGCGCTGCGGATGGTTCCGTCTGTGGCCATAATCCCCGCCTTCCGGCAGCCAAACTGCTTCAGGTGGGACACCGTCTCCTTCACCAGGTTTAACAGCGGCTTGCCGATCTGGGATTCCAGATACGAGTGGAAATAGTGGGCGGTAATGCAGGGGATCACCAGGCACTCCGCCCCCTGGCGCACCAGGGCCCGGCCGGTTTCCACCATCAGCCTCTGGGGGTCCTCGTTGCTCAGGCCCAGGATATACCGCGTCCGGTCCGGAGTATCCGGCCGGCTGTAGATAATCATAGGGATATGCTCCTGGTCACAGGAGGCGTCCGTCATCCGGATGACCAGCTCCAGATAATAGGCGGTGGCCATAGGGCCCAGTCCGCCGATCACTCCCAGCGTTTTCATAAAACACCCTCCTCCGTCCCGGCGGTATTACGGCGTATCCGGCAGCCCGGTATGGTCGTGGTTATAGTATCCGCCGTAATTTTCGGAAAATTCCTCCAATTCCTCATCCGTCCGCAGGAAGCAGTACCAGTCCGGGTTGTGCTCCGCGTTCCGGGGGCAGGAATCGTTGTAGTACCACTCTCCGTCCACCAGCACCATACTCTAGAAATGCCGGGTCTCCCCGCCCAGGCGGGTTACGTCCCGGGTCTCAAAGCCCGCTTCCTCCATCATGGCCTTCAGCATGGAGAAATAGGTAAAGCAGTCTCCCTGGCCTTCCTCAAAACCCCGGATGGCCTCGTTGACCTGGCTGGTCTTGTCCGAGTCGCCGGTATAGGTCATATGGTTCTTCACGTACCAGAACATGGCGTACAGCTGATCCCGGCTGTCCAAGCCTTCCAGGCCGCATTCCTCCACCGCCTCCCGGGCCAGCCCCACCATCTCCTCCCGGTTGTCCTCCCCGGGATCCGGGGCGGTCACGGTAATCCGGGCGGTCTCCCGGGCCACGTTCCCCGCCGCGTCCTCCGCGGTGTACACCACCGTGTAGACCCCTGCCTCGTCCAGATCCACCTGGGAAGCGTCCACCTCCACCGGAACCTCCCCGTCCACGTTGTCGGTGGCCGTCACCCCGGACCGGTAGGAAATGGAATCCCCTTCCTCCACCGTCTGGTCCTGGACGCCCAGGATCACCGGCGGTTCCGGGTCCAGCTCCTCCTGCTTCACCGGATCCTCCGCCAGGCTTACGCCCAGCGGGCCTTCTGCCTCGGTTTCCTGGTTGGTTCCGGCCGCCGCCTCCGCGCCAGACTCCTGGCTGGCCCTCGCCGCTTCCGTGCCGGCCCCGGCCTCCGCCGCCTCCGGCCAAAAAGCCCACAAAAGCCCCGCCAGCCCTGCCAGCAGGGCCAGGCCAACCACCGCCCACGCCGGTCCCGGAAAGGACCGTTTCCGTTTTCTCCTGCTTTTCTCCACGGGCAACCCTCCCGTCCTTGGATGGATCTTGCTAATCTAAGGCATGAAGATCGGTAATCTCCTCCGTATTGGTAGCCGGATACAAGGAATGGTCAAAAATGTGGCTGTTGTTGTGGGCTTCCGAGTATTCCTCCAACTGCGCGTCCGTCACCATAAAGAAGTAATCCCCATCGCCCTTCCTGGGCGTGGTGTCAAAATGGTACCAACCGTCCCCGCAGTCCACCAGGCTCCAGTAATGGGAGGAGTGGCTGGTGTCGCTTTTGACCACATCCATATTTTCGATCCCCGCCGCCGTCAGCAGCGCCTTGGCCGCGGCAAAGTAATTGAAGCAGTCCCCCGACCGGGTCTCAAAGGCCTGGATGGCCCCGTTGATCCAGCTGGATTTATCCGAAGAATCCACATAGCTGATCTTGTAATGGCACCAATCGTAGATGGCCTTGGCCTGCTCCATCTGGGTCATGCCGTCGGTCAGGATCTCGTCCAAAATGGACTGGGCCATGGCCATCATTTCTTCCTCGTTGGCCGCCCCCGGATCCGGCTCCACCACCGTGATGGTGGCCGTCACCGGCTCCGCCTCGTTCCCGGCGGCATCCACCGCGGTGTAAGTCACCGTGTAGGCGCCCGGCGTCTCCAGATCCACCTGGGAAGCGTCCACCTGCAGGGCCACATTGGCGTCCACATTGTCGGTGACGGTCACGCCGCTTTTATAGGAAATGGCGTCCCCCACCTCCACCGTCTGATCCTGCACCCCGGTGATCACCGGCGCTTCCGTATCCGCCTCCTGGGTAGCCCCGGCGGTTCCATCCCCCGCATGGGAGAAGTCCACCGGCGGCAGCTCTTCCTTGGGCCGCAGCAAAAAGTACAGGCCCACCGCCGCCGCGATCACCAGCAGGGCCAGCGCCGCCGCCAGGGCGATCCGCTGCCGCCGTTTTTTTCTCAGCCGCGCCTGCCTCCGGGCCGCGGAACGCCGCCTGGCTTCGTCCGAATAAGGGCCTGCGGCCCGCTGTCTGCTTCCCTCTGAATAAGAGCCTGCGGAACGCTGTCTGCTTCCCTCCGAATAAGAGCCTGCGGGACGCCGCCGGGCCTGGTAGCTTCCTATCTCCCGGTGCCGGATGGGACGGCTGTCCAGCTCCGGCTCTGTTTTCCTTCTTTTCTTTTCCATGGTTCCTCCTGCCGGCCCCGGCGGTTCCTAACGCCGGATGCCAAACAACGCCGCCGCCCGTTCCGGGCTGCGGCCAAATAGCCGTAGGCCATTATACAACCGGAACCACGAAAAATCAATGGTTTTCCCTCTTACATTTTTCCGACTTTTCTGTGTATTTCCCGCACGTTTTTCTCTACCAGCCGCCGGGCCAGCATAACCTGGCGGCCGCAGCCCTGGCACTTGAGGCGGAAATCCATGCCCACCCGAAGCACCTCCCATTCGTGGCTGCCGCAGGGATGGGGCTTTTTCATGCGCAGCACATCCCCCACCTGAATATCCATCTACAAAAACACCTCCAACGTCTTGCCAATGCTGCCGCCAATCCGCAGATCCGCCTGGGAATCCATGGGAGTGGCCGAACGGTTGATAAGCACCAGCCGCCGGCCCCGGTAATAATGCACCAGGCCTGCCGCCGGATACACGCTCAGGGAGGTTCCGCCAATGATCAGCATATCCGCCGCCGCGATGGCCTCCACCGATTTCTCCAGGGCATCCGTATCCAGGGATTCCCCGTACAGCACCACGTCCGGCTTCAGGATGCCGCCGCAGGCGCAGCGGGGAATCCCCCGATGCTCCCGGATCTCCGAAAGGGGCACCATCTTCCCGCAGCGGACGCAGTGGTTCCGGTGCACCGTCCCGTGGAGCTCGTACACCGTCCGGCTGCCTGCCATCTGGTGGAGCCCGTCGATGTTCTGGGTCACCACCGCCGTCAGCCGACCCTCCGCCTCCCACTTGGCCAGCGCCCGGTGGGCCGCGTTGGGCCGGGCCTCGGGCGCGATCATCTTGGCCCAGTAGAAGCGAAAAAATTCCTCCGGGTTCCGCTCAAAAAAGTCGTGGCTTAAAATTTCCTCCGGCGGGTAATCGTACTCCTGATGGTACAGGCCGTCCGTGCTGCGAAAGTCCGGGATCCCGCTTTCCGTGGACACGCCCGCCCCGCCGAAAAAGACAATCCGGTGGCTTTCCTCCACCCATTGCCGTAAGGTTTCCTGTTGATCCATCCTGCCGCCTCCTGTTTTGCTGCCGGTTGCTTCCTATTAATAATAGATACTATACCACAGCCTTCCTTCCGGTTGCAACGGGAATCCGGGGCCTGGGCGCAAAATAAGTGGGCAGACGCGGTTTTTCCGCGCTGCCCACCCTTCCTTTTGATCGTCCCGTCCCGGCGTTTACTGCTCCAGCTGCTTTTCGTAGTACTCCCGGGATTTGCAGTACAGGATCTCCCGCAGAGGGCAATCCTTGGCTACGTTCACAATCAGGTTCCGGCCAGGGATCAGACGGGAAATGCAGTCGTCCGCCCAGGCTTCCGCCTCCTCCGGAGACAGGGCCGGATCCGTGTTGACGCTTAGGCAGATCCGATCGCCATACTGCTGATACAGTTTCCACTTGTCGTTAATCGGCTGGCCTCCCCAGCTGTCCATTCCCGCTTCGATCATAATGGGAACCAGCGGCTCGATCATGCCGCAGCTGTGGAATTCAAACAGCATACCGCGCTTGTGGCAGGATTCCACCACCCGCTTTACATAGGGAAGCAGCATTTCCTCGCAGGTTTCATAGGCAAAGAACGGGCTGCGCTGCGCGCCCCAGTCGTCATGCAGGGTAATGTGATCCAGCTTCAGGTACTGCTGGAACTTTCCGATCAGCTGGTCATAGAACGTTGCCAGCCGGTCAAACAGCCGGTGCACCGCCGGCTGCTGCTCCTCGTCGATCAGGGCTACCGCCGCGTCCTCAAAATCCAGGAAAGAAATCAAACGCTCAAAGAACCCGGTAAAGATCTGGGTGGAGTTCAGCTGATCCTCGGAATATACCGCCGCGCACTCTTCCGCCATTTTGTCCCAGTCCAGGCTGTCCAGATCCGGGAACGTAATGTAATCTTCCCAGTGCTCAATATCCTTGACCTTCGGATTGCCAGGCTTTACCATGGATCCTGTGGCGGAGGGCTCATAAAACCACTGTACGCCAAACCAGTCCGGCCCGCCGGCTTCTTCGTTGGCGTTAAACGGCTTTCCGTCAATCACCATGCCTCTGGCCCGGTTGTCCGGAATCATCCGGGGAAGGATGGTATTGATATCCGTTCCCAGCCAGGCCGGCGTTTTTCCGGTCAGCGTCCGAACGGCGTTCTCCCGGGGCGTAATCGGCCCGTTGTAGCGGGTTACCTCCATACCACGCAGGCCGGCGATCATTTTTCTTTGTGTGTTTAATTCCTTCTCTCTGTCGAACATCTTCTTTTTACCCCCTGTTTTCAAATCTGCACGTTTTTCTGTCTGGACAGTGCAGATTTTCTGACAATATCATACCACCTCCGGTTCCCGGGAGTCAATGTGCCGCCAGCCCATATTTCCTCGGATTTTTTGGGCATTTTTGTGAATTTCTAGAACCGGCAGGGCACAGGGGCGTCCACCTCCATCCCTCCGGGCCATACCCGGCAGTCCCGGGCTAAAATCTCCACCCCCGCCGCGGCTGCCTGCCGCACCGCCTCTCCAAAAGCGGCATGGGTTTCCCAGTTGGGCTCCCAGACATATACGCCTTTCATCTGGATCACAAGCAGCAAATACGCCTCGTAGCCAGCTTCCTTTGCCCGGATCAAATGTCCCAAATGCCGGACGCCCCGCTCCGTGGGAGCGTCTGGGAAGCGGGCCACGCCGTTTTCCTCCAAGGTTACGCCCTTGACCTCCAGGTAAGCCTTCTGCCCCTCCGTGCCTTCCAGATAAAAGTCCAGCCGGGAGCCTTCCAAAAACACTTCCCTCTGGATCTTGGACACGGGCCACCCCAGCGGGCTGGTCCGAAGCCATTCCTCCGCCGCCTGGTTGGGCGCCTGGGAATCCATATTCACCAGCCGCCCTTGCTTTTCCACCGCCACCAGGGAAAAACGGGTTTTTCTTTTGCCCGGCGGGTGGCACTCTAAAATGGCCCGGGCGCCTGGGATCAGCAGTTCCCGGCACCGGCCGGTATTTTTTACATGGCAAAGCTCCCGGCAGCCATCCACCTCCACCCAGGCCAAAAACCGGTTGGGCCTCTCCCGAAAAATCCCCTCTTTGATTTGTCCGTATTCCATATAGACGCCTTCCTCCTCTGCCGGGTGTTCCGGCAAGAGTTTTTCCTCCCTGCCATTGTACCCGATCCGGGGCGGAATGTACAGGGAGGGAAGGGGGGAATGTGGCGGCGCCTAAGCGGCCCGCCGTCTTCCTACGTACAGCTTATCTACATGAAAGATTACAATCTCTCCTCTTTGGTTGTACGTGGTGGCGTGGAGCGTCAGCACGCCAAAATTTTCATTTTTTTCCGTCTTTTCCACAATCTCGAATTTGGTGTAAATACTATCCCCCGGATATACCAGCTTTCGGTATTCCACCTTGTCGTACCCATAGTGGAAGGTAGGTACGCCGTCCGGGCTGACACTCTGGGCAAAAAAGGCATCAATTACATTCAAAAGCAACGAGTAAGGCACCACTGGCTCTCCCAGTTCCTCCAACCCGGCGCAATACAGCGCATCGGTATGGATCCGATGGTTTAGGCTGCTGCAGGCCCCAAACAGGCGGATGTCCGACGCGTCCAGCTGCCGGGAGCGGCTCAGTTCCGTATCTCCAATCGAAAAATCCTCATAATACCGCGTAGCCCCCATGGCTCATCCCTCCCTTCTTTCCACCAGGTAATGTTCCAAGGCATACACCACCGGCACATCTTTCTGATTGTAAACCGTTACGCCGCAGGTCAGCCGCCCAAAATGTTTTCCCGCCTTCTCCCCCGGCAAGCCGCCCCGTGTTTCTTCCGCCCGCTCCACCACCTCAAATTCCGCGTGAAGCACATCCCCCACGTAGATCGGTTTGATAAAACGGATTTTTTCATAACCATCTGCCAGGGCCAGCACCTGGTTCCCTGGGCAAACACTTTCAAAGAAAAACGCGTCTATTACGCCCAGCACCAAAGAACCTTGAATGATGGGACGGCCTACATCCGGCCGGCTGGCGCAATACACCGGATCCATATGCAGCGGGTGGCTGCCGCTGATTACCCC
>CALWEC010000039.1 GCA_944376945.1 uncultured Lachnospiraceae bacterium | reverse complement strand
TTTACCAGGGTCGGGTAGCCGAAGGTGCGGTCGGTGTTCTTGATGGCCGCGCGGCGGATCTCCACCGCAAACTCGAAGGCTTCCTTCACCGAAGCGGTGCTGGCGTTGAGGATCAGGTTCTTGTTGCCCAGGCCCTCAATCTTGGCCGTCAGGTCGTACAGGGCATCCAGGCTGCCAGCCTTTACACCCAGGACCACGCCGTACTTGGTGGCCAGCGCGTTCATAGCCTCTACGTTCTCCTCGGTAGCGCCGTTCAGGATAGGCTTGGAATCCTTGATGGCTTCCAGGGCAGCTTCCGCCGCCTCCGGGCAGGTCACGTCCAGGATCACTTCCCGGTCCGGCAGCGCCGCCGCCTTCTTGGCCAGCTCCACATAGGCGTCCTTGTTGCCCGCGTAGGTCACAAAGATCATCTCTACGTACATCCGCTCGCCGATCCGCTCGTAATCCACTTTGGTCAGGGCTTCCAGCTTGGCGTCCGCATCCGCGTCCCCGTCGGAAACGGAAACCGCGAACAGGTTCTTGCTGACAAAGGTCTTCTCGTGACGGGCCAGCACCGTCTCGCCGCCCATCTTGAAGGGGCCGGCCTCGATGGTCTTCATGGGCGGAGCCGTAGCCTCAGACAGCTTGGCAATTACATCCGCGCCCATGTGAGGGCATTTTTCAATGGGAAGGGCGCCCTGGGCCACCTTCATGCAGAAGGCCATGCAGGTAGGGCAGCCGCACTCTTTGCAGTTGGTCTTAGGGGACAGTTTAAAAATGTCTAAGCCTTTTAACGCCATGGTTTTTCTCCTCCTCTCAGTCGATTACATCAGCTGGTCAATCAGCTTGGAAACAGCGGCGACAGACTCCGGATGACGCAGGATCACCGCGTCGCTGCCGGCAGCCAGCACAGCCGTGGCCGTTACCACTTCCATGTCCACACCGCGGTCTTCCACATCGCCCCACTCCGGCATATCTGCCTCGGAGGCAATGGCTTCCTTGACGCTCCAGGCCTCGGAAGACACAGGGGTCATAATCGGCATCTGAAGAGTGGTGTCGTTCTGGCCCAGAGCCGCCAGGCGCACACGCTCCATGGTGGAAACTACATACTCAAAACCGTATCCAGCGGAGGCGCTGCCCACGTTCATCACAATGCTCTCCGGCTTTACGCCCAGCTGGGTCATCAGTACGTTCAGCTGCTTGGCCAGGTTAATGTCCACGGAGGACTCGGCGCCTACCTTCTGGTTGAAGGCCAGGCCCGCGCCGGCGCCAACCGCCTTGTAGGTCTCTTCCTTGGCGGCCAGTACCAGGATATTCTTGCCCTGCAGGACGTCGGACATCTTGTTGAACAGCTCCGAATCCTTCTCGTTGTTCTTGCAGCCCATGATCACCAGGGGCAGATCCACCGCCTCGGATACGGCCTTGGCAGCCGCCGCGCAGTCCTCCACAGAGGTGTCCGCGCCGTTGGGATCCGCGCTCTCAAAATGCAGGGCCAGGAACGCTACGCCCGGGACTTCCGCAGCCTTTTTGGCCATGTCCGCCATAGTCTCGCAGCCGGCGTAGAAGGCTTTCAGCCGGGCCGGGGCGTTCTCCATCATGGTGTCGCTGATCTCCATACCGATCTTAGGCGCGTTGGCAATGGGCGCGTCGAAGGTGTAGAAAGGAAGTACATTCTCCCCACCGATGACAGTCGCCTTCGCACCGGTGCCCAGTTCTACTGGTTTGATAGCAGCAGAAAACGTCTGAGGTTTTTTCTTAAAAGGCATTGTCTTACTCTCCTTATTTAGATTTTCTATACCAAAAGCTTTATCGCAGACATTATACCACCTGCCCACTCTGCGGGCAAGTAAAAATCTCGCTGATTTCCGGAAATTTCCTGGTTTTTTCCCAGCACAACCTGCCTGCCGGGGCCCCTGGTTTGCCAGGGGCCCGGCAGGCAGGAAAGTAAGGCTGTTTTACATCAGCGGATCCAGGCTCAGGGCCGGATGTCCCTTCTCGGTGAGGAATTCCACCAGGGCTTCCGGATCCTCGGTGATGGTCTCATCCGCGATCATGTCGGTGAAGTTCTCGATGCCGTACAGTTCCTTGGCCGTCTCGTTCAGCTTCTCCGCCACCTGGTCCTTCAGGGCCTTGGGCATCCACACGATCCGCTGGACGCCGCCCTCGGCCTTCATGAACTTCTTGGAGGCGATAAAGTGCTTGCCGTGTCCCATGAAACCAGGGGTCTGAACGCCGCCGCCGGTCATGGAGGCCATCTCGGAGAAGCTCATGCCCAGAGGGGTCACGCCTGCATGCTCACGGTTCACGATGACCACGCCGTTGGAGAAAGGCTCAATGCCGCAGATACACTCGAAGCAGCCGCAGCTGGTCATAGGATCCTCCATGATGGAGTACAGGGATACCACTTCCAGGGCGCCCTGGGAGTACTTGCGCACCGCGTCGTTGACGCTGTCCCACTTACCGATCTCTTCGTCGATGACGCCGACCTTTTCCACCACCTGGCAAGGGCCGCTGGGATCCAGCTCATGGGTGGCCTTGGCATCCAGCCAGGACACAGCGCCGCACAGGCCCAGCCGCTCCGGCGTCACGATGCAGACATGGGACGGGGAGAAGGACTGGCACATAATGCAGGTGTAGAACTCGTCCACCGTCTCGTCGGTCAGGGAGGCCAGACGCTCGTCCCGCTTGTCGTAAATGGCGTTGGCTTCCTTGCGCAGCTCCGAAACCTTGGCCGGGTCGGTAACGATGGTCACCTGGCACTTGTCGGCTACCACGTCGAACTCGTTCTTGATCTGGGCGTACAGCACCTCGCCGAAATGACGGGCCCGCAGGCCGGCCGCAAAGGAATCCTTGCTGACACGGATCCGGATCATATCCCGCTGGCCGGTGTGCATCACACCCTCGATGCAGTTCAGGTAGGCGTGGAACTTTCTCTCCAGCACCGGCTCGAAATCGGACTGCATCTTCTTGCCGGCCACATCCACCACCATGGCCATGCTGATCTTGGAACCCACCTCGAAGGCGTCGAAGTCGGGGCCATCCACCACAATCTTGTGGTCCTCCACCTGGGAGGCGTCCTTGGTGCGCACCAGCTCCAGGCAGTCCACCCGGGAGCCGTCCGCCTCAAACTGCATGTCGCCCCGGCGGATGATCTCGCCCTCAAAGGCGTTGGCGAAGGCCACCGGAATGTCAATGTTGGTTACCTTAATCTTAATGCCGCGGGCCTCCAGGGAGGTCTCCACGAATTTGTCCACATCCTCCTGGATGATCAGGCTCTTCGGCACGCTCCAGATGTTCTCTCTCTGGTTGGTCACCACCGGGAAGCCCAGGGAGATGGCGCCGGCGCCGCAGGCCACGGTCATGTCGTCCACCGGCTGGAAGGCGTTGACCACCGCGTTGACACGCTCGAAGGTGTACTTGCGGATGCCGTCGTAATCGCCCGGCTGCACCGCGCCGAAGATCAGGGCCGCGCGGATGGCCACGGATACCACGTGGGATACGCTCCACAGGTCATAGCCCAGGGGCACCACACGCACGTTAAAGCCGGTCTTCATGCCCAGCTTCTTCACCTGGTCGATGATCTCGCCTACCAGGAATACGAATACGCTCTTGCTCTGATAATCCTTCACCAGCTTCAGGGCCTGCTCGTCCGTAGGGGCCTTGCCGATGAATACCACGAAACCGGGGATGTCGCCGGTTACCAGGGGCACGCCCAGCTCACGGACTTCCGCGTCCGTGCAGTGGCCCCACAGGGGATCGTGTCCGTAGGGATCCGGGTTGCCGATGTACTTGCAGGCCTCAATGACCTCGGCGGCACAGGCCGTAGCCACGCCGGAGGTGAAAATATCGTGGGTCTTGTTCTCCCGGGTCATCTGGGATTTGATCCACTCCATGCTGGCCTTCAGCTCACCCAGGTTGGTGACCTTGATGCCGCTCATGGCGTAGAGGCATGCCAGGTAGTAGGCGGTGCTGGGGAACGCTACCGGTTCGCTGTCCGCAAACTGCTTGCTGGCCTCGGCCAGCGCTTCCTCTGCCCGCCGGACCATCTCATCTGAGCCGCTAAAAACTCTTCCAAATAAAGTTGCCACGGTTATCCTCCAAAATCGTTATTTTTCTTCCAGTTTTTTCTTGATCTGCCGGATCTCCTCCACGGCTTTCTTGTCAAAGTCGTAGGGGGAACGGCCCTGCCGGTCCGCGTCGATGACGTCCGCGCTGTAGTGGACGAATCCCAGCAGATCCTCCGCCGGGATCCGGCTGCGGACGTACTCCTCGTCCTCCGCGTTCCGGACCTTATTGGCAACCACCCGCACCTGTTTGACGCCCAGGTCGGTGGCCAGGGTTTTGATTTTCTTGTAGGTCTGGACGCTGCGGGCTCCGGGTTCAATGACCACCACAAACTGGTCCATATTCTCCGCGGTGCCCCGGCCCAGATGCTCCAGGCCGGCTTCCATGTCCAGGATCACCACATCGTCGTCCATCAAAACCAAATGGGAGATCAGACGTTTCAGGATTACGTGCTCCGGGCAGACGCAGCCGGCTCCGGCCACATCCACGGTTCCCAGCACCAGAAGCTTCACCCCATTGCAGGTTTTGGCAAAGAGGTCCGGGATGTCGCTTACCTTCGGCGTCAGCTTAAAAAACTTGACGATGCCGGTGGGATCCACGCCGGTCCGCTCGTTGACAAAATCCTTCATCTTGGAGATGGGAGTGATGCTCTCCAGCTCCTCCTCCGGGAAGCCCAGGGCCAGCCCCAGGTTGGCGTCCGGATCCACGTCCGCCGCCAGCACCGGCCGGTTTTCTTCCGCGTACAGCCGGGCCAGGATGGCCGCAAAGGTGGTCTTTCCCACTCCGCCCTTTCCGGTTACCGCAATCTTCATGCCTGTTTCCTTCTTTCCTTACTTAGATGCCCAGGGCCGCCCGCTTCTCCTCGATAGTCTGGATCATGGCGTCGCCCAGCTTGTCAATATCCAGCTCCACATGGTAGCAAGCGCCAACCCAGTCGTGGATGCCGCCCTGCAGCAGGCCGTCCACCACGGAGGAACCCTTGACCATGGGATGCACGCCCAGGAAGGTCTCGATACCGGTGGCCACCACGTAGTTGCCGATGGACACGGCCTTCTCGGACATCCACTCCGGCGCGCAGCCTACCACCGGCAGCTGGTTGATATCCCAGCCGGAGTCCTTGGCCAGCTCCGCCACCAGGATCATCATACGGCTGATGTCCACGCAGGAGCCCATGTGCAGCACCGGCGGGATGTCCGCCAGCTCGCAGACCCGCTTCAGGCCGTCGCCGCACAGGTCTTTGGCCCGCTTATCCATCAGGCCCGCCTTGGCCGCCGCCTGGGCGGAACAGCCGGACACCACTAGGATGATGTCGTTCTTGATCAGCTTCTTCATCAGCTCAATGTGAGCCGTATCCGGGCGCACCTTGGGGTTGTTGCAGCCTACCATAGCCACCGCGCCGCGAAGCACGCCGGAGCGCACGCAGTCTACCAGGGGCTTGGTGGTGCCGGTTACGTCCACATAGCTGTTGGTAACGGTATCCAGGGTCTTTACAATAGCCTCGAAGGAGTAGCCCACCGTGGACTTCTGCTTCATATCCGGGATATGTACCAGCTCCGGCTTCCGGTTTACAAAGTTCTCCACCGCCATCTTCACAATGGCCTTGGCGTTCTCGCCGGCGGTCTCCGCGGAGAAGTGGATGAACTCGGAATCCGGCATCTGGGCAATCTTGGAGGTGGTCACAAACTTGGTATGGAAACACTTGCTCAGGGGCCCCAACGCCGGGAAGATGCACTGCACATCCACCACGATGGCCTCGCAGGCGCCGGTGAGCACCACGTTCTCCTGCTGCAGGAAGTTGCCGGCCATAGGGATGCCGTGACGCATGGCCACTTCATTGGAGGTACAGCAGACGCCGGCAATGTTGATGCCCTTGGCGCCTACGGACTTGGCCAGGGCGATCATCTCCGGATCCTCCGCGTACTTTACGATCATCTCGGACAGGGACGGGTCATGGCCATGGACAATAATGTTGACCATGTCCTTCTCCATGACGCCCAGGTTGGCCTCCGTGTCCACCGGCATGGGAGTGCCGAACAGGACGTCGGAGAACTCGGTGCCGCACATGGAGCCGCCCCAGCCGTCGGACAGGCCGCAGCGCAGGCTCTGACGGATCAGGGCCTCCGGCAGGGAGGAACATCCCATATGGGTCATGTGCAGGGCGCAGGAAACCTCACGGTCGATGGCCCGGGGCTCGATTTCCTCCCGCTTCCAGATCTCCTGGGTCTTTTCCGGGGCCCGCTTCAGCCATCTCTGGGTGCCGAAAGGTTTGCCGTACTCCAGCAGGGCCAGCTCGGAAACCTCATGGGCCAGGTCGTAAATGTCCTTGCCCTCGGTCTCCACTCCCCACTCTTTGGCGATTTTGATCAGCTTCTCCGGATCCTTTACCTGGTAGTTGCCGTCCGGGGACGCCACATGCAGGGTATGGCAGATTTCCCGGCCGTGGTCCGAATGGGTGGCGGAACCGCCGGCGGTAAAGCGCAGGAAGTTTCTTCCCGCGATGCCGTGCACATCGCAGCCGCAGATGCCCCGAGGGGCTTTGGGGGTAATCCGGCAAGGGCCCATGGAGCAGATGCGGCAGCAAATGCCCTCCTCGCCGAACTTACAGTGGGGGGTCTGATTCTTGACTCTCTGCTGCCAGGAGTCTGCGCCTACCTGGGCTCCTGTCTCCAGCAGCCGGTTAGTAGCGGCCTCAAACTCCTCTACGGTGGTGAGTGTAAAGTTGTCCATAAATCCTCCTCTTGTACGTCTTTCTGCTTTCTATTTTTTTCCGGAAACGCCAGATGCCTCTCCGGTGATTACAGATCCAATTTTTTTAACAGTCCCGCCAGCGCTTGGCGGATCGGGGCGTCCGCCGGCAGTTCCACCGTGGGCTTGCCCTCCAAGTCGTACCGGTACACCAGGTCGTCCGCCGGCAGCACGCCCAGAAGATCCAGGCCCTGCTTTTCAATTTCCTGGCGGATGGCCGGATCCAGCTCCCCTTCCGGGGCCCGGTTGACAATCAGCTGGACTTTTTTTACGTCCATCTGGACTTCCTTCACCAGCTGGGCGATACGGCCCACCGCCTGGATGCCCCGGCGGGAGCAGTCGCTGACCAGAAGGATCACGTCCACCTTGGGAAGGATGCCGCGGCTGATGTGCTCCATGCCGGCCTCGTTGTCCACCACAATATACCGGTAGCCGCCGGAAATCCGGGACAGCTGGGCCTGCAGAAGGCCGTTGACAAAGCAGTAGCAGCCGGACCCCTGGGTGCGGCCCATGACCAGCATGTCAAAGTCGTCCTCCTCGATGAGCACGTCGTTAAACTTGTAATTCAGATAGTCCTGCTTGGACATGGATGCCGGAATCGGGCTGTCCTTTACGATGTCCGCCTTGGCTACCTCCTCCCGAAGGTCTCCCAGGGTCATGCCCACCTCCACGCCCAGCACTTCGTTCAGGTTGGAGTTGGCATCGGCGTCCACCGCCAGCACCGGCCCTTCTTTCTTTTTGCACAGGTGGTCGATGATCAGGCCGCAGATGGTGGTTTTCCCCACCCCGCCTTTTCCGGCCACCGCGATGGTATAGGACATAGAATTTCTCCTTACTTTTGCCCCGCGCTTCGTCAATTCCTTAACGAGAGCGTCATCATTTTGTCACCGTCTATGAACATAGCATTTCCTTTCCAAAAAGTCAAGCGAAATCCCCCCTGGGGGGACTTTTTTCCTGCTTTTCCCAATTTTCTCTATGTTCATATACGATTTGCAAATATTTCTTGGTAAAAAATACTGCCGTCTGTCTGGCTTTCACGCCGCCGGCGGCAGCTTTCCGTCAATCCAGAGGGGTAAAGGAAAAGCGCTGGCGCAGCCCGGCGATCTCCACGTCAAAGACCCAGGTCCCATCGGGCCGCTGGTCTTTTTCCACCGCCGCGTCCTGCCCCTGGCAGAAGCCCATGACGTACGCTTCCGGGTCTGCCACTTCCTTTTCCTCAAAGGATACATCCCGCATCTGGTTGTTGGAACATTGATTGAAAATTTCCCGCACAATCTCGTAGGATCTCATAACGCCTCCTACGCGCACTGGATGACGACCACATTTTTTACCAGATCCACCGCGCTCAGCTTGCCCTCCAGGGAAATTTCTTCTCCCAGGACGTCTGTCAGGACTACCTTCCCACCGTCAAAACCAATGTTGCTGACGTATTTGCAGATCAGGTTTTCCGGCGTCTGCTTGTTCTTGTACGCAGCTGCCAGGCACATGCCGCATCTCCTCCTTTCCGGGGCCCTTCCGGGCCTGCCGCCTTTCTATCCGGCTTCCGCCGCGGAGCCTCCCTGCTTCCTATTTCTGCAGCAGGGCAAAAGCCGAGCGCAGCTTCAGGTTTCCTTCCTTAAAGTCTTCCACGCTCTCCTCAATCTCTTCCGCCGCTTCCACCAACCCTAGGTTCCGCATATTTTCGGCCAGTTCGGTCAGTTCCTCCGCATGGTGCTCGTTGTGGGCCACCATGTATCCCAGCAGGGCCACCGCCTCCTCCGGGGTGGTATTCCCCCCTTGGTGCTCATGGTGGTGGTGATGCCCCAGGTGCTCCTCGTGCCCGTCGTGCATGGTTTTCCGCCTCCTTTCTCCCATGTTATCTTTTGTTTATTATATCACAAGGACAGCAAAAAGAAAGCTTTTTTCGTGAATATTTGCAACCGGCTGTCAGATCAGATAGCCTTCCGTGGACAAATACCGCTCCCCGCCGTCCGGCAGCAGCACCACCATGCGCTTGTCCCGGTACTCTGAACCCTTTGCCAATTCCAGGGCCGCGGCCAGCGCCGCCCCGCCGGAGATGCCGATCAAGATCCCCTGGCTGCGGCTGAACAGCCGCCCCATCCGGTAGGCGTCCTCCCAGGAAACCGGCAGGATCGTATCGCACACCGCCCGGTCCAGGGTATCCGGCACAAAGCCGGCGCCAATCCCCTGCAGCTTGTGAGGGCCAGGCTTTCCGCCGGAAAGCACCGGGGAATCCAAAGGCTCCACCCCGGCCACCTGAAGAGACGGTTTTTTCTCCTTCAGGTATCTTCCGGCGCCGGAAATGGTGCCGCCGGTGCCGATGCCGGCCACAAACACATCCACCTGGCCGTCCGTATCCTCCCAAATCTCCGGGCCGGTGGCGGCGTAGTGGGCCGCCGGGTTGGCCGGGTTTACAAACTGCCCCGGCACAAAGGCGCCTGGGATCTCCGCGGCCAGCTGGTCCGCCCGGGCAATGGCCCCGGCCATTCCCTGGGCTCCCGGGGTCAACACAATCTCCGCCCCGTAGGCGGCCAGCAGGTTCCGGCGCTCCACGCTCATGGTGTCCGGCATAACAAAAATAGACCGGTAGCCCCGGGAAGCCGCCACCGCCGCCAGGCCGATGCCGGTGTTGCCGCTGGTAGGCTCTATAATCACGGCTCCGGGCCCGATTTTTCCCTCTGCCTCTGCCTGGCGGATCATGGAAACCGCCACCCGGTCCTTGCTGCTCCCTGCCGGGTTCATGCCTTCCAGCTTTACCCAAATCCGGGCCTTAGAGCCTGCCGCTTCCAGGAAGCGGGCCGGCTCCAGCAAAGGCGTGCGCCCTACTAATTCTTCCATATTATGGTATACTCGCATAGGTTCTCCTTCTTTCTTCCAGCTGGCCTGGCGGCTTGCCGCCTAGCCCGGGCAGTTTCTGCTTTTGGCTGCCCTCCACATTATACAAAAGATTCCCCGGTTCCGCAACGGGGCAGACGCCGTCCGATTTGACATTCTTTTTATTCTGTGTTATTTTTAAACTGTTTTTCCGGAGTTTTCCTGAAAAAATAAACCCATTGGAATTTTACAGAAAAGGAGAGATGCCCCATGTTTCAGGTAACCAATACCAAGAACGCCCCGGCCGCCATCGGCCCCTACTCCCAGGCCATGGCCTACGCCAACTTTATCTTTACTTCCGGCCAGGTCCCCCTGGATCCCCAGTCCGGCCAAGTGGTGGGCTCCACCATCGCCCAGCAGGCGGAGCAGGTGATGAAGAACCTGGGGGCGGTACTGGAGGCCAACGGCGCCGGGTTTGAAAACGCCATCAAGACCACCTGTTTCCTGGCAGACATGGCGGATTTTGGCGCGTTCAATGAAGTCTACGCCAAATACTTTACCGGCAAGCCGGCCCGCTCCTGCGTGGCGGTCAAAGAGCTTCCCAAGGGAGTGCTGTGCGAGGTAGAGGTTATCGCCGTAAAATAAGCCTTCTCCGGGCGCCGTCCCGGCAGGCAAAAAAGAGGCGCGTCCCGGTTTTTCCTGCCGGGCCGCGCCTCTTACTTTTTTTCATAACCGCCGCGCCTCCCGGCGCCGCCGCGTCTGTTAGTCCAGATGGATCTCTGCCAACTCCTTGGGCGGGATCGTCTCGTCCGACTCCCGCACCACCTTCTTGACTGCCTGGGCCGCCTTGTTCACCGGGGCGATGGTCCCAGCGCCGCCTACGCAGCCGCCGGGGCAGCCCATGCCTTCGATCAGGCAGCCGTCCATCTTGCCTGCCTTGGCCATCAGCAATACCTTCCGGCATTCCGCCAGGCTCTCCGCATGCTCAATGTTGACCTCCACATCCGGGTAATAGGCCTGGATGCACTTTTCGATGGCCTCGGCCACGCCGCCCGCCACCGCGTAGCCGCGGCCGGCGCCGGTGGCGTCGTGGACTTCCACTTCCTTCTCGTAGGTGCTCATATCGATGCCCCGGGCCTCAAAGATGGCGTCCAGCTCCTCAAAGGTAATGACAAAATCCACATCGCTTCGGATATCGTGCCGAGAAGCCTCCAGCTTTTTGGAAGCGCAGGGGCCGATAAACACCACCTTGGCGTGGGGATGCTTCTGCTTGATGGTCCGGGCCGTGGCCACCATGGGGGTCAGGGCGTTGGAGATCTTATCGATCATATCTGGGAAGTACAGCCGCGCCAGCATGGACCAGGAAGGGCAGCAGGAGGTCAGAAGGAACGGCAGATGGCCGGGAAGGACCTCCTCCACATAGTGCTTGGCCTCGGTGGCCGCGCCCATATCCGCCCCTAGGGCCACCTCGTACACCTCCGAAAAGCCCAGATCCATCAGCGCCGCCTTAATCTTTCCGGCGGTGACGTTAGGGCCAAACTGGCCGGCAATGGCCGGCGCCACCTCCGCGATCATCTCGCCGCCCTCCTTCATGGCCCGGATCATCTGGAAGATCTGGGACTTATCCGCAATGGCTCCGAAGGGGCAGTTGACCATGCACATGCCGCAGGACACACACTTGTCCGGGTTGATGTAGGCCCGGCCCAGGCTGTCGCTTTCAATGGCGTGGACCCCGCAGGCCTCCGCGCAGGGCCGGATCTCATGGGCGATGGCGTCGTACGGGCAGGCCGCCTTGCACTTGCCGCACTGAATGCACTTTTCCGTATCAATGTGCGAGCGCCCGTCCACCAGGGACACCGCCCCCTTGGGGCACACCTCCACGCAGGGATGGGCCACGCAACCCCGGCAGTTGTCCGTCACCTTGTAGGCGTTGGGGGTGCAGGCGTCGCAGGCCGAAGGGATCACCTGCATCAGCGGCGGCTCGTAATACTTTTCCGAGATGTTGCTCTCGCTGAGGCCGGCGGTCAAATGGACCGGCGTATCCTCCGGCCGCAGGCTTAGGCCCATGGCCAGGCGCACCCGCTCGGAGGCAATGGCCCGCTCCCGCCAAATGCTTTCCCGGTACTGGGGCACGTCCCCCGGGGAAATCTTATAGGGGATTGCCTCAATGTCGTCGTTCAGATTGGTAGACTCATAGGCCAGCCGGGCAATCTCCGTAAACACCTGTTTTCTCAGCCGCTTGACAGCGGTGTCCAAACCTCGAATCATCTGCTACTCCTCTCAAATCCTAGCTTTTGTTCCACTCCTTAGGATACGGCAAACGGCAGATTTTAGCAAGGTTTTTTTCCCTTTTCCACCGCCAGCGGCCAATCTGCCTGGTCGGTGTGGAGCAGCTGGTGGGCCTTGTGGGACATGGGCTTCTCCAGGTAATCCTCATACAGCTTGACAATGGCCGGGTTCTCATGGGAGAAGCGGATGGTGTTGTCCTCGTCCAGCTGGTACAGGTATTGGCTCCGCTCCGCCGCCAGCTCCTGGCCGTCGTGGATGGGCTGGCCGCCGCCGCCTACACAGCCGCCGGGGCAGGCCATTACCTCCACAAAGTCGTACCGCACCTCGCCGCGGCGCAGGGCTTCCACCAGCTTCCGGGCGTTGCGCAGGCCGCTGACCGCCGCCACCTTCACCTTGCTGCCAGCCATGTTAAACTCCCCTTCCCGCCAGCCCTGGGGCGAACGGATGGAACAGAAGGAATCCGGCGCCGGGTTCTTGCCGGAAATCAGGTAGTAGGCGGAGCGCAGGGCCGCCTCCATAACGCCGCCGGTGCTGCCGAAGATCACGCCGGCACCGCTGCCAATGCCCAGGGGACGGTCAAATTCTTCTTCCTCCAGGGTATCCACCATAATCCGGTCTGCCCGGATCATCCGGGCCAGCTCCCGGGTGGTAATCACGCAGTCCACATCCTGCCCGGCCCCTGCGTCCCGCATCTGGGGGATCTCCGCCTCGTACTTTTTGGCGATGCAGGGCATAATGGACACGCTGTAGATGCGGCTGGGATCTACGTTCAACAGTTTGGCGTAGTAGGTTTTGGCCACCGCCCCAAACATCTGCTGGGGGGATTTGGCCGTGGACAGCTGAGGCACCATATCCGGGTACTGGGTCTTGACAAACCGGACCCAGCCGGGGCAGCAGGAGGTAAACATAGGCTTGCCGCTTTCCCGGATCTGTTCAAACCGGGAAAGGAACTCGCTGCCCTCCTCCATAATGGTCAGATCCGCGGAAAAGCTGGTGTCAAACACATAGTCGAAGCCCAGCCGGCGCACCGCCGCCACCAGGCGGCCTACCGTAGCCTGCTCCCGGGGGATCCCCAGGCCCTCGGCCCAGGCGGTGCGCACCGCCGGCGCAATCTGGACGATGGTAATCTTTTCCGGGTCCGCCATGGCGTCCAGCACCTGGTACCAGTCCTCCCGGCCCCGCAGCGCCGCCACCGGGCAGTGGGTGATGCACTGGCCGCAGAGGACGCAGTCCGAAGCCTCAATCTTCCGCTGGCCGGACACCCCGATGGTGGTGCGGCCGCCGGTGTTGGCCACGTCCCATACGTTCATCCTCTGCACCTTATCGCAGATTTGGACGCAGCGCATGCAGCGGATACATTTCTGGGCCGTGCGGATCAGCGGGAAGTCCTGGGGCCAGGGCTCCGGCGTCCAGTCATCCGGGAACGGGTTGGACAGGATCCCCATATCGTTGGCAATCTGCTGTAAGCTGCAGTTGCCGCTGCGCTCGCAGATGGCGCAGCGGCTGTCGTGCTGGGAAAGCAGCAGCTGCATATTGGTGCGCCGCACGGAACGGACCTTGGGGCTGTTGGTGTAAATCTCCATCCCTTCCTGCACCACGTTGTTGCAGGAGGTAATCAGCTTGTCCTTGCCCGCCATTTCCACCACGCAGACCCGGCAGGCCGCAATCTCGTTGATCTCCTTCAGATAACAGAGGCTAGGGATCCGGATGCCCACAGACGCCGCCGCCTCCATAACCGTCGTCCCCTCCGGAACCGTCACCTGTTTTTCGTCAATCTTAAGCGTTACCATCGGGAATTCCGGCCTCCTTTCAAAATTCCATAGCCAAAGTGGTCGCACCGCAGGCAGCGGCTGGCCTCCTGGGCCGCCTCTTCTTCCGTCATGCCAATCTCAATGTGTTCAAAATTCCCCCGGCGTTCCCCGGACTCCTTCTCCCGCAGGTTGATCCGGCCGCAGGGCTTCTTATCCGCCAGATTGGCGGCGGGGATCTCCACGTCGCAGCTGATGTTGTGGTGGAAGCCTAGGTACTCGTCGATGTTGGCGGCCGCCACCTTGCCGGCGGCAATGGCCCGGATCACCGTGGCCGGACCGGTTACGCAGTCGCCGCCTACAAACACCCCGGGGATGTCTCCCTCCAGGCTGTCGTCCACCGTCTGCAGCACGCCCCATTTGACCTCCAGGCCAAACTCCTCAAAGTGGGCCGTCTCAATGCCCTGGCCGATGGCGGTAATCACCACGTCGCAGGGGATCCGCACCGGCTCCTCCTCCGCGTTGCGGGGGCGGGGGCGGCCCTGGGAATCCATGGGGCCGCAGATCTGGGGCTGCACCCAGATGGCCGCCACATTGCCGTTCCCGTCTGTCTCAATCCGCAGCGGCGCGTTGAGGGTGATCAGCTCCGCCCCCTCGGCGATGGCTCCCTCTACCTCCTCCGGCATAGCCGTCATATCGTTCCGGCGGCGGCGGTAGGCCACCATGACCTTGGAAGCCCCCAGGCGGATGGCGGTGCGGGTGCAGTCCATGGCCACGTTGCCGCCGCCTACAATCACCACCCGCTTGCCGCTCAGGTCGATGGGCCGGTCCATGCCCACGTCCCGCAGCATTTCCACGGCGGAAACCACATTGCCGTCCTTCACCTGCTCCTCCCCGGCAATGCCCGCTTTCTTGTTGGTCTGGGCGCCGATGGCCACGTACACCGCGTCAAACTGCTCGTGCAACTCCCGGATGGTCACATCCTCGCCTACGTTCACGTTCATATGTACCTCAATGCCTGTGGAAAGGATGGCATCGATATCCTCCTGCAGCCGCTCCCGGGGGAACCGGTAGGCCGGGATCCCATACCGGAGCATGCCGCCCAGATGGGGCTTTTCCTCGTACAAATCCACGTGGTGGCCCATCAGCGCCAGGTAGTAGGCCGCGCTGAGGCCGCTGGGGCCGCCGCCTACAATGGCCACCCGCTTACCGGTAGCCGGGGCGTTGGCCGGCACCAGCACCGTGTCCGCATGGGCGTGATCCACCGCCACCCGCTTCAGCCCCCGGATGTTGACGGCGCTGTCGATCATATTCCGGCGGCACCGGGCCTCGCAGGGATGCTCGCAGACCATGGCGCAGGCGGTGGGGAACGGATTGTCCTTCCGGATCAGCCGCACCGCGTCCGCGTAGCGGCCTTCCGCCACCAGGGCGATATACCCAGGCACATCCACCCCTGCCGGGCAGAGGGCCACGCAGGGCACCGGCTGGGTGATGCCGGCGGCGCAGCGGCCCCGGCGGATATGGGACAGATAGTCCTCCCGGCAGCCCTTCAGGCCGTTTAGCACCATCCGAGCCGCGTCGTACCCAATGGCGCAGTCTGCGGAGGCCTCTATGTTTTTGGCAGTCTCCTCAATCTGATCCAAGGTGGCCAGGGTGGCCCGGTTCTCCAGCACATCAGTCATCAGCCGCTGCAGCTGGCCCAGGCCTACCCGGCAGGGAACGCACTTGCCGCAGGACTGGGCGTGGCACAGGCGCAGAAACGAAATCTGCATGTCTACCGGACAGAGCCCCGGGGCGCTGGCCGCAATGTGCCGCTCCAAGTCCAGATACAGGTGCTCCATGGTGAGCTGTGCCTCATCCGGCGTCGATATCCTTAGTCTGCTCATTCCATCCTCCTTCTATGGATCCGGCCGGCCTTGTGCCAGCCATTCGTTAAGTCTGTGTCAAACATTCTGTATTATACCCGGACGCCGGCGGGCCTGTCAAGCCCACGGAGGAATTTCAGAAGATCTGTCATTTTTTCCTACAAAATGTAGGAGGCTGGAAACCCGCATTTTCAGCGGGCTTCCAGCCTTTTTTTAGGTGGTTTCATCCAATTTTCCAGGTGTTTCCCTAGGAAAAATAGACCTGCAGCATCCGAATCAGATACTCGGTGTCCCGGACGCCGGCGGTTTCGTAGGGGGAGTGCATGGCCAGCTGCGGCAGCCCAATGTCCGCCGTGGCCGCCGCCACCTGGGACAGGGAGATGTTGCCCAGCGTCGAGCCGCCCGCCATGTCCGAGCGGTTGGTAAACACCTGAAAGGGGACGCCTGCCTCCCGGCACCATTCTTTCACCGCCCCGGCGGTACAGCCATCTGTACAGTACTTCTGGTTGGCGCTGAATTTAATGACAATGCCCCCGTTGATCCGGGGCCGGTTGACCGGGTCTGCCTTCTCCCCGTAATTGGGATGGGCCGCGTGAGCGTTGTCCGCGGAAATCAGGAAGCTGTCCGCCACCCGGCATAGGTAATCCTGATAGTCCCCGCCCAGGCTGTCGCTGATCCGCCGCAGCACGTCCTGAAGGAAGGTGGACGCCGCCCCCTGGCGGCTGCCGCTTCCCACCTCCTCATTGTCCAGCACACAGTGCACCGCCGCCCACCGCTTTTTCTCCCCGGCCAGAAAGCCCTGGAGAGAGGCGAAAGCGCACTGCAGGTCGTCCAGCCGCCCGCAGGAAACAAACTCCTCCTCCGCGCCCCAGATACACCCTTTCTGCCGGTTGTACAAAAACAGGTCGTGGCCCAGGATCTCCTCCGGCTCCGCCCCGGCCGCTTCCGCCACCAGCTTCTGGAAAGCCCCTTTGGCCGCCGTGCTTCCCAAAAGAGGCAGCAGGTCCTTCTGGACATTAAAGGAAATCCCTTCGTTGGCCTGCCGGTTCATATGGATGGCCAGGCTGGGGATCAGCAGAAGATCCCGGTCCAGACAGATTAGCCGGGTCTCCCAGCCGCCGTCCCGGCGGAGCGCCACCCGGCCGGCCACCGACAGCGGCCGGTCCATCCAGGGAGCGCAGAGCATCCCTCCGTACCGCTCTACGTTCAGCTTGATACAGCCTTCCGCCTCCATCTCCGGGTTTTCTTTGATCTTAAACATCGGGGAATCGCTGTGGCTGGCCACCACGCGGAAGCCCGTCCAAGGCCCCTGGGGAAGCTGGAAGGCAATCAGCGCCGAATCATTCCGCACCACATAATACCCTTCCCCCGGCCGCAGCTGCCAGCGCTCCCGCTCGCTTAGCCGCCGGAACCCGTGCCGCTCCAGCCGCTCCGCCATCTGGGCCGCCGCATGGAAGGCGGTGGGGCTTCCCTCCAAAAACGCCAAAAGCTCCCGGGCCGTCTGCTGCCCAGCCCGCCGCTCCGCCTGTGGCTTCCCCGTCTGTTCTCTTTCTAGTTCCCGCTGTCTTTCGTCTCTCTGTGCCATGGCCGTCCTCCTGCCCTGCCTTCTCTCTCAGGCTCCACCACCATCCTATACCAAATCCGGAAAAAGTCAAGGTACGATCTGCCTGCATCAACGGCCCCTTCCGCCGCATATACTTAGGCAAACCACCGCAAGGGAGTCTGTCCCATGCCCAAAAACCATTTGCTCCGCCGCCCCTTCCTTCTGTGCGGCGTCCTGCTTTTGCTGCTGGCCGGCTTTCTGTCCCAGGCCCGCTCCTACTGGCCTTCCCTGGCCGCCTCCGTCCCCCT
>CALWEC010000038.1 GCA_944376945.1 uncultured Lachnospiraceae bacterium | reverse complement strand
CAATACAGCTTACAGAAAACAGGACGGAGGGGCGAACGGACATGAAGGAAAAATCTTCTTCCCAAGAAAAAACCTCCCTTCGGGAGGCAGTTCTGCAGTTTGCGTCCAGCCATCACGGGACACTGCCCGAATACCTTTGGGCAAAACACCCCCGGTACGCGGTGCTCCGCCATGTGGAAAACCGCAAATGGTACGGGGTGATCCTGGATGTTCCCCGCAAGCGGCTGGGGCTTTCCGGGGAGGGACCGGTGGATATACTGGACATCAAATGCGATCCCGTGCTGGGATCTTCCCTCCGGGCGACCCCCGGCTTTCTGCCAGCCTACCACATGCACAAGGAAAGCTGGCTCACCGTTCTGCTGGACGGCACGGTGGAGCTGGAAACCATTCTTGGGCTTCTGGAGATGAGCCATGGCCTAACCGCCGGCAGCCAAACCAAAAGGCCGGCCGAACCCGGCTTGCAAAAAGCCTGGCTCGTACCGGCCAACCCCAAATATTATGATATTGAAACCGCCTTTTCCAGAAAAAAGGAAATCCGTTGGAAGCAAAGCAGCCATATTGCCGTGGGCGATCTGGTCTACGTCTATGTGGCGGCACCCGTCTCCGCCATCCTGTACAAATGCCAGGCGGTGGAGGTGGATATCCCCTACCATTTTGACAATGGGAAGGTGCGCATGAGCCACGTTATGAAGCTGAAACGCCTGGAGCAGTATGCCCCCTCTCTCCTGCCATGGGAGAAGATCAAAAATCTGGGGGTTTCCTCCATCCGCGGGCCCCGGAGCATGCCGGACCAGCTGCTCCGGCAGATGGAAGCGGAGCAGATCCCCTGAAAGGCTTCATATCCGCTGCCACAGCATCCGCCCGCCGTCAAAGAGCACATCCGCCCGCTCCCCATCCCGGAGCCAGGCCAGGTAGGAACGGATGGTGCTGCCCACCAGCACGTACTGCTGGAAATCCATCAGCAGGCCGTAGTCCTCAAAAAGCTTCCGCAGAATCTCCTCAAAGGTAACCGGCTCCCGGCAGATCGCCAGAATCCGCTCCCCAATCTCCTCCACCTTGTCCAGGTTCTTCTGGGCCAGGCCGGCAATGTCCTCGGTGGCCGCGGCGTGGGCCGGCACAAAGAGGGCCGCCTGCATCTCCCGCACCTGCTCCAGGGTCCGCACATACTCCGCCACATCGTACACAAAATTGATCTGATATTTCTCCAGCGTCTCCTCACTGGAAAGGCAGTCGGCCAGATACACCACCTGGTCTGCCGTCCGGAAGCCCACCATGTCCCAGGAATGGCCCGGCAGCGGAAGCAGCTCCAGCCCTTCCGGCAGCACGTCCGCGGTCAGCGGCTCCGCCTGGCTGGGCTGGGCCATCAGAAACTTGTGCCGCAGATCCCGGGGTGGAAAGCCGCCGTAGAGGGTCATGGGCTCCAGCACCGGATGGTTGACAAAGTCACATTCCATCCCCGGCGCATAGATTTTGCAGCCGGTCTGCTGCTGCAGGTACCGGTTGCCGCCGATATGGTCCGCATGGGAATGGGTGTTGCAGATCATCCGCAGCTTCCATCCATTCTCATCCAGAATTTTCCGCACCCGGCGCCCCGCGTCCTTGTCGCTGCCGCTGTCGATCAGGCAGACCTCCGTGTCCGTCAGGCGCACCAGGCCGATCTTGGCAGGGCACTGTATATAAAAGCTGTTCTCCCCTGCCTGGCACAATTCGTACATACCGCTCCTCCTAAAAAAGCCGCCCTGCTTTCCCAAAAGCAGGGCGGCGCAGGATCCACTCCTTATTTCACCACAAAGTTGATGATCTTGCCGGGGACAAAGATCTCCTTGACAATCTTGCCGCTGATCCGGGAGGCCACCGCCTCCTCTCCGGCCTTCAGGGCGTCCTCCTTGGACACGTCCGCCGGCAGGCTGATGACGCAGCGGGTCTTGCCGTTGACCTGCACCGGGATCTCCACCTCGTCATCCTTCATCATCTCCTCGTCACACTTGGGCCAGCCGTTCTCCTGGTGGAACACGCTGTCCGTGTGGCCCAGCTGCTCCCACAGCTCCTCGGCAATGTGGGGGGCAAAGGGGGACAGCATGATCACTGCGGTTTCCAGGGTCTCCCGGTCTATGCCGCCTTCCTTCTTGGCCAGGTCGATCATCTTGTTGTTGTACTCCATGAAGCCGCTGATCACCGTGTTCAGGCTGAAGCTCTCCAGACGGCTGGTGATGTCGTTCACCATCCGGTGGCGGATCTTCTCCATCTCCTTGGAGGCCGGCACATTCTTGTCCTTGTTGTCCATGACCAGGTTCCAGAACCGGGTCATAAACCGGTACACGCCGTCAATGCCTCTCTCATCCCACTCGGAATCCAGCTCCGGCGGACCCACAAACAGCTCGTACATCCGCAGGGAATCGCAGCCGTAATCCCGCACCAGGTCGTCCGGGGATACCACGTTGCCCTTGGACTTGCTCATCTTAATGCCGTTCTTTCCGGTGATCATGCCCTGGTTGAACAGCTTGTGGAAGGGCTCGTCAAAGTCGATGACGCCGATATCGCACAGGAACTTGGTGTAGAAGCGGGAGTACAGCAGGTGCAGCACCGCGTGCTCCACGCCGCCGATATACATATCCACCGGCAGCAGCTTGTCCGCCACCTCCCGGTTTACCAGCTCCTTGTCGTTCTTGTTGTCCACATACCGCAGGAAGTACCAGGAGGAACCGGCCCACTGGGGCATGGTGTTGGTCTCCCGCTTGGCCGGGCCGCCGCACTGAGGGCAGGTGGTGTTGACCCATTCGTCGATGGCCGCCAACGGGGACTCACCGGTGCCGGTAGGCTGGTAGGACTCTACCTCCGGCAGCAGCACCGGCAGCTGCTCCTCCGGCACCGCCACCGCGCCGCAGTGGGGGCAGTGGACGATGGGAATAGGCTCGCCCCAGTAGCGCTGGCGGCTGAACACCCAGTCCCGCAGCTTGTAGTTAACCGTCTTTTTGCCGATGCCCCGCTCCTCCAGGATGTGGGGGGCTTCCTGCTTGATCTTCTCCGAATCCTGGCCGCTCCAGTCCGCGGAGTTAATCATGACGCCGCTGCCCACATAGGCTTCCTGCAGGTCCGGATCCTCCACCCCATCCTTGGCGATCACCTGGATAATAGGCAGGTCAAACTTCTTGGCAAACTCAAAGTCCCGGTCGTCGTGGGCCGGCACGCACATGATGGCGCCGGTGCCGTAGTCCGCCAGCACGTAGTCGGACAGCCAGATAGGCACCTTGGCCCCGTTCAGCGGGTTCACCGCGTAGCTGCCGGTAAACACGCCAGTCTTTTCCTTATTCTGAAGCCGGTCCACCGAGGACTTGTTGGCCGCCTGAAGGATGTAGGCGTCCACCGCCTCCTTCTGCTCCGGGGTGGCCAGGCTGGCCGCCAGGGCATGCTCCGGCGCCAGCACCATAAAGGTGGCTCCGTACAGGGTGTCCGGGCGGGTGGTGTAGACCCGGATCTTCTCCTCCCGGCCGTCCACCGGGAAATCCACTTCCGCGCCATAGGACTTGCCGATCCAGTCGGTCTGCATCTTCTTTACCTTCTCCGGCCAATCCAGCTTGTCCAGGTCGTTCAGCAGCCGGTCCGCGTAGGCGGTAATCTTTAACATCCACTGCTTCAGGTTCTTCTTGGTCACCGGGCTGCCGCAGCGCTCGCAGACGCCGCCCACCACTTCCTCGTTGGCCAGGCCGGTCTTGCAGGAAGGGCACCAGTTGATGGGCATCTCCTTCTCATAGGCCAGGCCCGCTTTGAACATCTTCACGAAAATCCACTGGGTCCACTTGTAGAAGTTGGGGTCGGTGGTGTTCACCTCCATGTCCCAGTCGTACAGGGCCGCGATCTGGTTAATCTGCTCCTTGATGTGCTTTACATTGTCCGCCGTGGACTTGGCCGGATGCACGCCCATCTTAATGGCGTAGTTTTCCGCCGGCAGGCCGAAGGCGTCCCATCCCATGGGATGGATGATGTAATGGCCCTGGATCAGTTTATAGCGGCTCCACACGTCGCTGATAACGTAGCCTCTCCAGTGGCCCACATGGAGGCCGCTGCCGGAGGGATACGGGAACATATCCAGACAATAATATTTGGGTTTCTTCGGGTCCTTGGGATTGACGGTTTTCTCTTCCCAGCGCTTCCGCCACTTATTCTCCACTTCCCGGTGGTTAAAAGGTACTGCCATGGTTTTTCTCCTCCTGTCACACTATGTCCAGTCCGCCCGCTGGCAGACCTGTATGCAACACAATGACGTAAGTATAGCACGATTTTTTTTGGCAAGCAAGCCCTTCCCCCGGAAAAAACGGCGGAAACTCCCGAAAAAAGGAGGCGGTCCCCGGCAATTTTCCGGGCCGCCTCCTTCTCAAAAGCCTTTTCCCATTTCTAGGTTATTTCTAGGTTTTACCCCTGTTATTTCTAGGTTTTACCTCTGTCCCGCCGGTTTTCTCCCGGCTTACTCCGCATCCTTGGCCGCGGCTCTCGCCTCGATCTCCTTGGCCTGGACGTCCGCCGGCGCCTGCTCGTAGCGGCTGAACTCGTAGGAGTAGCTGCCGATGCCGCCGGTCATGGAGCGCAGGTCGGTGTTGTAGCCGAACAGCTCGGACATGGGCACGTCCGCCTCAATGATCTGGTTGCCGCTGTGGTCCGGGTTCATGCCCAGCACGCGGCCCCGGCGCTTGTTCAGGTCGCCCATGACATCACCGGTAAACTTATCCGGCACCTTCACCTTCAGGGAGGCGATGGGCTCCAGCAGCACCGGCTTGGAGGCCGGATCCGCGAAGGCGTTCTTCACCGCCAGGATGGTGGCCAGCTTAAAGGCCATTTCCGAGGAATCCACCGGGTGGTAGGAACCAAACACCAGGGTGGCCTTCAGGCCCACGATGGGATAGCCGGCCAGAGGGCCCTTGGCGACCATTTCCTGGATGCCCTTTTCCACCGCCGGGAAGTAGTTCTTGGGCACCACGCCGCCTACGATCTTCTCCTCAAACACGTAAGGGGTCTCCAGATCGCCGGAGGGCTCGAACTCGATGGTTACGTCGCCGTACTGGCCGTGGCCGCCGGACTGCTTCTTGTGCTTGCCCTGGACCTTCACCTTGCCCCGGATGGTCTCCCGGTAGGCCACCTTGGGCTTCTCCAGCTCCACCTCTACCTTATAGCGGCTCAGCAGCTTGCTGACTACCACCTCCAGCTGCTGGTCGCCGATGCCGTACAGCAGCAGTTGCCGGTTCTCTTTATCGTTTACATGGCGCAGGGTCAGATCCTCCTCCATCAGCTTGGAGAGGGCTCCCGCCACCTTGTCCTCGTCCCCTTTGTTCTTGGTCTTGTAGGCCATGTAGGTGTCAGGGACGGAAATCTCCGGCTTGTCGTAGACCACCGGCGTCTCCTTGGTGGCCAGGGTGTCCCCGGTGGTGGTCACGGACAGCTTGGCGATGGCGCCGATGTCGCCGGCCCGCAGCTCCTTCACCTCAATGGCTTCCTTGCCCCGGAGCACGTACAGGCGGGAAATTTTTTCCTCCGTCTCCCGGTTTACGTTGTACACGGTGCTGTCCGCCTTCAGGACGCCGGAGCAAACCTTGATCAAGGAGTATTTGCCGATAAACGGATCCACCAGGGTCTTAAACACCTTGGCAGAGAAGGGCTTCTCCTCGTTGTAGTCGGCGGAGAAGGAATCCCCGGTCTTGGTGTTCTGGCCGCTGATGAAGCCCTGATCCGGGCCCGGGCAGAACAGCTCCAGGATCTCCAGGAGCATCAGGCAGCCGTTGCCGTTGATGCCGGTTCCCACCAGCACCGGGACCATATCGCCGCTGTGCACGTGATGGTGCAGGGCGTAACGGATCTCGTCGTAGGTAAACTCATCCCCGGCAAAATACCGGTCCATATATTCCTCATTGGTCTCCGCCACCGTCTCCATAAGGGTCTCCCGGACTTTCTCCAGGTTTTCCATGGAGTACTCGGGGATCTCGCACTCCTCGTACTGGCTCTTCTCCGTAAACCGGCGGCCTTTCATCTTGACTACGTTGACGAAGCCCACAAATTTTTCGTTCTCGCGGATGGGCAGATGGAACGGGGCGATCTTGCCGCCGTAGAGCACCTGCAGGTGCGCCACCACGTTTTTGTAGCTGGCGTTGTCGTCGTCCATATTGGTTACAAAGATGACCCGGGGCAGGTTGTACTTGTTGCACAGATCCCAGGCCTTCTGGGTGCCTACCTCCACACCGGACTTGGCGTTGACTACGATCACCGCGCAGTCCGCCACGCTCATGGCCTCCTCTACCTCGCCCACAAAATCGAAGTAGCCGGGGGTGTCCAGGAAATTGAATTTCATGCCGTTGCTCTCGATGGGAACCACGCTGGTGCCAATGGAGAACTGGCGCTTGATCTCTTCTTTATCAAAATCGCTGATGGTGTTCCCATCCGAAACCTTCCCCATCCGGCTGGTGACGCCGGTAATGTACGCCATGGCTTCTACCATTGTGGTCTTTCCGCAGCCGCCATGGCCCAATACCGCCACGTTCCGGATTTGTTTTGCCTGATACGCATTCATACTCAAGTTCCTCCTTATTCGTATTCGGTGTTTCGGAATACCCTTTTTGTATTTTACTAAAAATTTACACAAAATGCAAGAAGATTCCTAAAATTTTTCGGTAAAATTCCAAAGCAAAAGAAAAGAGGCTCCCGCCTGCCTCTGGACACCGAAAAAGGCGTTGACCTTCCCAAATGAACGTGTTAAGATAAAATCCGAATGAAAACGCGAGGGTAAGACCATGATATACAAGATTAAAAAAGGGCTCCACGGGGAGATTAAGGTCCCTGGGGATAAGTCCATCTCCCACCGGGGCGTCATGCTGGGGGCCATTGCCAGCGGCACCACGGAAATCAACAATTTTCTCCGGGGCGCCGACTGCCTTTCCACCATCGCCTGCTTTTCCAAGATGGGAGTCAACATTGAGGGCAGCCACGACCGGATCCTGGTCCATGGCAACGGCCTGCGGGGCCTTTCCGCGCCCAGCGGGATTTTAGACTGCGGCAACAGCGGCACCACCACCCGGCTGATCTCTGGGATTCTGTCCGCCCAGGATTTTACCTCCACCCTGGTGGGGGATTCCTCCCTCAAGTCCCGCCCCATGCGCCGGATTATCAATCCCCTGTCCCAGATGGGGGCCAATATTACCTCCGTGCTGGGCAACGACTGCGTACCCCTGCGGATCAGCGGGCGGCCTCTCACCGGCATCCACTACGATTCCCCGGTGGCCTCCGCCCAGGTAAAATCTTCCATCCTGCTGGCGGGGCTGTACGCGGAGGGGGATACCTCCGTCACCGAGCCGGCCCTGTCCCGGAACCACACGGAGCTGATGCTCAGCGCCTTCGGCGCCAAGGTCTCCTCCTCCGGTACCACGGCCTCCGTGTCCGGCGTGAAGGAGCTGTACGGCCAAAAAATCGACGTGCCCGGGGATATCTCCTCCGCCGCCTATTTCCTGGCCGCCGCCCTGATCGTCCCCGGCTCCGAGGTGGTGCTGCGGAACGTGGGCATCAACCACACCCGGGACGGCATGCTGACGGTCTGCAAACAGATGGGGGCCAACCTTTCCTATGAAAACCTGCGGATCAGCGGCGAGCCTTCGGCGGACATTGTGGTGCGCCACTCGGAGCTTCGGGGCGTCACCATCGAGGGAGACATTATCCCCAAGCTCATCGACGAGCTGCCCATGATCGCGGTGCTGGCCTGCTTTGCCAAAGGCACCACCGTCATCCGGGACGCGGCGGAGCTGAAGGTCAAGGAATCCAACCGGATCCGCGTGATTGTGGAAAACCTGACCGCCATGGGCGCGGACATTGAGGAAACCGAGGACGGTATGATCATCCACGGCGGCCGCCCTCTCCACGGCGCCGTCATCGACAGCCACAACGACCACCGGATCGCCATGAGCTTTTCCATTGCCGCCCTCAACTGCGAGGGAGAGATTACCATCACCCGGAAGGACTGCGTCAGCATCTCCTACCCCCGGTTTTACATTGACCTGAAAAAGCTGATCCGGGACTAACCCGGAGCCAAGACCGAAAAAAGAGGGAGCCCTCCGCTACGGGGCTTCCTCTTTTTTCTGTCCTTCTCTGGGCCTTGGGGCGGCCGCCTCCCGCTTCAGCGCCTCCACCTCCTCCCGGCTCAGCGGCCGGTATTCCCCGGGGGCCAAGGCCGGATCCAGCCCCAGCGGCCCCATGGAAAGCCGCTTCAGGTACCGCACCCGGCGGCCTATGGCCTGGAACATCCGCTTCACCTGGTGGTATTTTCCCTCTGTGATGGTAAGCCGGGCCTGGGAACGCTCCGGGCCGCTTTCCTCGATCTCCAGCCGGGCCGGGAGGGTGCGCCGGGGCTCCCCAATATCCAGCCCTTCGGCGAACAGGGAAACGTCCAGCTCCGACAGAGGCCCGTCCACCTCCGCGTAATAGGTCTTTTCCACATGCCGCCCCGGCGACAGCAGCCGGCTGGCCAGAAGCCCGTCGTTGGTAATCAGCAGCAGGCCCTCCGTATCCTTGTCCAGCCGCCCCACCGGAAACAGATCCCGCCGTTTCGGCTCCTCGATCAGTTCCACCACCGTCTTGTCCCGGGCGTCTGTCACCGCGGAAACCACCCCCGCCGGCTTGTTCAGCAGAAAATAGGAAAACCGGGCGTACGCCATCGGCTCCCCCTGGCAGAGGATTTCCTGCCCCTCTGGATCCACCTTCTGCTCTCCGCCTTTGGCCGGCGCGCCGTCCACCGTCACCAGCCCCTTCCGGATCAGCTGGCGCACCTGGCTCCGGCTGCCAAGCCCGGCGTCCGCCAGCAGTTTGTCCAAACGAATCGGCTCCACTTTTTCCCTCCCTGCGTTTGCGCGCCTTCCAGGCGCCGTTTACCGTTCCCCGCTTTTTTCCGTTTTTTTCCGGTACAGGGAGAACAAAAAGGCCAGGCGTTCCTCCTCCCCGGAAAATTCCCTTCCGTACAGCCGGTCCACCGCCGCGTCCAGACGGGCGTGGGCCTGCCAGAACTCCTCCGGCATGGACTCCG
>CALWEC010000037.1 GCA_944376945.1 uncultured Lachnospiraceae bacterium | reverse complement strand
GGCCCTCGATGCTCTCCACATCCGGCTTTTCCATCTGGCCCAAAAACTGCCGGGCGTAGGAGGACAGGGATTCCATGTACCGCCGCTGCCCCTCCGCGTAAATGGTGTCAAAGGCCAGGGAGGACTTCCCGGAACCGGAAAGCCCCGTCAGCACCACCAGCTGGTTCCGGGGAATGTCCACGGAAAGATTCTTCAGGTTGTGCTCGTTGGCCCCTCGTATCTTGATAAACTGACGCTCCGCCATGAAATGTATAACCTCCGATTTCTGCTCTTATGCGCTGGGCTTCCGGACGCCGCCCCTTCCGCCGCGCGGGGGCGGCGCGGGCTTCCCGCCGCCGGGGCTGCCTGCCTCAGCGCAGGTATTTTTTCAGTTCCAGCATCTGATCCCGCAGCCGGGCGGCCTCCTCAAAGTTCAGCTCCACCGCCGCCTGGTGCATCTTCTTGGTGATTTGCTCGATCAGCGCCTTCAGCTCCTTCTCATCCATGGACTCCGGATCCTTCTCCAGCTTGTCCGTCCGGGTCTCCTCCACCTCCTTGGTGATCCGGATCAGATCCCGGACCGCCTTGCGGATGGTCTGGGGCGTAATGCCGTGCTCCTCGTTGTACGCCTCCTGGATGGCGCGCCGCCGGTTGGTCTCGCCGATGGCCTGCTCCATGGATTCGGTGATGGTATCCGCGTACATAATCACATGGCCGTCGGCGTTCCGGGCCGCCCGGCCGATGGTCTGGATCAGGGAGGTCTCCGAACGGAGAAAGCCCTCCTTGTCTGCGTCCAAAATCGCCACCAGGGAGATCTCCGGAATGTCCAGGCCCTCCCGGAGCAGGTTGATGCCCACCAGCACGTCGAACACGTCCAGCCGCATGTCCCGGATGATCTCCGTCCGCTCCAGGGTGTCGATGTCCGAGTGGAGATACCGGACCCGGATGCCCACCTCCCGCATGTAATCCGTCAGGTCCTCGGCCATCCGCTTGGTCAGGGTGGTCACCAGCACCTTGTGGCCGCCCTCCACCTCGCGGTTGATCTCGGACACCAGGTCGTCCACCTGGCCGGCCACCGGCCGCACGTCCACCCGGGGATCCAGCAGGCCCGTAGGCCGGATGATCTGCTCCACCCGCAGCTGCTCGTGCTCCTTCTCATAGACATTGGGGGTGGCGGACACAAACATCACCTGATGCAGTTTCCTCTCAAATTCCTGAAAATTCAAGGGCCGGTTGTCCAGGGCGGAGGGCAGCCGGAAGCCATAGTCCACCAGGGTCTGCTTCCGGGACCGGTCCCCGGCGTACATGCCCCGGACCTGAGGCACGGTGATGTGGGACTCGTCCACAATCAGCAGGAAGTCCTCCGGAAAATAGTCCAGCAGCGTGTGGGGAGTGCTGCCCGCCGGCAGGCCCGCCAGATGTCTCGAATAGTTCTCGATGCCGGAGCAGAAGCCAGTCTCCCGCATCATCTCCACGTCAAAATTGGTCCGCTCTGCAATCCGCTGGGCCTCCAGCAGCTTGTCCTGGCTGCGAAACTCCGCCACCCGCTGGTCCAGCTCCTCCTCGATGGCCTTGGTGGCCGCGGCCATCTGCTCCGGGGAAACCACATAGTGGGAGGCCGGGAAGATGGACACATGCTCCAGCCGGGCCTTGATCTCCCCGGTGAGGGTGTCGATCTCCGTAATCCGGTCCACCTCGTCCCCAAAGAATTCGATCCGCAGGGCCGATTCGCCGGTCCGGGCCGTTACCACCTCCACCACGTCCCCCCGAACCCGGAAGGTGCCCCGGTGCAGGTCCATGTCGTTGCGGGTATACTGGATGTCGATCAGCTTCCGCACCACCTCGTCCCGGTCTTTCTGCATCCCCGGCCGCAGGGAGATGACCATGTTCTTGTAGTCGATGGGGCTGCCCAGGCCGTAGATGCAGGATACCGAGGAGACAATCACCACGTCGCTCCGCTCGGAAAGGGCCGCCGTGGCCGAGTGGCGCAGCCGGTCGATCTCGTCGTTCACCGAGGAATCCTTGGCGATATAGGTGTCGCTGGAGGGCACGTAGGCCTCCGGCTGGTAGTAGTCGTAGTAAGAGACAAAATACTCTACCGCGTTCTTGGGGAAAAATTCCTTAAATTCACTGTAAAGCTGGGCCGCCAGGGTCTTATTGTGGGCCAGCACCAGGGTGGGCTTGTTCAGCTGCTGGATCACATTGGCCATGGTAAAGGTCTTGCCGGAGCCGGTGACCCCCAGCAGGGTCTCAAATTGGTTTCCTTCCCGGAAGCCTTTCACCAGGCCTTCGATGGCCTGGGGCTGGTCGCCGGTGGGGGCGTATTCGGATACTAATTCAAAATGATCCATGATCTATTTTTTTCTCCTTGGATTTGCCGTCTTTCCAGGTAAAAAAGACTTTTTCCAGAATTAATGGGCCTATGATTAAATTTACCGTTTTGGATATGATTTCCTTTTTATTCTTTATTTTCAATACTTCCTTCCAGAAGCACCCTATCAAAATCACTCTGATACAATCTATCCTGCTTCACACGATACTTTTCAAACTCACTTAACGCATGTTCTTCCGCTATTCGAGCTGATATACTTCCCGCATGCGTTAAGATTTCTTTTTTTGATAATCGTAAAATGCCTTCAAATTGTTCTGCCCAATCTTCCATCGTCATAGGAATATGCTCTTCTGCGCGCATTTCCGCCAGATCCAAATAAGCATTCACAATTCGAGCCATAGCCGAAAGTTCCTGTCCGGTCAAGTAGTTTTTTGCAACTATAACATCAAATCTTTGTATTTTACCATTAGGGGCATCCTTCCATGTCTGTAAACCCATGTGTTCTTTTTCGCTATCTGCTCTATGATAGATTACCTCTGCCGC
>CALWEC010000036.1 GCA_944376945.1 uncultured Lachnospiraceae bacterium | reverse complement strand
GATAATAATCCACGTAACGTTTTCCCAACTGCTCAAACGAGAACACTCGCTGATAGTCTTCCTCTGCTGACCGCTCCATATTCTGCCGGAGTTCCTGATCATTGCATAGACGCAGCATAGCCTGGACTAAGGCGGGAACATTTTTCCGCTCTACCAAAAGACCGTTCAACGAATCTTTTACAATTTCTGGGGTACCGTCCACAGCGGTAGCCACTATCGTTTTCCCTACGGAAAAGGCTTCGATAGGGGTCAAAGGGAAGCCTTCCCATAGCGAACTCAGCACCACAAAATCCAGCTGTGCCATTACATTTTGCACATCGGAGCGAAATCCTAAAAACGATAGAATCCCATCTGGCAGTACTCGTTTTGCCAAATCCTCCAGTTTTTTTCGGTCCTCTCCGTCCCCTATAATAAAAAAACGTACCGCCGGATTTTCCGCATATACGGCGGCCGCCGCCTGGATAAAGTACTCCATTCCCTTCTGTTCCGACAGGCGCCCTACATTGCCAATCCGTATATACCCTTGTTTTTGAGCGTTTTCCAGCTCTTCCACCGGCTCCACAGTACCAGAAAACGGCTTCACCGCATTGGGAATCACAGCGACCATTTGTTCCTGCAGGCCGTAATAATCCACTAGATTTTTTTTCACTTGCTGCCCCACCGCGATCACCTGCGTATTGCGGTAAGCGTATCGTGTCAACCGTTTTTTATCGTAAAACACATTGTGGGCATTGGCGACTTTTCGTATTTTCTTTCCGGCAACCCATTGTGCGTAAAATGCGGCCATTCTGTGATGAGAATGCAAAACCGTAATGTTTTCCTTTTTCACAATCCGGCGCAGCGTTTTATAAATGTTCCACATAACCGCCGGCTGCTTCTGCGTTAAATCTAGAATCGTATAGTGCCGGATCCCCATATGCTCCAGGCAAGCTACATTCATTCCTCCGCAGGAACATACCACAATTTTCTTCACATGGGGCTTTAAAATTTCGCATAGCTGGAGAATCACATTTTCGGTTCCTCCCTGCCCCATAGTTCTTGTCAGAAAAAGTATACTTTGCTCTTCCAGTTTCATTTTTGCTTCCTGTATTTCAGCATAAGGCCCAAAATCTTCCGGTCATCTACCAGATACCGTTTTGCCATCCTTTTTGGATCCTGTGTAATTCGAAACAGCCATTCCAATCCATGGTCGGCCATCCATTTCGGAGCGCGTTTAATATTTCCAGCCGCAAAGTCCAGGCTGGCTCCCAGTCCCAGGGAAACAGGGACGCCTAACGTTTCACAGTAGGCATACATAAATTTCTCCTGTTTGGGCGCGCCCAGCGCCACAATCAAAATATCCGGAGCCGCACCCTGTATCATCTTCTTGATTTTTTCAATCTCTTGGCTGTCCTTTTCAAATCCATACGGCGGAGAATAGGTTCCGCAAACCTGCAGACCTGGATATTCCCTTTGCAAAATAACAGCTGCCTTGGCAGCTACTCCTTCCGCCGCGCCCAGAAAAAACATCCGATAGCCCTTCTTCGCTGCCAGCTTACACAATTCTGGGAACAAATCCGATCCGGATATTTTTTCTTTAATCGGCCTTTTATAAAACTTCGAAATCCAAATCAGCGGTTTTCCGTCTGTCAAAATCAAGGCGGCATGGGCGTAAGCTTTTTGAAGTTCCGCATTTTTTTCCAACTGTACAATATGATCCACATTAGGAGTAACCACATAGGCGCCATGTGAATGCTGCACCATCTGGTCGATGGTCTGAAGCGCCTCCGACATTGTGAGGTTATCAATCTCTGTGTTCATAAATTTCATTCTGCTCATAACAAAATACATTTCCTTCCAAATATTTTTCCAGGAAGAAATTTAGCAGGACCCGTCTCCCCGCAGTACCACCCCAATGGTCTTCCAGAGAATCTGAATATCCATCCCCAGATTCCACTCCGTGATGTACTTTTTATCCAGCTCCACCACCTGGTCAAAATCCACGATCTTGCTCCGGCCGCTGACCTGCCACAGGCCGGTAAGCCCCGGCCGGATGGCCATGCGGGTCCGGTGGCTGGCCTCGTACTGCTCCCACTCGTCCACTGTCGGCGGCCGGGTACCCACCAGGCTCATATCCCCCTTCAGCACGTTAAAAAACTGGGGAAACTCGTCGATGCTGGTCTTTCGGATAAAGGTGCCAATGCCCGGCAGAATCCGGGGGTCCTTCTCCATCTTAAACATGTGGCCGTCCTTCATCTCATTCTGGGCCATCAGCTCCTTCTTCCGCTCCTCCGCGTCCAGGTACATGGAACGAAACTTATACATTTTAAACCGCCGGCCGTTTTTCCCGATCCGCTCCTGCTTGAAAAAGATGGGCCCCGGAGATTTGGCGTAGATACAGGGGGCTACGAACAGGAACAGGATGCCCGTAATCAAGCATCCCATCAGGCCGCCCACTACATCCATCCCCCGCTTCAGCAGCATGGCCCGGGTACTGCCGGAGACGATGGAGGTGCTCAGCACATTTTCCCCTGCCAGCTTGCTCACATAGTAGGTGCCCAGGGAGCTGAACTGCTTCATGTCAAAGTGCATGGTGACGCCCATCAGGATGCAGTTGTCGATGATATGGGAATCCACCGGGCACTGCTCCGGCAGGCTCACGAAGATACTGTCCACCCAGCTTTTCTGCACGTAGGCCGGCAGGTTTTGGACATCCGACACCACCGGAACCCCCTCCACCTCCGTGTCCGCCGGGCTTCCGTCCGCCAGCACCAGCCCCGCCAGCCGGACGTCCCCGACGGCGCTGCCGGACAGCTGCCGGAGAATCCGCTCCGCCCGGTCTCGGGTGGTCAGCATCAGCAGGTTCTGGGCACTGCGCAGCCGGTGCTTGCGGCTTTTAAGGCTCCGCTTCAGCAGGCACCGTTCCCCGTACGTCAGGATCAGGGCGATTCCGTAGCATCCCACGATAGTAGTCCGAGAGACAAGATCACCTTTCTGGGTGGCGAACAGATAGAAAAACTCGATCAGGAAGATGATGGTCTCATGCTTTAAGAGGGATTTGGCCTCCTCCCAAGGGGTCCGCCGGAGAATCCCCCGGTAGCTCTCCCCAAAGTAGGCCACCAGAATGTCCGCGAAGAACAGCACAAAGGCCACTTCCCGATATAAAGAACGGTGAAATAGATTCCATTCTCCGTGGCGCAGCCAGTAAGCCGCCCACAGAGCCAGCAGCAGGCACAGAATGTCAAGCAGCATAAAATCCCAGTGCTTGGCCCAGCTGCTCCCTTTATTTTTATCCACCAGTGCTCCCCCTCTTGCGATCGTTTTCTCCGTCTGTCAAACCGCCGTCCCAGTAGGATAAAGCTAAGATCAGGAACGGGTTGTAGACATATTCAAAAAAGTGGTGCTCCAGCGTGCACTCCGCAAACAGCGCCGCCAGCAGCAGCATCGGAAATATCTTTCTTCTCCGGTACAGGCGAAGCTGAAAAAGCACAAACAGCCCGCAGACGAAAAGCAAAAGCGCCATGCCAAACCGCATGCCCATCAGCACATAGGACGAATCCAGAAAAAAGTAATCCGGATTTGACGCGGTGCTCCCCCCGTTTCCCACCATGGCAATCTGCTGTCCAAACCAGGTCACACCGAAGAGATCCATTCCCTTCTTTCCCAAAACCAGCCGATTGCTCAGCAGCGCGTTCAACTTCACCATCCACGGCGTTCCGCTGTCATAC
>CALWEC010000035.1 GCA_944376945.1 uncultured Lachnospiraceae bacterium | reverse complement strand
ACCGGGAACGCCACATCCACCGGCTGGAAGGACATACGCTCCCCCTCCAGCAGGAAAACCCCTTTCTGGGACGCGTCCGGCGAAAACAGCACCCGCACCGGGCTTTCCCGCCAGGATCCATCCCGCACCTGCTCCAGGGAATCCGCCTTCACCCAGCGGCCTTCCTTGGTAATGCCAATCAGCAGCAGCTGATATTTTTCCAAATCTACATTCCCCGCCACCGTCTGCACGGAAAGGCAGGATATCTCATGCTCCGAGGACTGTCCCCCAAACAGGACAGCCAGATTGATCTTTTCCATCTCGACTTCCTCTGCTTTTTTCATTTTAAAGCCATAGACTTCCAGTGCATTTTACCACATTTCCCCCCGTTATGCCATAGATAAATACACATTTGTCCCGGACCATTTGCCCCGGACCATTTGTTCCGGACCATTTGTCCCAGACCATTTGTTCCGGAAGCCCTGGCCCCGGTGCGCCTGCCAGGGCTGCCGCACGAAATCGGTGATATATCTCCTATTTAGGCCTTGGCCGCCGGAACCTATCCTGTTCTCCAAGCGTGTACGGTTCCAAATCCGCTCCCCGGCTTTGGAACCGTATGCCTGCCAGTAAATATACCGTTTCCAACAGAATTTTTCTTATTTGAGAGATGCGCATAAAATATCCGGTTTTGGGAAATACTGGGAACAGGTTTTCCATCGAAACGCCGCTCTGGCGGCCTGCCTACATAGAAAGGATTCGCCATGAAAGACTCGTTGTTTGAGAATTCGTTGTTTAGGAATTCGTCGTTTAGGAATTCGTTGTTTGGGGCTTTGCGCCGCCCCTCCCAAACCATCTTCCTGCCCCTCCTACTGCTCCTGCTCAACGCCCTGCTGGCCTTAGGAGCCTGGGAAGGGCTGCGTCAGGACACCCTGGTGGCCACCCTTTCCGCCTCCGTGCTCCGGTTCCGGGTTCTGGCCAACAGCAATTCCCCGGAAGATCAGGCGCTGAAGCTGCAGGTGCGGGACGGCCTCCTGGACTTTCTGTCCGGCCGCCTGGACGCTTCCGAAAGCGCCGGGGAGGCGGAAGCCTTTGTGGCGGACCACCAGGAGGAGCTGCTCCGGGAGGCAGAAAAAATCGTGAGGGAAGCCGGATATTCCTACCCGGTTTCCCTCACGGTGGGAGATTTCTATTTTCCGGAAAAAACCTATGGGGATCTAACCTTTCCCCGAGGCACCTACCGGGCCCTTAAGGTCGAACTGGGCCAGGGCCGGGGCCAAAACTGGTGGTGCGTGCTCTACCCGCCTCTGTGCTTTACCGACGCGGTTACCGCCCAGTTTCCCTCTGATTCCCGCCAGAAACTGGAAAGCGTCCTTCCTGAAGAAGAGATGCCGCTGCTGGAGGGAGAGGTGGAAGTCCGGTTCGCCCTGCTGGACTGGCTGGGCAGCCTGTTCCGCTAACGAATCCTGGATCAGCAGGTCTCCGGCTCCGGGTACTCTACGCCAAAGGTTTCCGCCGTCATCTTCTGGATCCGCTGAGAAAGCAGCGGCCGGTCCATATAGTTGGTGGGCACGGAGGCAATGGCGTCCACCGTCTCCAGGCCCTCGGTGATCTTTCCAAAGGCCGCGTAGGCCCCGTCCAGATACGGAGCGTCCGCGTGCATAATGAAAACCTGGGATCCGGCGGAATCCGGGTGGTTGGCCCGGGCCATGGAAAGCACGCCCCGGACATGCTGCAGCGGGTTGTTCACCCCGTTCTGCTCAAACTCCCCTTTGATGGAATAACCGGGGCCGCCAATGCCGGTTCCCTGGGGATCGCCTCCCTGGATCATAAAGCCCGGGATCACCCGGTGGAAAATCAGCCCATCGTAGAAGCCCTTTTTGACCAGGCTTAAAAAGTTGTTGACCGTATTGGGCGCGATTTCCGGATAAAGCTCCGCCTTCATCACGGAGCCGTTTTCCATGGTGATCGTAACAATCGGGTTCTGTGCCATTTTCTTTTCCTCCTAAAATAAATCAAGTTCCCCCCTATTCGCACTCCGGGCTTTCGCCCTTCCTGCTCATACGGTGCCTTCCTCTCCCGTCCAGAAAGCCTGCGGATTGCTCCGCGCCTTCGGCGCTCCCGCAATCCTACCCGTATTCGCACTCCGGGCTTCCGCCCTTCCTGCTCATACGGGTTAGCGTCGCTGGCGCGCGGGCGGACGGGCGTGCCAGCACGCCTGCCTGCCCGCGCGCCGCGACCAGGCTTTCTGGACTAAAAGCATCTTCCGCCGCCGCGGGAGTGGCCGCCGCCTCCCCGGGGGCCGCCTCCTCCAGGGCCGCCGCGGGGGCCGCTGCTGCGGGCTCCGGGGTGGTTTTGGGGGCGGGGGATGCGGGTGCGCACCACCGTGGTGTGGAGGAAGCGGTCCTGCTGGCGGTTCATATGGGCCCGGTTTCCCATGTAGCCCCGGCGCCAAGCGCCTTCCGCTTTGCGTTTGCTTTGCCACACCAGGACGGCCACCACGATCCCCGCAACCGCCGCGCTGCCCACCAAAAGGACGGCGGCACGGCCCGCGCTCAAAAGCTGGGCCGGTTCCCCATAGCGCGCCGCCGCCTCCAGAAACTGGAAGCAGGCGCCGGCGTAATCCCCTTCTTCCATGGAAGGGGCGATCTGGTCGTACATTTTTTCAATTTCCGCGTCCGTATAGCGCGGATCCCCTTCTCCGGCGGTCAGCAGATAATACTGCCGGTGCTCCATGTCAATCAGGAACTGGACGCCGCTTCCCCCTGGCCCCTCGTAGCCAAAGCCGTGGCGGTTGTAGAATTCCTCGTTGTAGCGGGCGGTGGTAAGCCCTTCCGTATCCTCCGTTGTCACCAGGATCACGTCCAGCTGAAGCTCCTGGGCCAGCTCTGCCGCCTGGGCCTGAAGTTCTTCTTCCTCTTCCGCCTCCAGGATCCCCGCCCCGTCGTATACTTTCTGCCGGTCCGCGTCAAACCCGCAGAGGCACAGCAGCCCCGCCAGCAGACACAGCAGTCCCATCCACTTTTTCTTCATTAGAACAGCCCTCCCAATAGGGTCCCTGCCAGGGACAGCGCCCATAGGCCGGCGGTAATCCCGCCAAACCAGGCGGCGATCCGGCCCCGGCTGATGGGCAGCCGCCCTACCATCTTCCCGGTCTGCCCGTTCATGGACAGGGTGTAGGGCTTCCCTTGATACCGGTAGGTAAGCACCCAAACCGGAAACAGTACGTAGTCCTCCTTGCGGATAGAAAAATGGGTCTCTTCCTGCTCCACATTGACCAGGCTATAGCCGCCGATGGTGGCCCGGGCCTCCCCCACCGCCGCCTCCCGCACCTTCGCTTCCGCCCGCTCCGCCAGTTCCCGGCCGTCCAGGTCGTACTTCTGGGAGCAGAAACCGGCCAGATAGGGCATCCGGAAATCCTGCATTTCCTCATAGCGGAAGGGCTCCAGGCAGTCCATTACCTCGTCCGGCATCTGGGTGGAGGCGTCCGCCGGGATCTGGTCAAAGGCCACGTCCATATCCCGGATCACCTGATAATGATCCGTATACGTCACCTGCCAGTCCCCGGCACGGACGGACCGGACCCGGGTGGCATGGGCCTGCAGCCGCACATTGGCTTCCAGATTGTACAGCCAAAAAGGCACATACACCCCGGTTACCTGTTCCAGGGTACTCTGTTTCCGAAAGACCCCCGGCGTAAAAATCCCTTTTTTGGTCCAGGCCCGGAACAATTCCTGGGCCTTTTTCTTCCCAATCCGGAACGGGATCACCTGGGAAGGCTTCCACTCCCCCTCCAGGCGGCTTTCCGCCAGGTTGGGGGTGCCGCAGAAACTGCACACCGCCGCGGAAGTCTGCCCGTCGGAGATAAGCTCCGCCCCGCAGCCGCTGCAGTGGAATACCTGCAGGTCGCCTGCCTCCCCGCCGGATGCCTCCGCCTCCTCCACCTGGCAGCTGCCGCCGCAGTGGGAGCAGAGCATCTGGCCGCTTTCCGGGTCAAAGGACATGGGGGCCCCACAGCTGGGGCAGGGAAAACTGAGCGCCATGGCCGTCACCTCTCCTTCTCTTACTCTGGCTCTTATTGTAGCAGATCCCCTTTTTCCTGTCCATTTTCTTTTTCTTTAAGATTTTATTTCTTTTTTCTTCCCAAGTTTCCGGATTCTTTAAGCATCCGGACATAGTTTTGTCATAGCTTCCGGATATACTATATTCAGCAACGAAAGTTGCTCATAGTTTTTCCGATAAGGCTCTTGCCTCATCCACAAGGCCTTATCACCCTCTCCTTTCTCACAACAAGAGCCTGCCACCCGGCAGGCTCTTGTTGTTTGTATGGTTCTTACTCAATATCCAGCGCCGCATGGTAGCCCCAGTACACCGCGTTGGTGATGGTGGACACCCGGGAGGCGTCTCCAATCACCGCCGTGTAGGGCGCCGCGTCCCGCAGCTCCTCTACCACGTCCGTCCGGGAGCGCTGCCCCAGGGCGCAGATCACCGTGGCGCCGGGCACCAGGTGCTCCTGGCCATCCTTGTCCACGCAGAGGATCCCCTCCGGCGTCACCTGCTTGCCGGTGTAGCCGGTGTGGACCGTCACGTACTTATCGATCTCCGCCAGCAGCAGAGGACGGTGCCGCACGTTGGCGTCCGGGGCCAGCTGGTCCTGCATCTCCACCAGGCGGACCTTCTTGCCCTCCATGCCCAGATGGATGGCGCACTCGCAGCCTGCCAGGCCGCCGCCCAACACCACCACCGAATCGGATACCTTGTCCTTCTCCCGGTAGTAGTCGTTGACGATCACCACGTTGTCCCCCTTCAGGCCCGGGATCGGCGGCACCAGCGGGGTGGAGCCTACGGCGATAATCAGGGCGTCCGCCCCTTCTTTCTCCGCGTACTCCCGGGTTACCTCTGTGTTCAGCCGGATTTCCACCCCGGCCCGCTCCGCCAGCAGCTTGTAGGTCTGGGCCAGGTCGTACATTTCCTTCTTAAAGGGGATGGCCTGTTCGCTTTTCAGGATACCGCCTACCGCATCGCTCTTTTCGCACAGCACCACCGAGTGGCCTCTGCGGGCCGCGGTGTAGGCCGCGTACAGGCCGCCGGGGCCGCCGCCGGCCACCAGCACCTTTTTCTTAACCGGGGCCGGCTGGATTTCCACGCCCTCGATCTCCCGGCCGATCTGCGGGTTCACCGCGCATCTCCGGGTGGAGGTAGCCGCCCGCTCCGCCATACAGGTAAAGCACCGCAGGCAATGGACGATCTCCTCGTCCCGGTTTTCCGCCACCTTCCGGGGCAGGTACGGGTCGGCCAGCAGGGCCCGGGCCATATACACAATATCCGCCTGGCCGCTGGCCAGGATCTCCTCCATCTGGGCCGGATCGTTGAGGCCGCCCAGGGTAGCCACCGGAATCTTGACGTGCTTTTTGATCTCCGCCGCCAGGTATACGTTGCAGCCGTGGGGACGGAACATGGACGGGTGGGTGTTGCCGAAGCCTCTCTGGTAGGTGCCGGCGGAAACGTGCAGCAGATCGATATAGGGTTCCAGCTGCTCCGCGATCCGGCAGCCCTCCTCCAGATCGTAGCCCCCTTCAAACAGTTCGGAGCCGCTGATGCGGAACTCAATGGGGAAGCCGGGGCCCACCGCCTTCCGTACCTCCTGCAGCACCTCCTTGGCCAGACGGCAGCGGTTTTCCAGGCTGCCGCCATACTCGTCCGTCCGCTTGTTGAAATACGGGGACAGGAACTGGTTGATCAGCCAGCCGTGGCCGCCGTATAGGTGGCCGCCGCCAGGGAATTTAAGATGGACGTATCCAGGTGGTAGGCGTGGGAGCCGTCCGTCTGGGGATGGACCATACATTCGCTGACCGTCACCGCCCCGGCGCCGCCCCGGGCCCGCAGCTCGTAAAAGGCCGTGGATTTGGGGCCGATGCAGCCGTCGTTGGTAATGTCGGTGCCTCCCATGGGAGCGGAAAACATCCGGTTCCGGAAGGTCACCCGGCCAATGGTAATGGGCCGGGTCAGATGGGGGTACTTTCTTTCCATGTGTCTCCTCCTGTCCCTTTAAACTATTGATGTTTTTTGATGATTTTATCCTACCGTATGGTTCTTTGCCTGTCAATGTCCCACTTTCCAGGATTTCATACTTTGTTCATATTTTGTTTCGAGATTCTTTGGATCTTTTCAGAATCCTTAAGCGTGCGGTCATATTTTGGCCACGATTCTTGGATATACTATACTCAGCAACGGAAGTTGCATTCATAGTTTTTCTGATAAGGCTCTTGCCTCATCCACAAGGCCTTATCACCCTCTCCTTTCTCACAACAAGAGCCTGCCA
>CALWEC010000034.1 GCA_944376945.1 uncultured Lachnospiraceae bacterium | reverse complement strand
ATCGCATTTTGGAAGAAAAAGCGGTGCAGTAGAGTGGACGCACCGCTAAAATCGAAGAATAGGGAAAAAAAGCCGTAAATTTGCATGGGAGAAACGGATAAAAATCCGATTCCGGAATAAAAAGCGGTTTAGTCCGAGGGGGTGAACCGCTGAAATTGCAAAATAGAGAAAAAAAGCCGTAAATTCGTACGGGAGAAACGGTTAAAAACTCAATTTTGGAGAAAAAAGCGGTACACCAGTGGTGACACACCGCTAAAATCAAGACTACAGTGAAAAAAGCGGTGCAGGTGCAGGTGAGCGTTCGGAAATCCGTGCAGATAAGAAAACAGAGGAAGATGGGAGGAACAAGAGGAAGGGAGGGCTAGAGAAAGGGAAGGGATAGAGGAAGGAGAGAGGAAGGGAAGGGCTAGAGGAAGGGAAGGGCTAGAGGAAGGAGAGAAATCGAGGGAGGAACAGGGATCTGGGAAAGAAAAAAGTGCTTGACATTTTTCTAAGAATGCGGTATCCTATAAAAGCGCTTGAGAGAGCGCACAGAAAAAGCGCAGTTGTGGCGGAATTGGCATACGCGCATGATTCAGGTTCATGTCCATATTACTTGGGTGCGGGTTCAAGTCCCGCCAACTGCATGAAAAAAATCCGGATTGTTTCCCAGGAGGAAAACATCCGGATTTTTCTTTGGATTCGCTCTTGCGATTCTTTCCTGGCTGGAGTATAGTAGTGCTAAGACTTACATCATACGATAGAGCAGCCGGGAAAGCGGGTGCCTGCCAGGCTGTGGGGAAGGAAAACAGGATGAAATTATTGGAAGAACGGATTCAGAAGGACGGCGTGGTAAAACCGGGCAATGTGCTGAAGGTGGACAGCTTTCTGAACCATCAAATGGATGTGGAACTGTTTGACCAGATGGGGGCGGAATTCCGCCGGCTGTTTGCGGATCGACCCATCAACAAGATTCTGACCATAGAGGCGTCTGGCATTGGCATTGCCTGTATGGCGGCCCGGCATTTCCAGGTACCGGTGGTCTTTGCGAAAAAGAGCCAGAGCATTAACCTAGACGGGGAATCCTACGTGACCAAAGTGGAGTCCTTTACCCACAAGCGGGTGTACGATGTGATTGTATCCAAAAAATACTTGGGGCCGGAAGATCATGTGCTGATTGTGGATGATTTCCTAGCCAACGGCTGTGCGGTGGACGGGCTGATTGACTTGATCCAGAGCGCTGGAGCTACCGTGGAGGGTGTCGGCATCGCGGTAGAAAAAGGTTTCCAGCACGGTGGGCAAAGAATCCGCAGCCGGGGGATCCGGCTGGAGTCGCTGGCTATTGTGGAAAGCATGGATCCGGAAACCGGGGAAATTGTATTCCGGCATTCTTGAAAATTGTATTCCGACATTCTTGAACATTGTACTCCGGCATTCTTGAAAATGGTATTTCGCCATTCCTGAAAATGGTATTGCCGCGCTTTTGAAAGCGGTATTCCGGCATCCTGGAAAGTGGAATGCCGGTATTCCGCAGAGCAGTATCCTGGCATTCCAGGGAGTTATATCGGAGGAGTGGTAAGCGCTAAAAGGCGGTAAGATATGGGATGCAAGAGAAGGGGCAGCAGAAGGGAAGGAGCGGACGCGCAGTCGTCCGTCCCTTCCCTTCTGCCGTTCTTTTTCAAGGGGAAGCGGCAGATCACGTTATAAAAAACGGTTTTTGTGTCAAGGACTTTCGAAAAATCTGAGAAGGAATGCCGGCGGATTCTTGATGTTTTCCGAAAAACGTGCTATACTACGGGACGGAATAGCTGGGTTTAAACGCGGAACGGAATGGCGGGTTTAAACGCGGGACGGAATAGCTGGGTTTAAATGCAGGATGGAATGGCTGGGCTTAAGCAGCGGCAGGCCAGAACGGTGGATGTGAGGAAAACCGCGGAAACGCTGGTAGGAGAGGCAGGAAAAGATGGTACAGGAAAACTACCGGGAGGTTGAGGCCCGGGTGAAAGCCGCCTGTGAGCGATGCGGCAGGAAACGGGAAGAGGTAACCCTGATCGCGGTCAGCAAGACCAAACCGGCGGAACAGATCCGGGAGCTGGCGGCCATCGGCGTCCGGGATTTTGGGGAAAACAAGGCCCAGGAGCTGAAGGAAAAGACGGAACAGATTCCGGAAGCACTTAATTGGCATTTCATTGGAAATCTTCAGACGAATAAGGTAAAGTATGTGGTGGGCCGTGCCTGTCTGATCCACTCGGTTTCTTCCCTGCATCTGGCGGAGGCCATTCAGAAGGAAGCGAAAAAGAAAAACCTTTTCTGCCCGGTGCTGGTGGAAGTAAACATTGCGGATGAGGAGACCAAATCCGGAATCCGGGAGGAGGACGCGGTTGCGCTGGTGCGGCAGGTGGCGGAGATGCCCAATTTGCAGGTGCGGGGGCTGATGGCCATTGCGCCGCCGGTGGAGGATCCGGAAGAGAACCGACTGTATTTCCGGGAGATGCGCCGGCTGGCAGCGGCCTTGGACACCATGGGGATTCCCGGCGTCCGCATGGAGGAGCTTTCCATGGGGATGACAGGGGATTTTGAGGTGGCCATTGAAGAAGGGGCTACCATGGTGCGGGTAGGCACCGCCATTTTTGGCGAGAGGAAGAAGCCGTCCTGAAAACTTCTCTATAATTAGAAAAATTCAGGTGGAACTTTTTTATATAATGTGATACAATTCTTTTATTAAGGCAAAGGAAGGTTTGTCATGGACAAGATCGATAAAAAGTTACTGCGGCTTCTCCAGGAAAATGCCAGATACACTTTAAAGCAGCTGTCAGAGCGGGTATTCCTTTCCTCGCCGGCCGTAGCGGCCCGTATCCAGAAGCTGGAGGAGGACGGGATTATTTCCGGCTACCATGCGGATATCAGCCTGGATAAGATGGGCTATCATATTACTGCGTTTATCAATCTGGAAATGGCGCCTAAGCAGAAGGCGGAGTTCATCCCCTTTATCGCAACGGTACCCAATGTGATTGAGTGCAATACGGTTTCCGGGAATTACTCCATGCTGATGAAGGTAAGTTTTCCTTCCACCTCCGATTTGGACGTGTTTATCGGCCAGCTGCAGAAATTTGGCCACACGGAAACCCAGATTGTTTTTTCGGTTCCCGTGCCGCACCGGGGGGTTGTAATCGCCGGCGGAGAGGAAGAGTAAGAGGCACATCCGAGAGCAGAAAGGGCTTGTGAAAAGAGCAGAAAGAAAAAGGGCTTGTGAAAAACGCGCCAGCGTTTCTCACAAGCCCTTTTAGAAAAACAGGTTTTAGTCGATGACGCCGCCCTCGTTGCGCTCATAGCGGGCAACCCAAATGCGATCCATCCAGTTCATTTTGATTTTCTTTCTCATTTTTTTATCCTCCTCAATGTTTTGATAAGTTCTGATGATTTATAACCATGCTTCCATCCGGTTTTGAAGGGCTCCCTCCTGGAAACCAGTTCCAGACGGCAGCTGCCAGCCGAACCGAAGCAGAGCTTGCAGGCACTTTCCTTTCGATGTCATCGCGAACGGCGAATTGACACAGGATCTAGCGGCCTCCATCTCAAACATATGGGCGATTGCCACATTTTCTTTTTTCATCTTCAAGGCCTCCTTTTCTTTCTTCTCTTTTTTCCAGGAAGAAGAATACCACTGGTTGAAGGATCTGTCAACACTAATTATTCTCTTTTTACATATTTTTAACATATAAGTATGGCGGGACAGAGGGGAATTATCAAGCAATTTCGTGGTAAAAACAGGAAAGATATATAAGTTTTGTGTTTATGAAGGAATTGGCATCATTCCTGCTCATATATGCGCCAAATGGCGGAAGGAGCGGCTGGGAAACCTTGACGTTGTTCCGGATAAAGGGTATACTGTTCTTAATTGTGGGACAAAATGGGGAAACTCCAGCCGGACAGGAGGGATTGCAATGACGGAGGCAACAAGCTGTGGCGGGGTGGTAATTTTCCGGGGGAAAATCTTGCTTTTGTACAAAAATGTGCGCAACAAGTACGAAGGCTGGGTGCTTCCTAAGGGAACGGTAGAGGAAGGCGAAGAACATTCGGAAACCGCGCTGCGGGAGGTTATGGAGGAAACGGGCGTCCGCGCGTCTATTATCAAATACATTGGGAAAAGCCAGTATACCTTCAGCACTATGCGGGAGGATATTTGTAAGGATGTCCACTGGTTTTTGATGATGTCGGACAGCTATTACAGCAAGCCCCAGAGGGAGGAATTCTTTATGGATTCCGGATACTACAAATACCATGAGGCCTACCATCTGCTGCGGTTTTCCAACGAAAAGCAGATTTTGGAGCAGGCCTATCACGAATACCTGAACCTGAAGCGGCAGAACCTGTGGGGCAGTAAAAAGTATTTTTAAAACCGAAAGGACGGAGAGGGAGCATGACGGCAAGCTATGAGGATTTGAAACCGTATCTGGAGAAACGGACGATGCTGGAAGCGTCTCTGACGCTGCTGGGCTGGGATCTGGAAACCTTGGCGCCGGAGGAGGCGGTAGAGCGGACCGCCACAGTTTCGGAGCTTTTGGAGAATGCGCTGCGGGAGGCCATTCTGGAGCCGGAGGTGCGCCGGACGGTGGAGGCATTGGAAGGCTCGCCGCAGCTTTCCCCGGAGCAGGCGGCGGTGATCCGGGTGCTTCGGGAGGAACTGGAACAGCTGGAAAAGATCCCGGAAAAAGAATACCGGGCCTATGCCAACCTAAAGGCCACCGCGTCCTCCATCTGGGCCCGGGCCCGGTCGGAGAGCGATTTTTCCCGGTTTGAGCCGGTGCTGGAGAAAATCCTGGACTGGACCCGGCGGTTTGCCTCTTACCGGGCCAAACCGGGACAGGAACCCTACGACGTCCTGCTGGAGGATTACGAGAAAGGGTTTCCCATGAAGGTGCTGGATCCCTTTTTTGCCCGGCTGGAGCAGGAGCTGCCGGCGCTGGCGCGGCAGGCCCAGGAGGTGCAGCGGGAATGGGACGATGGTTTCCTGCACCAGCCCTACGAGGTGGAAACGCAGCGGGAGTTTAACCGGTTCCTGGCGGAGTATATGGGGCTTTCCCCCCGCCGCACCGTGATGGCGGAAAGCGCGCATCCCTTTACCACCAGCCTTCACCGGGACGATGTGCGGATTACGACGCACTATTATGAAACCATGCCGGCCAGCGCGATTTTTTCCACCATCCATGAGGGCGGCCACGCCCTGTATGAGCTGAACGTCGCCCCGGAGCTGACGCAGACGCCGGTGGGAGGCGGGGCTTCCTGCAGCATGCACGAATCCCAGTCCCGGTTCTACGAAAACATGCTGGGACGCCGGAGAGAGTTTTGGGTCCCTCTCTATGGGAAGCTGCAAAGCCTGTTCCCGGAACAGTTGGGGACCATTCCCCTGGAGCGCTTTGTGCAGGGGATCAACCGGGTGGAGCCGGGGCTAATCCGAACGGAGGCGGACGAAGTGACCTACAGCCTGCATGTGCTGGTGCGCTACCAGCTGGAGCGGGAGCTGATGGCGGGCCGCTTGCCGGTGCGGGAGCTGCCGGAGCGCTGGAACGCCCTGTATGAAACATATCTGGGCGTGCGCCCTTCCTGCGATGGGGAAGGGGTCCTGCAGGACATCCACTGGGCCCAGGGGAGCTTCGGCTATTTCCCTTCCTACGCCCTGGGGAGCGCCTTTGCCGCCCAGATTGGCCAAAGTATGGAGCGGGAGCTGCCAGTGGGGCAGCTGCTGGAGCAGGGCCGCCTGGCGGAGATTACCCAGTGGCTGGCGGAGAAGATCCACCGCTTTGGCGCGGTAAAGCCGGCGGGGCAGCTGCTGGAGGAAGTATCCGGCCGGCCGTTTTCCGCAGACGCCTACCTGGACTATCTGCAGGCGAAAGTACATTCGTTTTGACTGGATGGAGGAGTGAGATGGAATTTCTAAAGAGTATTGAATGGGAATCTACGGTAACCTTAGTGATTACCCTGGTGATTACCGTGCTGAACGGCCTGTTTGGTTACCGCCTTCGGAAGCTTTGGATTGCGGTCTGGGGCTTTCTCATCGGCCTGTTTTTGGGCCTGCTGGTGTCCGGCTGGCTGACGGAAACGGCGTGGATTATTTTGGTGGCCGGGCTGGCGGCCGCGGTGGTAGGCGCTTTGCTGGCCTACAAGCTGTATCTGGTAGGAATCTTCCTGATCTGCGCCTTGGCGGTGGGCTCTACGGTCCTGCTTTTGGTGGGCTGGGAGGTCTGGTGGCAGCTGGCCCTGGCGGCCGCGGCCGCAGTGGCCGGCGGCGTGCTGGGCGTCCTGTTTGTAAAACCAGCGGTGATTGTCAGCACCAGCATCAGCGCCGGCACGTCCACGGTGAATTCGGTGATGGGCCTGCTGAAATACGAAAACGACACAGTGGCCCTGGCCTTGACGGTGGTGCTGGCGGCGGTGTTCATTCTGTTTCAGCTTAAAAACTCCAAGGATTAAAGGGGAAAGAGGCAGAGGATGCAGGGAAAAACCTTATACTTCGAGTGTTACTCCGGGATCAGCGGGGATATGGCGGTGGCAGCCCTGCTGGATTTGGGGGCGGACGCCCAGGGGCTGGACCAGCTTTTGGCGGGGCTTCCCTTGGAAGGGTTCCGGGCGGTGCACGGGCGGACGGTCAAGCAAGGGATTTCCGCCCGGGATTTTGACGTGCAGGTGGAAGAAGGAGTCCCGCAGCCCCACCGGCACCTGGCGGATATCTGGACGATCCTGGACGCCATGCCGGCGGAGCCGGCGGTCCGGGACATGGCTAAGGAGATGTTCCGGCGGATTGGGGAGGCGGAAGCCAAAGCCCACGGGATCCCGGCGGAGCAGGTACATTTCCACGAGGTGGGGGCGGTGGACTCCATTGTGGACATTGTGTCCGCGGCGTACTGCCTGGCTTCCCTGGGGGTGGAGCGGGTGATCCTCTCCCCCCTGTATGAGGGGAGCGGCCGCGTCCGCTGCGCCCACGGCCTGCTTCCGGTGCCGGTGCCGGCGGTGGAAAACCTGGCCCAGGCCTATGGGCTGCCGCTTCGGGTGACGGAGACCCAGGGGGAGATGATTACGCCCACCGGCGCGGCCATCGCCTCCCTGCTTTGGCAGGGGGAGGTGGGCCTGCCTCCCTGCCGGATTCTCAAAACTGGGATCGGCGCGGGAAAGAAAGATTTCCCCCATGCCAATATCCTGCGGGCCAGCCTGATCGAGCCGCTGGAGGAGACGGCGGACATCTGGGTGCTGGAGACCAACGTGGACGACTGCCCGGGGGAGGCGCTGGGCTATGCCCTGGAAAAGTTGGGGGAGGCCGGCGTCCGGGACGCGTATTTTACCCCGGTTTATATGAAAAAAAACCGCCCGGGAGTTCTGGTGACGGTCCTCTGCGACCGGGAAAAGATCCGGGAGGCGGAGGAGATCCTGTTTACCCACACCACCACCATTGGCATCCGCCGGTACCCGGTGCAGCGCAGCTGCCTGGAGCGGACGTTCCGGCAGGTGGAGACCCCCTGGGGCGGGGCACGGGTAAAGCAGTGCCGGCTGGGCGGCCGGGTCTGGAACTATCCGGAATACGAGGATGTGCGGATGCTGTGCGAGGCCAGCGGGAAGGGCTACGGAGAGATGTACCTTCTGGTGCAGGCGAAAGCCGGAAAGGCGGAGGGATGACCGGCCAGGCGGCGTGGGACGGGCCGGGGAGCCCCTCCCCGGTTCCGGAGGCCAAGCGGCAGGCGCTTTGGCAATGGCTGGAGAAGGCGGCGGACCGGGACGTATGCCTAGCGTTTTCCGGCGGCGTGGACAGCGGGCTGCTGCTGAAGCTGCTGGCGGACACCCGAGGGAGGGGCCGGCTCTATCCGGTCCTTCTGCGCAGCAGCCTTCAGCCCCAGGGGGACGAACCGGAGGCCCGCCGGCAGGCGGCGGAATGCAGGACTGGGCTGACGGTGCTGCCGGTGGATCTGGAAAGCTGCCGGGAACTGTGGCAGAATCCTCCCAACCGCTGCTACCTGTGTAAGAAAACCATGTTTTCCCAGCTGAAACGGTGGGCGGAAGAACGGGGGGTATCCTGTTTGGCGGAGGGGACCAACGCGGACGATCGCCTCGCCTACCGGCCGGGGCTGAAGGCCCTGGAGGAACTGGGCTTTGAAAGCCCGCTGGCGGCGTGTGGCCTGAACAAGGCGGAGGTGCGGGCCCTGGCGGCGGAGCAGGGGCTTTCGGTGGCTTCCCGGCCTTCTTCCCCCTGTATGGCCACCCGGCTTCCCTACGGAGCGTTTCTGGATCCCCAGCTGCTAAGGCGGTTGGAGCAGGGGGAACAATGGGTGCGTGCCCAAGGGATCCGCCAGGTGCGGCTCCGCTTTCAGGATCCGGTGCTTCGGATTGAGGTGGCGCCGGAGGAAATGGAAGCCTTTTGGCCGCTGCGGGCAGAGGCGGTCCGGAAAATGAAGGGCTGGGGCTTTTCTTACATTGCCCTGGATCTGGAGGGATTCCGCTCCGGGAGTATGGATGAGGGACGGGAGAAGGCAGAATAACCGGTAGCGCGGACGCGGCCGGGGAGGAAAGGATAGGACGATATGCGGGTGACTTATATCGATCACAGTGGGTTTTCCGTAGAACTGGAGCATTTTGTGCTGCTGTTCGACTATTACCAGGGAACGCTGCCGGACTTTCCCCGGGGCAAGCAGCTGGTCGTGTTTGCCAGCCATAAGCATCCGGATCACTTTAACCCCCAGATCTTTTCCCTGACGGACATTTATCCGGACGCGGTTTACCTCCTTTCCCGGGAGATCCGGATTCCGGCCCGGGGCAAAGAGCGGGGCGAGGTACATTATCTGGGCCGGCGCGCCATGTACGATTATACCTACGGAGGACACCGGATTTCGGTGGTGACCCTGCGCTCCACGGATATTGGGACTGCTTTTTTGGTCCGGGCGGACGGGAAGGTCCTGTATCATGGCGGGGATTTAAACTGGTGGGCCTGGAAGGGGACGGCTAAAAGTACCCAGGAAAATATGGCGGCCCGCTACCGCGGCGAGATCCGTTATCTGGAAGAGCAGGCACCCCAGCGGCGCCATGTGGACGTGGCGTTTGTGCCGTTGGATCCCCGGCTGGAGGAAAGCTGTTTCTGGGGAATGGACTATTTTCTGTCCCATATGGATGCGGACTACGTATTTCCCATGCATCTCTGGAACCGGTATGAGGTGATCCAGGAGTACAAAGCCCGGGAAGAATCCCGGGCATGGCGTGACAAAATTATGGAGATTACCGGCCCTGGGCAGGAGTTCTGCCTGCCGTAAATCCTGACTGGACCCGGCACCCATGCCTGCCTTGGATCCTGGCGGGAGCCCGGCGTCCGCGCTCCGGCGGATGGCTACAGGTGCGGGTACAGGTAAGTCCATACGTATTCCAACAGATGGTTTTGGCCGTCGTCGTGTCCGTTGAGCACGATGACGGCGTTTTTGTCTTTTAGGATGGTGCAGTACTGGCCAAAGCGGCCGACCGCGCTGAGGGAGTCGTAGCGTCCCCGCCAGAACAGCAGGCTGTAGCGGCTTTGCCCGTCCGCGTCGGGGATCCAGGCACGGTGGATCTGGCGTATCCAGTCCTGGGGGAGCAGCTGCCGCCCTTCCCAAACCCCGTCCTGCAGGTACAGCTGTCCAAAGCGGGAAAGCTCCGTGGAGGTAAGTTCAATCCCACCGGCGCCAAAGGGATGGCCCAGCGGATCCCGTTCCCAGGCTGGAAGCGGAATGCCCAGCGGCTCAAACAGCCGGGGCATCAGGTATTCGTCCAGCGGCTGGCCGGCGGCACGTTCCAGAATCCGGCCGGCCAGGTAAGGGCCTACGTTACTGTAGCGGAAGGTAAACCCCGGCTCTTCCTCAAAAGGGCGGGAGAGGGCAAAGCGGGCATAGTCCTTTTCCTTCATCCGTTTTCGCTGTTCGCCCATCAGGTAAGGGCTTTGCTGGCCGATGGTCATGGTCAGAAGGTGGTACAGGGTCAGCCGTTCCAGCCGGGGGCTGACCGACGGCGGCAGGCAGTCCGGCAGCAGCCGGATCACCGGATCCTCCAGGTGGAGCAGGCCTTCTGCCAGGGCAAAGCCAATGGCGGTGCCGGTAATGCTCTTGGTCACGGAATACTGGTTTTGCCGGACCTCCGGAACCCAGTCGTGCCGGGCCAGCTCCCGGCCGTTTTGCAGCAGGATCGCGTGATCCGGGTGAAACTCCGAGATGGCCCGGCAGAATCGCTGGAAATGTTCCTGTGTCAGCATGGGCGATCTCCGTTTCAGGCGTCTTTCTTGGTTTCGTCTTCGTCTTCCTTGGGCCCTTCCTTGGCGACGGCCTGCGCCACATAAAGAGCGAAAATAATAAACAGGATGTTGATGGCCATCAGCGGGACGCCGGACAGATGAAGCAGCCCAGTAAGCAGAAAATGCTTCACCGCCAGGTAAATCACCACCAGGACAATCAAAGTGACGGACATTTTGGTACGGTTGTATTGCATGATAAACTCCGATCTGCGCCGAAAAAATAGGCAGCGCTTATGGTTTTGGCAGGGAAAAATGCTGTTTTAATCTTATCGGTTTTCGATCCGGTTGTCAATCTTTCTCTTCTTTCATAAGTTTCCGCATAATTTTTACACCTCGCGCAGTTAAATCTTTTTCATTGTCTCCCTTAGCCTCTAAAATCCTCTCAATCGCCTGTGCAGGGTCAAGAGAATGATAGGGGTAATAGAGACCTCGAAGTTCTTTCGGCTTTATAATTTTATATACTTGTTTACTTGTTTTTTGATACGTGTAAGACCAATAACGATACATATATCCAATCCAATACAGTTCTGCTTCGGAATATTTTTCTTTGCCGTAAGAACTTTTACCAAACTCGGTTTCAATTTCTTGAAAAATCTGGTTCACATCACATGCTTCAAATAAGAAACCGCCAAGATCCATACGCTGTGCCACCTGAGAGTTCATAAATCTTCTCATAAATATGGGCGAACTGCAATTTGTTTCTTTTCTAGAGGAGGAAAATACAGTTGCCTGAATTTTACATAATTTTAAACCGATTTCATCCAATTTTCTCATTTTAAAATATCCTCTATATATTCTCCCTGGCCTCTATACTGCTTACGGGCAATTTTTACTTTGTCGTTTCCTATACGTGATTCCTCCCGCTTATGGGAGAGATAATAGTTCTTTTCATCGGGTGCTAAATAGCAATGGCGTAATATTTGCAACTGGCTCAACGCCTTATCGGAAACAAACACATACTGATTACCTAGATTGGTTGCGGAAAGACAATGCTGACATTGCACGTCTGTAATTTCGCCATCAATAAAGCTGTCGATAATTTCAAACATTCTATTATCGGCAATCGGAGCAATAATATAATCAACATTTTCGAGCTTTGCAAGTAACCTCTGTAGAATAGGATGAGCGGCATAATCCGCCAATTTATTGCGGAAATAGGCAATAAGCAGCATCCAATCCCGATCCACATTTAACTGCGTATAGCTCAAATTGGTTCTATCAAACTCCAAAATATAAAGGGAGGATTCCGGATAGTTGGCAACAAACATGGCAGATTGTTCCAAACTTTCGCCGCAATAGAAGCCCCTGCCGAAATCATTGGTTTTTTTTGATTTTTCTATTGAAATCTGTCCCTCAATATATGTTTTGGAACCGTGAAAAAGTATGGTGGAATGGCCGCTGCAATCCTCTTTAAATAGCTGCTCCTTTATTTTGTTAAGCCGGACACCTTTGCCGAACGCAAAGTTGTAGAAAGCATTTAAATTAGAAGAAGAAACTTGTTCCTGGTTTTTTCTCCACCGCGAAATGGTTGTTGGAGTAACGCCGATAGACTCTGCAAGGTCCTTCGCGGTGATGTCCAGTAATTCCATTACAATTTCAATATCCGTACATAGTTCAAAATCACGCATAGAAATTCTCCTCTTTCGAACGTTTCAAACTTATCATAACAAATGTTGAAAAGAAGTTCAAGCAGTTTTCGCAACTTGTTTTCAACATATGTAAAAAAAAGAAAGGCACAACCAACGGACTTTTTTCCGAAGACTGTACCTTTCGTTTCGTTATAATCCACCACTATTGCGGATAGGATTCCGCTGGGGACATTCCCGCTTATTTCTCCCGGGAAATGCAGGCATACGGTACCGCCACAAAGAGGATGCCGCCGATCATATTGCCCACGGTGGCCAGCAGCACGCTGTAGGCGTACTGTCCCAGCGTGACGCCGCCGTTGAACAGGGCGACCGCCTCGATGCTCATGTTGGCGATGCTGTGCTCAAAGCCGCAGACCATAAACACAAAAATGCACCAGAAAATCATAATCAGCTTGCCGGATTCGGTTTTCAGCTTGGTACCGCACCAAACCGCCAGGCACACCAGGATATTGCAGAGCACCGCCCGGCTGAGAAGCTCCGGCGGCCCCAGCGTTACCTTCCCCAGGGAAATGGTGGTAAAGTAATCGCCGGTGGCCCCGGTGGGGATTTTGGTCAGGGCGAACACCGCGGTGGTAAGCAGGGAGCCCAGCAGGTTGCCGATCCAGCAGAAAATCCACAGCTTTACGGCGTCTCCCCAGGAAACCACCTTGCGGATGGCGGCTGCGCCTACCACCAGGTTGTTGCCGGTAAACAGCTCGGCGCCAGCCATCACCACCAGGCTCAGGGCAGACGCGAAGGCAAAGGCCTGGGCGGCCTTGGTCAGGGAGGCCACCTCCCCGGCCGAGACGAGGGAGCCCAGCACAAAAGCCACAAAGCTGCCGAAGGAAATAAACATGCCGGCCACCAGGGACGAAACCAGATAGCCGGTCGGGTTTCTCTTCATCAAGTTGACTTTGGCTGCGCCTCCGTTGCAGATGGCGCGAAATTCTTCCTGAAACATGTTTCCACTCCTCCTTCTCCAAAAACACATACCGCCCTAGGGCGGCCATACATCGTGTTAAATTTATCACGGAGCTTTGAGAAAGTCAATGCTTTCCGCTTCCTTTTTGGGGGCAATTCCGGTATAATGGAGAAAAAGCGCGCCAAAAGGCGAAGCGGGAAATTTATTTTATAGGAGGGCGTTATGCAATACGAGATCCGAGGGGGCAACCTGCCGGTTTTAATCTGCCAGCTGGAGCGGGGAGAGCAGATGATTACCGAGCGGGGATCCATGTGCTGGATGTCCCCCAACATGCGCATGGAAACCAGCGGGGGCGGCAGCCTGGGCAAGGCCTTTGGCCGTATGTTTGCCGGCGAGGCCATTTTTCAGAATCTCTATACTGCGGAGGGCGGGCCGGGCATGATTGCCTTTGCCTCCAGCTTCCCTGGTTCCATCCGGGAAATCCCCATTGGGCCGGGACAGGATTTTGTGGTGCAGAAAACCGGGTTCCTGGCTTCCGAGGCCGGGGTGGAGCTTTCGATTTTCTTCCAGAAAAAGCTGGGGGCCGGATTCTTTGGCGGGGAAGGGTTTATTATGCAGCGGCTGTCCGGAAACGGGCGGGCTTTTATCGAGATCGACGGCTCCGCCGTGGAGTACAACCTGGCGGCAGGCCAAGAGATTGTGGTGGACACCGGGTACCTGGCGGCCATGTCCTCCACCTGCTCCCTGGACATCCAGAAGATCCCGGGGGTGAAAAACGTCCTCTTTGGCGGGGAAGGCCTGTTTAACACGGTGGTGCGGGGGCCGGGGCATGTAATCCTGCAGACGATGCCGGTCAGCGGCGTGGCCAAGTCCCTGCAGCCGTTTATCGTCAGCAATACCCAGCACTAACCAATCGGCTGGAAAAGCAGAGCGCCGGACAGCGGTTGTCCGGCGCTCTGGCGAAGGCGCGCCACCCGGCGCGCCCTTTTTACGGTAAAATTTAGTTGTCCTTGGATTCTTCTTCCTTTAAGCGGGCGAAAATCATATCGTAGCCATCGCTTCCATAGTTCAGGGAGCGGTTGACCCGGCTGATGGTGGCGGTAGAAGCGCCGGTTTTTTCCGCAATCTCCAGATAGGTGCGGCCGTCCCGGAGCATCCGGGCCACTTCGTAGCGCTGGGCAAAGGACAGCAGTTCGTTGACCGTGCATACGTCCTCAAAAAAGGAGTAGCATTCTTCCATGGTTCGCAGGTGAAGCACGGCCTGAAACAGGCTGTCTACCGCTTCCGTCTTTAATTTTTTGTTCATGTCCGATTCCCCCTGGCGTTCCGTTTTGACTTTCTGCCACTGTTAGTTTAGCACTGTAAAGTTTGAATGTCAATGGAATTATTTCAAGGGCCCGGCCGCCCACTGATGCTCCATCCAGACGGCCCGCAGGTTTAGGCGGCGGTCCAGGCATACCAGCTGCGCCCGCTTCCCCGGCTGGATGCTTCCCAGCTGATCCTCCAGGCCCAGGCTGCGCACCGGGTTGACGGCCGCGCTCTGTACCGCGTATTCCAGCGGGATTCGGGCCTCCCGGACCACGCAGCGCAGGCAGTCCAGCAAGTGGGAGATGGAGCCTGCCAGGGTATTGGTACCGGCCAGAACCGCCTGACGCCCCCGGACCTGCACCGTCTGCCCGCCCAGCTCGTATTCCCCCGGCGGCATGCCGGTGGCCCGCAGGCTGTCGCTGATCAGGATAATCCGGTCCTTCCCAAACATCTTCCATGTGTTGCGGAGCATAGGGGGAGACACATGGATGCCGTCCCCGATCAGCTCCACAAAGCAGTCCCCCTGGTCCAAGGCCGCCCCCACCAGGCCGGGGGCCCGGTGGGTCATGGGGCTCATGGCGTTGTACAGGTGGGTCACCTGGGTGGCCCCGGCCTGGAACGCCCGAATGGCTTCTTCAAACGTCGCGTTGGAGTGGGCCAGGGAAATCCGGAAGGTATCCTTTAGCTCCTCAATAAATTCCAGGGCCCCCGGCAGCTCCGGCGCCACATCCACCTGGCGGAGCAGCCCGCCGGAAGCCTCCTGCAAGCGCCGCGCCATGGCGGCGTCGGGATTCTGCATCCACCGGCGGTTCTGGGAGCCAGGCCGCTTAGGCGACAGGAAGGGCCCTTCCATGTGGATCCCTACCAGGCGGGCTTCGGCGCGTCCTTGGTGAAGGGCCCGGCGGCAGGCCGCTTGGCGGCGGTAAGCCGCCGCGTTCCGGTATATTACCTCCAGGGCTTCCTCCGGCAGTGTCATGGAGGCGGGGCAGATATTGGTGACGCCGTGGGCCGCCTCAAAAATCGCCATTTGCTGGAGGGCCTCTGGGTTGGCGTCGCAAAGGTCCGACCCGGCGCAGCCGTGGAAATGCAGGTCGGTGAGGCCGGGAATCAAAAAGCAGCCGGAGGCGTCCCATACCCGCTCGTCCAGGCTGGAAGAGGAAAACAGGCCGGTTTCCGGATTGATGTACAGTTCCCGCGTATGGAACCGGCCGTCCGGCCCATACACGATTCCATTGGTGATACGCATATCCAACCTCCTCGTCTGAGACCTATTGTAAAGGATTTTGCCCTCGGACGCAAGAAAAAAGCGGGAAACACCCTTTCCCGCCTGCGTCATATCCTAATAGTATCTTATTTCCCGGAGGAATCCATGAAAAAAATTTTGCCGATTTTTCTTTCCCTGGCGCTGTCCGCGGGCCTCTTGGGCGCCGGCTGCCGCCAGGAGGAAACCGGCCTGACGCCGGTAACCCTGAACGAGGTGGCCCACTCGATTTTTTACGCGCCTCAGTATGTGGCCATTGAACTGGGGTATTTCCAGGAGGAAGGGATTGATCTGACGGTGGTCAACGGAGGCGGAGCCGACAATGTGATGACGGCGCTGATTGCCGGAGAGGCGGACATTGGCTTTATGGGCAGCGAGGCTTCCATCTATGTCTACAGCCAAGGGGCGGAGGACTATTTTATCAATTTTGCCCAGCTGACCCAGCGGGCCGGCAATTTCCTGGTATCCCGGGAGCCTATGGAAAGCTTTTCCTGGGAGGACCTGCGGGGCGCTACGGTCCTGGGAGGCCGGAAGGGCGGTATGCCGCAGATGGTCTTTGAATATATCCTAAAACAGCAGGGGATCGACCCGGCCACGGAGGTGGCGATTGACCAAAGCATAGACTTTGGCCTTACGGCGGCGGCCTTTACCAGCGGGGACGCGGATTTTACGGTGGAGTTTGAGCCTTACGCCACCGCCCTGGAGTTGGAAGGCGCCGGGTATGTGGTGGCGTCCCTGGGGGTGGATTCCGGGTATGTCCCCTACACTGCCTACTGCGCCCAGGCCAGCTACATGGAGGAAAATGGGGAAATCATCCAGAAATTTACCAACGCCATCCAGAAAGGGATGGAATACGTAAACAGCCACACGCCGGAGGAAATTGCCGCGGTGATCCAACCGCAGTTCCCGGAAACCGAGGAGTCTACCATTGCAGCCATTGTCGCCCGGTATCAGGAGCAGGACACCTGGAAAAACAACCTGGTCTTTGAGGAGGAAAGCTTCCAGCTTTTGCAGGATATTCTGGAGGAGGCCGGGGAACTGGAGGCCCGGGTCCCCTATGAGGAACTGGTGACCACCACCTTTGCGGAACAGGCGGCTGATACGGAGTAGGCAGCTGATACGGAGCCGGCAGCTCATGCGGAGTAGTCAGCTTATGCGGAACCGGCGCGGAAAAAATAATTCTTGCGCCGCCGGCGCTTCCATGCTATAATTCTATAAAAATATCGGCTGGGGGTGCCGTAAGGCTGAGAGGATCCGCAGGATCCAACCCTTTGAACTTGATTTGGTTAATGCCAACGTAGGGAAGCGGACGAAAGATAGAGGGACTTTTCCTATGGGGAAGTCCTTTTTTATTTTCGCTGTTGGGACGCGGTGGGAACCGTACAGCGCCTGGCCGAAAACCGAATGGGAGGAAAAACAGGATGCAGACAAAGAAAAGATGGAACCTTTTGTGGTCCTTTCTGCTGGCGGCAGCCTTGACTGCCGCAGCGGCCGGCTGCGGCGGGGCTCCGTCCGGAACCGGAGGCCAGACGGGCTCTGGAGGCCAGGCGGGCGGCCAGGAGGCTGGGAACCAGGCGGGAGCCGGAAATCAAGGGGAGACCGGGGAGCTTCAGGAATTGGACGTGGTACTGGACTGGTATCCTAACGCGGTTCACACCTTCCTTTATATCGCCCAGCAGGAAGGCTACTTTGCGGAGGAAGGCCTGAAAGTCAACATCCTGTATCCGACCAATGGGAATGACGCGGTGGCCTTGACGGCGGCGGGGCAGGCGGATATTGGGTTCTATTACCAGGAGGATACCATTATCACCCGCACCAACGAAGGAGTGCCGGTCAAATCCATCGGCACAGTGGTCCAGGGGCCCATCAGCGTGTTTGCGGCGCTGGCGGATACAGGGATCGACGGGCCGGAGGATTTCGCAGGGAAAACCATCGGCTACAGCAGCACCCAGTTTGGGGAAAAAGCCATTGAAACGGTGCTTCAGAACGCCGGAGTATCTTTGGATGAGGTGGAAATTATTGATGTGGGCTTTGACCTGACCAGCGCGATGACTACCGGGAATGTGGACGCCACCTACGGCTGTTTTGTAAACCACGAGATTCCAGCCCTGGAGGAAGCGGGCTTTGAGGTCAACTATTTTTCTCCCACGGAGTACGGCGTGCCGGAGTATTATTCCCTGATCCTGGTGGTAGGGGAGAAAAATTTGGAGGAAAAACGCGAGGCCTATGCCGGCTTCCTGCGCGCCTGCCAGAAAGGGTTCGCGGACATGAAGGCGGATCCGCAGGCGGCGCTGGAGGTCTTGATGGCCAATCAGAATGTGGACAACTTCCCTCTTTCCGAGTATGTGGAGACCCGAAGCTTTGAAGTGCTGTTGCCTTTGATGGAAAAGGAGGGTTCCCCCTTCCTGACCCAGAACCCGATGGTGTGGCAGGAAAATATCGACTGGCTGCAGCAGGCCGGCATTACGGAGGATAAGCTGTCGCCGGAGGATTTTGTCGTCTATCTGCTGGACGAGTACGGCACCCCTGCCGCCAGCGAGGAGTAGGGCGAAGCAAGGAACCAGGCAGGGCGCGGAAATAGGAGATAAAATGGAAGAAAGAAGAAATTCAAAGGTGTGGCGGGAAAGCCTGCGCCGGACGGTCACCCAAGGGGCGGAGCGGCTTTTGGAAAAACAGATGGAGCTGCTGGAAGCTTTTTCCGGTATCGACTGTGCCACCGGCTTCCTTCCGGGGAACCGGCAGGCGGCGGAACGG
>CALWEC010000033.1 GCA_944376945.1 uncultured Lachnospiraceae bacterium | reverse complement strand
CTGCGGCTGAAACTGCGGACCGTGGCGGAGGAGGAATGGGGCTGCCCGGTGGGAGCGCTGGCGGCGGGGACTCCGGAGGGAAAGCAGGGCTGGACGGCCGGGCAGGAACCGGCGGCCAGGCAGGAGGCGGCCGGGCAGGCGGCAGCGGCCGGACAGGCGGAGGCCGGGCAGGAACCGGCCGCAAGGCAGGAACCGGCCGGTTCTTTGGAAGGGGAATTGCTGGTGTTTGCGGGCTTTTCCGGCGGAACCCTGGACCGGGTGTTGGCGGCGCTTCGGAAAAAGGGGCTGCGGATTCCTTATAAGGCGGTGATGACCGCCGCCAACCAGGGCTGGACGGTGCGGCAGCTGCACCGGGAGATCCAGGCGGAACATGCGGCTATGACGGGGCTGCCGCAATAAATTAAGGATATGCCCCCAGCCGGAGGGTCAGCCTGGAGGCGAAGGAGGGGAGTTTTTATGAACCGATGCAGATATTGCGGGAAGGAAATCCGCGGGACTTCTGATTTTTGCGGACAGTCCTGTGAAACCTATTATCAGGAAGCGGTGGAGAAAGACCGCCGCAAAATCCCTTATTTTATAGTTGGGATGGGGGTAGGCTTTCTAGTTCTGCTTTGCGGCGTCTTGCTTCAGATCGATTGGGTGCTGGGGGCCGGGATTGCGTTTATGGGCCTGGTGACGTTTATCTTACCGTTTACGACCCCGGAGACAACGGCTCTTTTGGGCTACCAAAAAGCGAAAATCCTAGGCAGGGTGCTGGGCGTTCTTCTGATTGGAGTGGGGATCTGGCTGGCCAGATAACGGCGGCCCTCGGGCCTGCCCAGGCGGAGGAGGTTAGGCTCGCCCGGGGCGGGAATTTAGATCCGCCCGAGATGGGGAGTTTAGGTCTGCCCGAGGCGGGGAAAATTTGATTCGCCAAACCCGGAGGGATGGCAGGGAGATATTCTCTCTGCTTTTTTTACGCAAAAGCATTGACTTTTATATCGTACTGCGATATACTCGATACATCGAAGTGCGATACATCGCACTGAAATCAAAAGGGAGGGGCCAGGGAAATGAATCCGCACATCAAGAAGGTATACGTGCCAATGACGGAAACGGCTTTTTTCATTCTGCTGTGCCTGCGGAAGCCAAATCACGGGTATGGAATTGTGCAGATGGTGGAAAAAATGACCGAGGGAGCCATAAAGCTTACGCCTGGCACCATGTATGGGAGCCTGTCCAAGATGGAAAAGGACCAGGTGATCCGCTTTCTCCGAGAAGAGGAGAAACGGAAAATCTATCAAATCACCGAGCTGGGGCTGGAAGTTTTACAGCTGGAGCGGAAACGGATTGAACGCTTGTACAAGATCGCCCAGGAGGAAATGTAGCATGGAGAGAAAGAAGCAGTTCAAATGGTTTAGCATCTTCGAACATGAAAAGGAGCAGGACTATCTGCAAAGGATGCATCGGTCAGGATGGAAACTGACGGCGATCCGAGGCTTCGGCATGTACCATTTTGAAAAATGCGCCCCGGAAGACGTGGCGTACCGGCTGGACTATAACAAAGACGGGCTGGCTCATAAAGAGGAATACTTGAAAATGTTTGAGGATTGTGGCTGGGAACACATCCAGGAGTATGTGGGCTACAGTTATTTCCGGAAGCCAGTGACGGAAGAGGGGGCGGAGGAAGAAATTTTCTGCGATGCGGAATCCAGGATTTCCATGATGCAGCGGGTCCTAAAAGCCAGGCTGCTGCCGCTGCTGATTGTTTTCATCGTGTTCCTGCCCCAGTTCCTGATCCACTGTTTCAGCGCCCGCAATTATCTGGCGGCTTTTTTTACCGGCGCCGTCTTGCTTACCTATCTGGCGTTCTTTGCCATCTGCTTCGTGAAGTACCAGCAGTATAAGAGCCGCCAAGAGGAACGGGAATAGGAGGAGAAGGCAGATGTACGAATTTTTCCAAGCGGCGTTTCCATGGATTCTCATAGGTTTATTGGCGGCGGTTTCCAGCGCGCTGTTTCGGGACAAAGAGGAAAAGCGCTAGGAGGGGGCCCGCAAAATGCGGGGAAACCGGAGGGAAACTGCCGGTCGAGCCGCCTAAACCGGCAGTCGGTTGAGGATCGAAGGGAGGTATGGTAGGATGCAGGCATCCCACCAAAGGAGTAAAAACAATATGAAAAAACAGACTTTTGGAACGATGGTTGCCGCGCTGCGCAGGGAACGGGGCATGACGCAGCTGGAGCTGGCGGAACAGATGGGGGTTACGGACAAGGCGGTCTCCAAATGGGAACGGGATTTATCTTTTCCGGATATCCATTCCATCCCGAAGCTGGCGGAGATTTTCGACGTGTCTGTGGAGGAACTGATGCAGGTGAAGGCGGATACAAAAGACCATTCCGAGGAAGCTAAGGCCTCGGAAATCCTCCCCTTGGCCCTGAAAGGCGTGGCGCTGGCCATGGGCGTGGCGGTCGTGGTTTTATCTTTCCTGAAAGAATTGGAGACCCAGGAAGCCATCCAGATGCTGGGGCTGGGGTTGGTTTGTCTGGCCCTTTCCCAGTTTGCGAAAAAAAGCTGAATTCCCGCCTCCCACTTTATAGCGTCTCCGGCGGCCCCAGGGCTGTCTGCCTTATCGTTTTTCCGGCGGCCCCAGGGCCGCCCATTGTTCGCAGGTCACGCGCCGCCGGTATTCGACGCCCTCAAAGAAGCACAGTATCTCGTTCAGCGAGACAGGGGCATACCCGTTTGCATCGCCCCCGACATCGTAGCGCAGGATCTGCATGGAGCGGTTCCAGTCGTTGTACGCGCGCAGCGTCCAATCCTTGTCGTGGTTTTCCGGTACCCCATGGATGTTGCGGCGCCGGATGCGGCGGCGCAGCTCCCGGGCCTCCTCCATGCCGATCCCTCAAAGCCGCTTACCCCTGAAGCCGCTCGGCCTTGGGCTGCTTGCCGCGGAACAACGGCTTTTTCAGCGGAAGTGGCAGAAAAAGCCGTACGCCCGTGTGCCGGATCGGCTTTTTAGGAAGAAAGCCCCGAAAAAGCCGAGAATTTATCGGGAGCACACGGCTTTTTTAGCGGAAGTGGCAGAAAAAGCCGTACGTCCGTGTGCCGGATCGGCTTTTTAGGAAGAAAGTCCCAAAAAAGCCGAGAACATTTCCGGAGAATACGGCTTTTTTAGTGGAAGTGGAAGAAAAAGCCGTGCGTCTTTGCGCCAGGTCGGCTTTTTAGAAAGCAAGTCCCAAAAAAGCCGAGAACATTTCCGGAACATGTGGCGTTTCAGCGGAAGCGGAAGAAAAAGCGGTGAATTTTCCAGGCGGTAAACCGATTCTGGGGGAGAAAGAGCGGAGAGAAGCGTCTACAACGTGCACCTTCCACTTATTCCGATAATGATGGGGTGCCCTGGGCGTTCAAAGGCGTAAAACCGGCGCAGAAATGGTGAGAAATTGGTGCGGTAGTGGTGTGGTGCCCCCTAAAAAATGACGAAATATAAAACAACAGGCCTTGAAAAGCATGTAAAATCGTGGATGGTTAAACTTCACAAAAAATTCACAGACAATATTAGCACTCACCTCTTGACGCTGCTAACAAAAAGTGCTATAACATAGCCAGAACGAAAGGAAAGGATCCGAAAGGATCTTCCCCATAGATTTCCCGGCCGGGCGGCCGGAAAACCCGTTCTGGAAACACAGCGTGTGGATGGACGCCGCGGGAACCGCGGCGGACCGAAGAAAGAATGGAGGCATGACGTATGTTAGTACCGAGCATTTTTGGAGAGAACCTGTTTGATGACGACTGGATGGACTTCCCTTTTAACCGCCTGGAAAAAGAATTCTGGGGCAACCGGAACCCGCTGTACGGCAAGAACGCCAAAAATATGATGAAGACGGACATCCGGGAGCACGAGACCGGGTATGAGCTGGACGTAGACCTGCCGGGCTTTAAGAAGGATGAGATCAACGTGGAGCTGGAGAACGGCTATCTGACCATCTCCGCCGCCAAGGGCTTGGATAAGGACGAGCAGGATAAGAAAGGCAAATACATCCGCCGGGAGCGCTACGCAGGGTCCATGCAGAGAAGCTTCTACGTGGGCGAGGACATCACCCACGCGGATATTAAAGCTAAGTTTGAGGACGGTATCCTGCGGCTGAGCATTCCCAAGAAGGACGCGCAGGCAGTGGAGACCAAAAAGACCATCGCCATCGAGGGCTAAAGAGCGCGCCTGCGCCAGGCGCGGAAGCAGCAGAACGCCAGGCGCAGAAACGACCGAAAACTAGGCGCGGAAGCGGCCGGAAGCTAAAAAGCAGAGGGCAGGGGGCTGAGAAAACCGGACAGGTTTCTCGGCCCCCTGTTTTACGTGCTGGGGAAAGAAAAATTTTACGGTCTTATGGCTTGGGAAGCAAATTTATGTTATCCTATAAAAAACAGACGTAGGGGCTTGGCTGGAAAAGGGAAGGTAAAATGGAACACCCAAAACAGAGAAAAGCAGGGGTAATTATGGAAAGCAAAAACAACGTAAAAAGGAAAATCCGGTACAGTTTGGCGGCTGCGCTGCTGCCGCTAGCCTTGGGGGCCGCTGGGTGCAGCCTTCTGGGGGGCGGCCCGTCGGAGCGGGATATGGAAGCCATGGAGGAAGCGGAGGAAGCCATCGCAGAGGTGGAGGAGGACTTCCTGGAGGACGGATACATCCCGGCGGACCAGGCGGAGGATGCTGCCGAGGCGGTGGGCGAGCTGGCGGAGGAGCTGGTGGAGGACGGCGTCCTGGCGGATTGCTCGGTCTCCGGTTCCAATGTGTGGATGCAGTACGAAAGCGGCCTGCAGCTGGTCTATGTGCCCCGGGTTGCGGGGACGGACGCCGCCAGCCTGGAAGAATCGTACGAGATTGTCACGCTTCAGCCTTATGCGGACGACTACCCGGCGGAGCTTGCCGAGGAAATGAAGCTGCCGGACGCGGCGGCGGAGGTCCTGGAAAGGCAGTCGGCGGAGTGGGAATTCAGCAAAAACTGGGATCGGAAGCGGGTGTCGCTGTCCCATCTGGAGGACCTGGGGGAGAAGCAGTTTATCCTCTGGCATGGCCACGGCGGCTGGACGGAGGAGACCCATTCCTTCCTGGCTACCGGGGAGGAATTTGACGAGGACGAGTACCGGGAGGGCGGCGAATATTACGAGGATTTTGTGGAAGGCCGCCTGCTCAAGTGCACGGACGGCCGGGTGGCGGTGGGCCCGGAGTATTTTGAGGAATACCTAGGCTCCCTGGAAGGGTCGTTCGTGTATCTGGCGGCCTGCGAAAGCGGGAAGGACGACGCCCTGGCGGAGGCCTTCCTGGACAAAGGGGCGGAGGCGGTGGTGGCCAATTCGGACACCATTTTGACCACCTACAATACGCGGATGCTGTACGAGACGGTCAACGGCCTTTGTATGACGAACGTGGCCACCGGGGAATACCGGACCTTGGAGGAGGCCCTGGATCATGCCGGGGATCTTTGGGGGGAGGACGATGGGGTCAAATTCGGCGGCCAGGGGGCCAAGCCGGAGATCTTTGGCGGGCGGCACGCCCGGAATTTCCGCCTGGAGAATCCAAACGCCGGGGCAGAGCGGCCGCAGGAGGGGGACGGACCGGGGACGGGGGAAACCAGCGCACCGGAAACCAATGAGCCGGAAACCAGCCAGACGGAGTCCACGGCCCCGGCGGAAACCGTGCTCCAGGCCTATGCGGACAGCCTCACCTGCCTGTATGGGGACGGGGCCATTTACACCTCCTATTTTGTCAAGGAAGAAGGGGCCAGCGGCTATCCCGCCATCCGCTATTCTTTTGAAGGCTGCTTCCCCCAGGAGCCCCTGGGTACGGTGATGAAGGATTTTGACCTGGACGGGGCTTCGGAGCTGCTGGTGGTGGAAGTAAATCCGGACTATACTCTTCGGCTGAAGATGTTTGAGGCGGTGGGCGGCGCGGCCCAATGCGTGTCGGAGCTTAGCATCCGCGCTACGGTGGTGAGCCAGGCGGAGAATGGCTACCTAAATTGCTTGACCTATGAGGATGGGTATCCCATCATTGGGATTGAGGAGAGGGCGGTGCACGACCATATTGCGGACGGCGTCCTGATGCGGTTTACCGCCCTAATGTACGAAGGCTCCAGCCTAACGCTGCTGGATGAACCGGAATATATGGGTTCGGACGGCATGGATAACGGGTTTGCGGATCGCATGGCCAGCTTGGGGATCCCGGTGGATTTCCAGAAAATGTTCTTTGACGGAACCTCGATTTTCTCCTATCTGCCGTCCCCGGAGATCTTTGCCTCCTCCCATACCACCTGTGTCTGGGAGGACGAGGAATGGCTGGATTTCTACCTGGATTGGTACAATGTGAATACCAGCGAGTCGGTGGAGGCTTCCATCATCGAGTTCCGGTAGCAGAGGAGCATGGCCCGGCTGCCGGAAGACGGCGCGGGAATGTTTCCCCGCCGGGGCGCATAAGCTGAAAGAAATGGAAACCGCAAAGGGGGATGGAGCATGCAGCTGGACGGAAAAGCGGCAGGGTGGAATGGGGACGAGCAGCTGTACCAAGACAGCACCTATGAGATCGTCTCGCTGGTGGCCTACCTGATCGGGGTGCCCCGGCGCATTTTTGAGCGGGAGGCGGAGCC
>CALWEC010000032.1 GCA_944376945.1 uncultured Lachnospiraceae bacterium | reverse complement strand
TCCGGATGTCCGCCGCCGCCAGGTTCAGCTTAATGTCGTTGGTCAGGCTCAGGATCTTGTTGACCTTCACCCCCTGCTCCGGCTTCAGCTCGTACCGGGTCACCGTAGGGCCGCAGCTGATGTCCGTGACGGTCACCCCCACCCCGTAGCTCTGGAGGGTCTGCTGCAGCTTTACCGCCGTCTCCTTCAGCTGCCGCTGGGACATGCCGCTTTTTTTCGGGCCCATCTTCAGGAGGCTCAGAGGCGGCAGCTTGTACTCCCGCTTCACCGGCGGCGGAGCCGGGGCGGGAATGGCTGCGCCGCCAGCGGAAGCCGCTCCGCCGTCCCGGAAGGTGACGCCGCTGTTTCCGTCCTTCTTTTCCCCGGTGCGCCAGATGCTCTCACCAGACCGGCTACCGCCTGTTTTTCCCGCCGGGGCCGCGCCGGCCTTGCCCGCTTCCCCGCCAGGCAGCGGGATCTCCCAGCTCTGCCCTTCCAGCGGGGCCGGGGCCGTGAATTCATCGTAGGCCGACAGGGCGTCCTCTTCCTCGGAAAATCCCGCTTCTTCCGGCTCCAGCCGGTTCTCGTTTGCCAGCCCCGGCTGGCTCTCCTTTGCCGGTTCCGGCCAGCTCTTGTTTTCCGGCTCCCGCCAGCTCTCGCTTTCCGGCCTATCCCGCCAGGCGTCCAGCCGGGCGGCCGCCTGGGCCCATTCCGAGGGGGCCGGCACTTCCTCCGCCTCCATGCCTATGGCGGCCTGCAGCTCCGCGTCCAGGGACTCCAGCTCCTCCAGGGTCCGCTGCTCCCGGGGGCTGCGGATGCTTTCCGTACCATTCTGGTGGATCCTGCCGGTAAACATCCCCCAATCCAATTCCGGCGGAGCCTCCTCCTGTTTCTCCGGGACCGAAGGGGCCGAAGGCTCCTCCGGCAGGATTTCCGGAGGCAGGTCTGCCTGGGAAGGATCCGGGCTTCCCACAGGAGGAGCGGCCTTTTCCGTACGCAAACCAGGCCCTTCTTCCACAATCAGGGTCGTATTGTCCAGGGCCACCCCCTGGACCTTCTGCTCCACCCGCAGCCGCTCTTCCCGCCGGCGCTCCTGCCGGAGCCGCTTTTCTTCCTGGCGCTGGACGGTACGCTGGGCCTGTTCCTCCCGCATCCGGGCCATGTCCTCCCGGGCGGAATGGACCATCCGGGAACCCTTTTCATGGAGCGGACCGATAAAGGATTTTCCGGTGACAAAAACCGCGCCGGCGATAAACAAAATCACCAGCACCACGTAAGCGCCCAGCAGCCCCAGCCCTGGATACAGCAGCCGGTACCAGACGCCGCCGCAGACGCCGCCGTTTAAGCCTTCCGTTCCCCGGGCATAATACTGCCCCAGGGTCCGGGGCGTTACGCCGCCGTCTCCGCCTAAAAGCTCCAAAATCCCGCACAATACGGTAAAGGCCGCGGCTGTCACCAGGATTTTTACCCATACGGCAGCCGGGTATTTGCTCCCGTTGGAGACGCCGAAGCAAACGGCCCACAGCAAAAGCAGCGGCAGAAGCCAAGCCGCTGTGCCGCACAATCCAAACTGTATCTCCCGCAGTTTTTCCCCTACGCTTCCTGCCATCCCCAGGTTTCCCAAAAATAGGATCGCCGCCGCGGCAAACACCGCTAAAATCCCCAGTTCCTTTCCGATCCCTGTATTTTCCTGCTTTTTCTTGGCAGCAGCCTTCCTGCCGGTACTTCTTTTGGCCGTGGTCCTCCTGGCGGTGGATCCGGTCTTTTTTCCGGAGGAAGCCTTATTTCTTTTTGCCTGTGCCAATCTTTTTACCTCCGATCTCTTTCCGCGATTCTTCCTATTTTATTATAGCGGCTCCCGAAGGCGTGTCAAGAAAAAAGAGCGTCATCCTTCTTCTTTGCTTTTGTACGTGATAAAGGGATATTGCCATTATAGATTTATCTTTTCCCTTTGTAAATGTTACATTTTTCAATTTTGTCCTACCCTCTTGCCAAGACAACATTTTTATTATATGATGAAATAGCCCTCAGAAATGTACAGAAAATTCTTCTGCGTTTCTGGGGGCTTGCGTCTTATCATTTTTTCTGGGAGGAAAAAAGAAATGGAAAAACTATTGTACGCAGCCCCTGTCCTGGGCGTGCTGGCGCTTTTGTTCGCCTTCTACAAAGCGCGCCTGGTAGCCCGGCAGGACCCTGGCACGGAGCCGATGCAGGAAATCTCCGGCGCCATCCACGAAGGCGCCCGGGCGTTCCTGTTTTCCGAGTACCGGATCCTGGTGTTTTTTGTGGCCATCCTGTTTGTGGCCATCGGCCTGGGGATTGACTGGCTTACCGCCGTCAGCTTCCTGGTAGGCGCCGCCTTTTCCGTAGGGGCCGGCTACGCCGGTATGACCGTCGCCACCAAGGCCAACGTGCGCACCGCCAACGCGGCCCGCACCAGCGGCATGAACAAGGCCCTGGGCATCGCCTTCAGCGGCGGCTCCGTCATGGGCATGTGCGTGGTAGGCCTGGGCCTTCTGGGCTGCAGCGCCATCTACGCCATTACCGGCCAGGTAGGAATCCTCTCTGGCTTCAGCCTGGGGGCTTCCTCCATCGCCCTGTTCGCCCGTGTAGGCGGCGGGATCTACACCAAGGCCGCGGACGTAGGCGCCGACCTGGTGGGCAAAGTAGAAGCAGGCATCCCGGAGGACGATCCCCGGAACCCGGCTGTCATTGCGGATAACGTAGGCGACAACGTAGGCGACGTGGCCGGCATGGGCGCCGACCTGTTCGAGTCCTATGTGGGCGCCCTGGTCTCCGCCCTGACCCTGGGCGTGGCGGTGGAAGCCGCCTTTGCCGGGGCAGGCGTTATCTTCCCGCTGGTATTGGCCGCCGTGGGCATCCTGGCGTCCATCATCGCCACCTTCTTTGTCCGGGGCAGCGACAATTCCAACCCCCACAAAGCCCTCAAGATGGGTTCCTACGTTTCCGCCGCCCTGGTGGTCGTAGGCGCGTTGGTCCTGGGCAAAATGTTCTTCGGCGGGTACAGCCAGGCCATCGCCATCATCGCCGGCCTGATCGTTGGGCTGTTCATTGGCATCGTCACGGAGATCTACACCTCCGGAGATTACGGTTCGGTCAAAAAGATCGCGGAGCAGTCGGAAACCGGCGCCGCCACCACCATCATCTCCGGCCTGGGCGTGGGCATGATGTCCACCGCCGTCCCCATCCTGCTGATCTGCGTGGGTATCTTTATCTCCTTCCAGGCAGCCGGCCTGTACGGCATCGCCCTGGCGGCGGTGGGCATGCTTTCCACCACCGGCATTACGGTGGCGGTGGACGCCTATGGGCCCATTGCGGATAACGCCGGCGGCATCGCGGAGATGTCCGGCCTGGACCACCATGTGCGGGAGATCACGGACAAGCTGGACGCGGTGGGCAACACCACCGCCGCCATGGGCAAAGGCTTCGCCATTGGCTCCGCCGCCCTGACGGCCCTGGCCCTGTTTGTCTCCTACGCCCAGGCCGTAAGCCTGAACGTAATCGACATCCTGGACTCTACCGTAACCATCGGCCTGCTGCTGGGCGGCATGCTGCCGTTCGTTTTCTCCGCTATGACCATGCAGTCTGTGTCCAAGGCGGCCTACCGGATGATCGAGGAGGTGCGCCGCCAGTTCCGCACCATCCCCGGGATCCTGGAGGGAACCGGCAAGCCGGACTATAAGTCCTGCGTCGCCATCTCCACCACAGCGGCCCTGCGGGAAATGCTGGTGCCAGGCCTGATGGCGGTGCTGGTCCCCCTGGCGGTGGGCCTGCTGCTGGGCACGGCGGCCCTGGGAGGCCTGCTGGCCGGATCCCTGGTCACCGGCGTCCTGATGGCCATCTTTATGAGCAATGCCGGCGGCGCTTGGGACAACGCCAAAAAATACATTGAGGAAGGCCACCACGGCGGCAGCGGCAGCGAGGCCCATGTGGCGTCGGTGGTGGGCGATACGGTGGGCGATCCCTTCAAGGATACCGCCGGTCCCTCCATCAACATCCTGATCAAGCTGATGACCATTGTCTCCCTGGTGTTTGCGCCGCTGTTCCTGAACTTTGGCGGGATTCTTATGTAAGCTGCCGGTCCATTCTCCGCCGGTTCAGCTGCAGATGGTAATACATGGCCTGCCAGGCCTTCCGGGGATTGTTCTCCTGGATGGCCTGGCAGATTTCCCGGTGGGTTTCCACCGTCTCCTGGGCCAGGGCCATGTCCGTCAGCTCTCCGTCCAGGGTCACCGATTGGGTAATCACCGGCAGCAGGCGGCGGACCGCGCCGTTTCCGCTGAGCCGGGCGATTTCCGTGTGGAAGGCGGCGTCTGCCTGCAGATGATTTTCCTTCCGGCCAATCTGCTCTTCCACCTGCTGCCGCAGGAGGAGGAGCTTTTTGCATTCTGCCGGAAGGGCCCGCTCCGCCGCCAGCGCGGCGATGGAAGGCTCCAGGATCAGCCGCAGCTCCAGCAAATCTTCCGCCAGCTTCCGCTTATCCTGCACCAGCACAAAGCCAAAGGGATCTTCCGCCACCCCCTGCTTAGGGGAAAGGAAGGTGCCTGCCCCCTGGCGCACCTCCAGAATATTCCGGGAGGCCAGCAGCTTTACCGCCTCCCGGACCGTGCTGCGGCCCACTCCCAGCCGTTCCTCCAGTTCCTCCTCCCGGGGGATCCGGTCCCCTGGAAGAAGCCGTTCCTCTACAATCCATCCCAGCAGGGCTTCCGCCGCCTGCTCCGCCTTGCTGCCTGTCATTCCTCTTCCTCCCACTGGGTGTGGAAGGTTCCGGGGCGGTCCACCCGCCGATAGGTGTGGGCCCCAAAGCAGTCCCGCAGGGCCTGGATAAAGGAAACCGGCATCCGCTCCTGGCTGAAGGCGTCCAGATAGTGGAGGGAGGCGGCAAAACCAGGAAGGGAAAGGCCCGCCTGCTCCACGGTTCCCAGGAAATCCGCCAAGCTGTCCCTCTGCTTCCAAATTTCCTCAAATTCCCGGCTGAAGAGAATGTCTGCCTCTTCCTCCGCCGCCTTCTGGATCCGGTTTAAAAGGGCGCAGCGGATGATACAGCCGTTTTTCCACACCTGGGCCAGCTCTCCTGCCGGGATCTCCCACCCCATCTCCTCCGAAGCCTTCCGGATTAAATCCAAGCCTTGGGAGAAGCAGGTGATCATGCCCAGATACAGCGCCTGGCGCAGGGATGCTTCCTCCTGCCCCTGCGTCCGTGGATCCCGGCTCTTGGCCGTTTCCCCCTGCCCGGCGGCCCGGCGTCTGCTTTCCGCTTCCTGGCAGGCAGCCGCCCGGCGTTTGGCGCCCTGCAGCCGCCGTTCCCGCTGCCCGGATACGTTCCGGGCGGACACGGCTTCGTAGAGGGTAGGAATATAGACCCCCCGCTCCACGCCTTCCTGTACCGTCCACTTGCCGGTTCCTTTCTGGCCGGCCACGTCCAGGATCTTTTCCACCAGAGGGCTGCCGTCCTCCGCCCTCTTTCCCATGACCTTTCGGCTGATTTCCACCAGGTAGGAGCTTAACTCCGTATTCTCCCAGGAAGCAAAGACCTGGCGGATCCGCTCCGCGTCCCAGCCTAGCCCTTGGCTCATCCACTGATAGGCCTCTGCCAGCAGCTCCAGGATCCCGTACTCAATGCCATTGTGGACCATTTTTACATAGTGGCCTGCGCCGCCGGGCCCCATGTAGGCGCAGCAAGGCTTTCCTTCCGCCTGGGCGGCCATGGCGGCCAGGAAGCTCCGGCAAAGCTCATAGCCTTCCTGGCTGCCTCCTACCATTAAGCTGGGGCCGTACAGGGCTCCCCGCTCCCCGCCGGAAACACCGACCCCCAGATAGCGGATCCCTTGATCCCGGCACTGTTCCTCCCGCCTTTGGGTATCCTGGTAGTAGGAATTTCCCCCGTCCAGCACCACATCCCCAGGAGCCAGGCGCGGCAGAAGCTGCCCCAGCACCTGGTCCACCGGGTTTCCGGCGGTAATCATCAGAAAAATCTTCCTCGGCGTTTCCAAAGTTTCCAGCAGCTCTTCCTCCGATTGGCAGACCACCGCCTGGGCCGCTTCCTCCCACTGGAGGAACCGCTGCCGCTCCGGTTCCGCTACGCTGTATACCGCCACCCGGAATCCCTTGCGCAGCAGGTTCCTGGCCAGGCAGCTTCCCATTACGCCTAATCCATACACCGCGATTTCACATTTCATCTTCTCTTACCTCCTGTTTTCTCGTACGCGTCCCGATAACGCCGGTATTTTTCCTGATAGTGCCGTTCCATCGCCCGGTTGGGCGTTACCTTTGCCCCGGGAGCCGGGCGGTAATCCGCCAGGGATTCCCAGCCGCCCAGGGCCCAGTTTGCCACCGCCGCCGCCCCGGTCATGGAGGCCTGGGCCACCGCGTCCCGGATCAGCTCCCGCCCCAAAATGTCCGCGCACATCTGCGTCCAGCTTTCCGACTGAAGGATGCCGCCGGAAAGATACACATTTCTCGGCCTTCCCGCCTGCTTTTCCAAAAGCTCCAGGCAATGGCGAAGGCTGAAAAGGACCCCTTCCTGTACCGCCCGGTACAGCTCCCGCTTGGTGTGGTGGCCCCGGATTCCCCAGAAACCGCCGGGCCGGTTTTCCTGCCAGCCAGGGCAGCGCTCCCCCCAAAGGAAAGGAAGGAATACCGGCGTATCCGCCTGCCAATCCGCCGGAGCCTCAAAGGCCGCGTAGGGAAGCCCCTCCGCCAGCTGCTCCCGGAACCAATCCAGGCAGTTGCAGGCCCCGGACACCGCGGCCCCGCAGAGCCAGGCCTCCGGAATCCGGTAACACCAAAGCCCTGGCCAGCTGCCGGTCCGAAATTCCGGCGCCGACATGCGCAGGGCGCCGGTGGTTCCTACGGAAAGGGTCACATCCCCGCCCCGGCAGGCGCCGGACCCGATCTGGTTCATGCCCCCGTCGGCAAAGGCGGTAAACACCGGCGTTCCCACAGGAAGCCCCAGCCAGGCCGCCCCCTGGGACGAAAGAGGATACGTCTGGCGGCTGGACACCAGCGGCGGCAGCTGCTCCAGGCCCAGGCCGCTCCAGGCCAGCAGTTCCTGGCTCCAACCGCCCTTTCCCGTGTCCAGGAAACCGCTGCCGGAAGCCATGCACCGGTTGGCCGCCCACTGGCCGGTAAGGCGCTCCAGGTTATAGCTTCCTTGATCGGAAATCCGGAAATGCTGGGGAATCCTGCCGTTTTCCCGCAGGAACCCATACTTAAAAAAGGGATAGCTTCCATGGATCCCGCAGCCGGACAGATGATAAAACCGCTCCGAAAACATCTGATCTTTCTGACGCGCCGCCGCATAGGACGCCGCCCCTGGATACGACCATAGGTACACCGGGGTCAGAGCCTCCCCCGACGGGCCGCAGAACAAAAGGCCGTGCCAGGTGGCGGTAAGGGCCACGGCGGAAACCGGCCGTCCCGCCGCCACCTTCCGCCCCAGCCGGACCACCGCTAGAAAGGCCTGCTCCGCCTGGCAGGTCCCTTCCTCCACCGTTCCCGGAGGATAGGGCGCCGACCGGGTTTCCACCTGTCCCGTATCCCAGTCATACCACATAGCCTTGGCGGAAGTGGTGCTGTTTTCCAAAACCAAAATCCGCATCTTGTATCTCCCCCCTGCAAATTCATCTGACGTTTACTTTAGCATACCCTTCCTGGCCCCTTTTGTCAAGCCTCCCTGGCCCAAAAGCAACTTGACAGAATCCATGGGAAATAGTATGATAGACACCAGTTAGAAAAGAAAGGATGTGAATGCATACATGGACGACAGTTCGGACGGGGATAACGACACGCCTCACGATCGAATGATTCCATGTGATGCCGTGAATAGTTAGAGGTACGGCCTTCCTCCGGGACACGGAGAGGAGGGTCGTACCTTTTACGCTTTTTTACGGATACACAGTGAAAAAATCATTCTATTTTGAGAGGAGTTTCAAAAGTTATCATGTTGCAGCCGTTTATTTTGTTGATTGTCCTGATTTTTGTAAACGCTTACTTTGCCTGCGCGGAGATCGCCGTAATTTCCATGAACAAGGCGGAACTAAAGCGGCTCACCGCCGAGGGGAACAAAAAAGCCCGGAAGCTGACGTATCTGACGGAGCAGCCGGCCCGTTTCCTCTCTTCCATCCAGATTGCCATTACCCTGGCTGGACTGCTGCAAAGCGCCTTTGCCGCGGAAAACTTCGCCGGCCCTTTCACCTCCCTGCTGATCCGCTGGGGCGTGGGCATTCCGGCCAACATTCTGCGGACCATCTGCGTAGCCCTGATCACGGTGATCCTGGCCTACTTTAACCTGGTGCTGGGCGAGCTGGTGCCCAAGCGTCTGGCCATGAAGAAAACCGAAGCCCTGGCCATGGGAATGGCTGGCGTCCTGTACGCCGTAGCCAAGATTTTCTCCCCGGTGGTTTGGCTGCTCTCCGTCTCCACCAACACGGTGCTGAGGATTCTGGGCATCAACCCCAAGGAGGAGGAAGAAAAGGTTACGGAAAAGGAGATCCTGGTGATGCTTACGGAAGGCAACGAACAGGGCACCATCCGGGACGATGCCAGCGAAATCATCCAGAATGTGTTTGACTTTGACGATACCTCCGTGCTGGATCTCTGTACCCACCGGCGGGACGTGGTGCTGCTGTACCAGGAGGACGCGGATTCGGAGTGGGATGAGACCATTTACACCAGCCGCCATACCTTCTACCCCATCTGCGGGGAGGATCCGGACGATATCGTAGGCATCCTGGACACCCGGGATTACTTCCGCATGGAGGACCGGAGCCGCAAAGCCCTGATGGAGAAGGCGGTTACCCTTCCTTTCTTTGTGCCGGAAGGGATGAAGGCCAACGTGCTGTTCCAGGAGATGAAGGAAAAGCGCACCTACTTTGCGGTGGTGCTGGATGAGTACGGCAGCCTGGCCGGCATTATCACCCTCCACGACTTGATGGAATCCCTGGTGGGACGTCTGGACGAAAAGGATGAACCGGAGGATTCCGAGGAGATTGTGGCCGCCGGGGAAAATCAGTGGACCATACAGGGCAGCGCCCTGCTGGACGATGTGGCGGAAGCACTGGAGCTGGAACTGCCGGTGGACGAATACGACACCTTCAGCGGCTACCTGTGCAGTATCATCGGCCGGGTGCCTAAGGACGGGGAAACCTTCCAGTGCGAGACCCCGGACCTGACGGTAGACGTACATCAGGTGGAAAACCATGTGATCGGCGCCACCACCGTACAGAAGAAGCCTAAGGAAGAAGAAAACCAGGAAGAAGAATAAAACAACCCTTCCAAAAGGAGGGCGCCCTCTCGGACGCCCTCTCGAAAGAAACAAAGGGGGCTGTCGCACTAAATAATTGAACCGCTCCCCGTCAAGTAGACAGTGAAAAAAATATAAGTTTTTCTGCCAGTAGGCTTTACCTGCTGGCAGTTTTTATGCTACATGTAAATAGCTTTCATGCTTTTCCATTGGTGTCATTATTCCCAGATTCCGTTGCAACCGGCGACCGTTATAATACGTTATGTATTCCTCTATCATAGACACAAGCGCCTCTCTGCTTGTAAAATGTCTGCCATAGTAACGTTCTCTTTTTAGAATTCCCCAGAATCCTTCCATCGGTCCATTGTCAATACACTTTGCTATCCGCGACATACTCTGTATCATCCCCGCACTCTCCAGTTTTTTATGAAACGTCCTATTTGTGTATTGAAAACCCCTGTCACTATGAAAAAGCGGATGTGCATCTGGATTTGCCTGGATAGCTTCATCAAAAGTACGAAATACCAGCTCATTATTGTTAGAGTCGCCAATAACATAAGATACAATTCTTCTGTCATATAAGTCGAGAATGGCACTAAGATAAACCTTGTGTTTCTCCAGACCGACATAGTAATGAAATTCCGTCACGTCGGTAAGCCATTTCTCATTCGGAGCTTGTGCGCTGAAC
>CALWEC010000031.1 GCA_944376945.1 uncultured Lachnospiraceae bacterium | reverse complement strand
CCCTTCCATACATGCCTGGCGGAGGATCCGCCAGATTATTGAATGGATTATTCTCCATATTTTATTGAGTTAACTTTATCTTCAACATAAAAGTCTATTTTATCCGTCTTTATATTTTTATTCTATCTCGCCGCGCCAGGTATTTCAAAGGATATTTTCAATCCGCCCTGGAAAGCATGTAAAAAACACCCCGGAAGGCGGTCGGAATCCGCTGCTTCTGGGGTGTGGGGTTCTATTTTTCTTGATTTGTACGGGGCGGGGCTTAGATTCCGGCCTGCTTCAGCAGCTCCGGCACCTTGGACTCCCAGCCCAGGGCCATAATGTGGATGCCCTGGCAGTAAGGGCGGCACTCCCGGATAATCCGGGCGGCAATCTCCACGCCGGTAATGCCGGCCTTGGCTTTTTCTTTGTCCGCCGCCAGCTCCTCGATCATGGAATCCGGCACATGGATACCGGCCACGTTGTTGTTCATAAACCGGGCCATACCGGCGGACTTGGGAATGATAATGCCCACCTGCACCGGCTTGCCAAACTGTTTGGCCTTCTCCATAAACTGGATGAACTTCTCCGGCTCAAAGACCGCCTGGGTCTGGAAATACTCCGCGCCGGCCTCCACCTTCCGCTCCATCTTGGCCAGCTGGGCGTCCACGGAATCGCTGCAGGGGGATACCACCGCGCCCTTGGCAAACTTAGGCGGCTCGCCTACCAGCGGGTTCCCGCCCAGGTCCTCGCCGGCCTCCAGCCGGGACACCGCCTGGAGCAGGGAGACGGAAGCCAGGTCGAACACCGGCTTAGCCTGGGGGTGATCCCCCAGCCGGGTGTGATCGCCGGTGAGAAGCAGCAGGTTCTCAATGCCGAACATGGCGGCGCTCAAAAGATCCGACTGCAGGGCGATCCGGTTCCGGTCCCGGCAGGTCAGCTGGTAGATGGGCGTCAGCCCCTGATCCAGCAGGGCCTTGCTTACAGCCAGGGAACCCAGGCGCATAACGGAGGACTGATTGTCCGTCACGTTGACCATGGCCACGCCGCCCAGGTATTTTTTGGCTTCCTCCAGCATCGGCTCCACATGAAAGCCCTTGGGCGGGCCTACCTCCGCGGAAACAACAAATTCACCACGCTTAAACAGCTCTGTAATTTTCATAATTTTATGGCTCCCATCTTTGATGATCGGTAGGGCCCGCCTGCGCAGGCCTCTCTGTTTTCTATTTGGAGGTTTCCTCTCCCGCCGTAAAATTCCGCACCCGGGCCTGGCCCTTCAGGGCGTCCAGCCGGCCCAGCTTCTCCAGCCGCCGGTAGATCCGCTCCCAGCCGCATTCCATCTGGCTGTCCACCTCGCACTTGCCGTTTTTGCCGCCGCCGCAGGGCCCGTTCAGGAGGCTCTTGGAGCAGGCGGTAATGGGGCAGATGCCGCCGGTCAGGTTCAGCCAGCACTCCCCGCAGCGGTCGCACTGGTATTCCAGCGGCGTCACGCCCTGGAACCCCGGCAGCGGGTAGGTATCGCAGCAGGCGTACACCGGCTTGTCCTCCAGATACCGGGCGATGGTCTGGACGCCTACGCCGCAGGAAAAGACCAGCACCGCGTCCGCGGCCCCAATCTCCGCCATATGGCCGTGAAGGCGCAGCTTCAGGTTTTCCGGATTGCAGGTATAATCCGTGGTCAGGATCCCGGTAATCCGGCCTTCATCCGACCACTCCCGCTGCAGGGCCGCCGCTTCCTTTTCCGGGAAGTGGACCTCCTTGCAGCCCAGGCAGTTGACGATAAACAGCATTTTCCCTTCCGCCAGCTCCGCAAGGGTTTCCCTGGATTTTAATTCCGTAATCAGCATATCACTTCATCCCCCTTACTGCTTTTTTACCGGCCTGGATCTTGCTGACCAGCGGGATCTTGGAGGAGCAAATGTACTCGCAGCAGCGGCACTCGATGCAGTCCATGACGTTCCAATCCTTCATGCCCTGCCAATCCTGCCCGTCCGCGAATTTTCCAAAGTACAGCGGGGAAAGCTCCATGGGACATACGTCCACGCAGCGGCCGCATTTGATGCACGGCTGTTCTTCCGTGTGATCCGCGTCCACCACAATAATGCCGTTGGAGCCTTTCATAACCGGCACGTCCGTGCGAGAAAGCACAAAGCCCATCATGGGGCCGCCGGCCTTGATGGTCACGTCCGTCCCCGTAATGCCGCCGCAGTAATCGATAAGATCCTGGGTGTTGGTGCCGATCTTTACAATATAGTTGCCCGGGTTTTTCAGGCGCTCGCCGGTGACCGTCACCACCCGCTCCACCAGCGGCATCCCGGTCTGGATGGCGTCCGCAATGGCCTTGGTGGTGCTGATGTTGCTGACAATACAGCCTACGTCCGCCGGCAGCCCGCCCCGGGGCACCTGCCGCCCCGTCACCCGCTTGATCAGCATTTTTTCCGCGCCCTGGGGGTACTTGGTCTTTACCGCCTCCACCTCCAGGTTGGGGAAGCCGGCCGTTTTTTCCTGCATCAAAGCGATGGCGTCCGGCTTGTTGTCCTCAATGACGATAATCCCTCTCTGGGCCCCCACGGCCTTCACCAGCGCCTGCAGGCCAAAAAGGATGGCGTCCGGATACTCCAGGAGCACCCGGTGGTCCGCCGTCAGCAGCGGCTCGCACTCGCAACCGTTGATGAGGATGGTGTCCACCGGCTTGGCCGGTTTTAATTTTACGGATGTAGGGAAGCCCGCGCCGCCCATGCCGACGATTCCCGCCTCCTGCACAATCTCCACAATCTCCTCCGGGGTCAGTTCCTCCAAAGGCTTGTGGGGCCGGACGGATTCGTCCAGGGTATTTTTCCCGTCGGAGCGGATGACCACGGACAGGCATTCGCCCCGGGTGGCATGGCCGCGGTTTTCAATGGCCACCACCGTGCCGCTGACGCTGGAGTGGACGTTGCCGCTGATAAAGGCCGCCGCCTCGCCGATTTTCTGGCCCACCTTCACCGTGTCGCCTACCTGCACCACTGGATCGGCCGGGGCCCCGGCGTGCATGGACAGAGGGATCACCACCTCCGCCGGATCCGGGAACCGCTTCAGCGCCAGATGTTCCGTAAATTCCTTGCGCTCCGTGGGATGGACGCCGCCGTAGTAGCCGTCCAGCCGGTTGGCGCGGATGGCTTCCACATATTCCCGGACAAACTGGGGGTTCACCTTAGAATAGTCCCGCAGCTGCACCGGCTGCCGCCGGAATTCCTCCAGCCGGCCCTGCTTGGCCAGCCGCTGGTAGATCTGCTCCCAGGCGCAGTCCTTCTGGCTGTCCACCTCGCATTTTCCGTCCTTGGCCCCGCCGCACTGGCCGTTGACCAGGCTCTTGGAACAGTCCACAATGGGGCAGATGCCGCCGGTTACGTTCAGATAGCACTGGGCGCAGGCGTCGCATTTCCGCTCCGTCAGCGCCATGCCGTGGAGGCCCCGGCCGCCGGAAACGGAATCCGCCGCCGCGTACACCGGCTTGTCCAAAAGGCCCGCTATGGTCTGGACTCCCAGCCCGCAGGAAGCCACCAGCACATGCTCCGTCCCTTCCGGGATTGCGTCCCGCAGCTTTTTTTCGCTCTGGATCTGGTTGCACAGGAAATCCACCCGGAGGCTGCCGGTGACCGTCTTTCCCTGTTCCGCCGCCAGCTGCTCCAGCTGCCCGCACTCCGGTTCCTCCACGGTCTGGAACTCCTTAAAGCACTTGTTGCAGGCAAGAAGGAACAGGTTGTCCTTTCCTTCCAGCAGGGCCTCCAGTTCCTCCTTGCCTTTCAGCTGATACTTGGTATAATCTTCCAACTCCTCACCTTCCTTATGGTATTGATGTTGTCTCCTCTAACCATACCACATCTTAGGGGAAATATCCAGCGAAAGGATATTTTTTTCACGAAACCCGGGCCCGGCCTGGACATAAATGCCAATCGCATTGGTTCGCCCAATCCATTCTTTCGCACTGAGCGTGAAGGTATGTAATCCAGCTTCACTTTTAAAGTGGTCGAATTCGACCACTTTAAAGTCCGGGTTATACATCATCTCCCAGGTTCCGAGAAATTCCAGGGTCGAGCGTGCCCGCAGCCAATTCTTAATCACATCGGCAGCCCGCACCGCATCTGTACGCGCCTTTGCCATATCCGTCAGACTAATATAATCACTTTGGTCAACGTGCATAACGGTGACAGGAACATTCTGCACCGTAATTAAAGCCGTTTTCTTCACCATATTCCACTTCTCTTTCTCCGGAATCAATAGAATATTTTTAGTATAACGGAACCAGACCCCATTGTAAAGGCGCATTCTTATTATGCCGCCGCGCTTCCTCGGGTCCGCACCGGAGCCCTTCTTTCCAGCAGGCCGCCGATGGCGTGAAACAGGACCGCCAGCGCGAAAAGCGACGCCGTCAGGGCCGGAAAGGAATGAATCAGCCGGAGAACCGCGCTAAGCAGGGACCGGCTCAGCTCCGTCTCCAGGGAGAGAAACACCGGCGTTCCCAGCGCCAGCACCGGAATCCCCACGGCCAGCAGCACCGTCACCCCGCGGCCGCCCCGGTAGCTGAGGACTCCCAGCAGATAGCCGAAGCTTAGGAGAAACAGGTAGGCGGAAAGCAGCAGTCCTCCATCGGCCAGCAGCCGGGCCGGGCCCGTGAGGCCGGGCAGATACGAATCCATCAAAGACTTTCCGGGGCCAAAGGCCGCCAGCAGCGCCCCCAGCAGGGTGTCCAGCACCGCCATCAGAAGGCAGAGAAGGCCGTAGGCCAGACAGTGGGTCTGAAAGATCGCGCCCCGGCTGACCCCGTTCTGCATAAGAAACAAAAAGTCCTCCCGGAAGGAGCAGCAGCCTACCACAAAGAGAAAGATCATGGAGATCATCTGCAGGTTGTTGACCTGCACCTCCCAGCCCATCCGGTAGCCCAGGATCGCCAGCGCCGCCACCGCCGCGGTAACCAGGTAAAACACCAGCACCGGCTTTTTTAAAGAATCCAGCTGCACGTACAACGCGCCCTTTTGCTTCATTTTTCTTCCTCCTCCTCCGTCAGGCGGATAAACAGTTTCTGCAGGTCCAACGGGGCAAGCTCCAAGCCCTCCGGCACCGTGTCCGGCGCAGGCTCCCCCCAGAAATAGGCGGCCTTCAGGCCTCCCAGCCGCTCCTCCCCGATCCAGGGGCGTCCCGCCCGGTACCGGTCCACCGCCTCCGCTTTTCCTTCCACCGCATATCCCTGGCTTAAAAGCGCCTCCCGGGAACCGCTGTAGAGGACCTGGCCCCGGCGCAGCACCGTCACGTCCTCCACCACCGCCGCCAGCTCGTCGATCAGGTGGGTGGAGATAACGCAGGTAAAAGGCTTCTCCGTGTATTTTTCCAAAAGCAGCCGGTAGAACAGCTCCCGGTGGTTGGCGTCTAAACCAAGCACGGGCTCGTCCAGAAGCACCACGGGGGTGTTGACGCTTAAGGCCACGAGAATCTTAAAAATGGATCGGTAGCCGGTGGACAGCTGGTTCACATTGGTCTTTAAAGACAGCCGGAACTTTTCCGAAAGCATCCGGGCATAGGCCTCGTCAAAATGGGGGTACAGCCGCCGGCTGTACCGGAGGGCCCGTTCCCCGTTCATGCCGTCCGGATACAGATCCTGCTCGCTCATCAGATACAGATCCGGGCTGTCCCCGGGCCCCACCGGCCGCCCATCTACGTAGGCGGTTCCCTGGTCCGGGAAGGTCCACCCGGCCGCAATCTGAAGCAGCGTGCTCTTTCCCGCTCCGTTCCGGCCCAGAAGGCCGGTGATCCGGTTCTCCTCAAAGACGCAGCACACCTGATCCAAGGCCCGCACCGGGCCGTAGCTTTTTCCAATCCGCTGCATTTCAATCCGACTCATGGTCAAACCCCCTCCTGATCATTGTCTGAATGTCCGGCTCCGTCAGGTTCAGCCGCCGGGCCTCCTCCACCAGCGCCCGGACATATTTGGCGTAAAACTGCTCCCGGCGTTTGGCCTGAAGCTTCTCCACCGCCCCCTGGCTCACAAACATACCGATCCCCCTTTTTTTGTAGACGATCCCCGCGTCCACCAGCAGGTTGATCCCTTTGAGGGCGGTGGCCGGGTTGATCCGGTACTGTACGGAAAACTCCGTAATGGAAGGGATCTGGCTTTCCTCCGGAAAGGCCCCGGAAAGGATCCCATCCTCCAGGCCCTCCGCGATCTGCTGAAAGATAGGCTTATCCCCGTCCAGATACATGCCGCTTCCCTCCTTCTCTGGTTTATTGGCTAGTTACTTGAGTAATTAACCATATAGGTAATATAGCAGCTTTCCCTCCCATTGTCAAGTCCTTTCCCAAAGAATCCTCCGAAACCCTCTCTTTTTCTAAAAAACAGCCGGCCTGGGATTCCTCCCTGGCCGGCTGCCCGCCCTATTTTCCTATCGCTTATATTGCAGCGCTTCTTCCATCAGAATCGCCATTTTCTTCCCCGGGGCGTAAGCCGACGGATCGTGCATGGACAAGGTAACGCCAAACACCACATAACGCCCGCCCTCCGAGTAGGCATCCACACAGCGGCGCACTTCCTTCCGCAGATCTTCCTCCGTTGCCTCCGGATTGTCTATCACGCCCTGCAGATCCAG